>WNDX01000005.1 GCA_009914615.1 Herbaspirillum frisingense
TGAGAACCTCTATATTCTCACTTTGGGCACTCGATGCCGCCGGAACGTGAGGATCCACCTCTTACCGCAACTCCCTCACTTCAACTTTAGCATCTCGCCCTTACGGGGGAGGCGTCCATTCCATTTCCTGCGAGCCATCGCACCAGTAAATGCGAGCCGGCTTGGTCAGGGCGGCGATTTCCGCGACCCAGTTGATCAGTTTCTGGTGTTTGACGTACGCGGGAGCATTCACCGCGGGAACGCCAGCCATGAGGGGTTGGTTCATAGATGCTACCTCCAATGCCACAAGTTGATGAATTCGTTTTGGCACGGCAGGATCGTCGTTGCTAGAAACCGGCGGGGCGATACTCACGCCAGCCAGCGATACGGCGGTCTTGTCGACGGCGACCGCCATCCTGGGATATCGGCCGCTAGGCCCGCAACCATGCTTGGCGCGGGCTTGGCTCACTCTTCGACAATGAAAAGTGGAAGAAAGTGGCAGCGATTGTACCCCGATAAAAAAGAATTTACTGAAATTTGTAGCGAAAAATACCCGACTTATGTAGTAGGTAATTACAAATTGAAAAATTCTGTTTTTTCATTACTGTGGCGCATAACATGATTTTACACAGAATCCGCTTAAACAGTGGATTTGCGCGGGATTGCGGGCGACACACCATTCACGATGTGAATATCTCGCGCAGAAAATCAACGAAAACTTTCACTTTGGCGGTTTCGCGACGAGTGGGCTGATAGAGCGCGAAGATGTCCGGACCGGCCGCTTGCCAGTCCGGCAACACCGGCACCAGCTCGCCATTGCGCAAGGCGGGAACCAGCGACACCGACATCTGCTGGATGATGCCGCAGCCGGCTTTGCCCGCTTCGATCATGGACTCCACGTGATCCATCATGACCGCGCCTCCTGGCGTATGCGAGCTATCTTTTCCGTTCCGGGAAAATCGCCACGGCCGGATCATGCGCGTGCGCGGGTTGAGAAAGCCCAGGCACGCAAACTGATCCAGCGATTCGGGCGAGTGCGGCCAGCCGTTCTGCTGCAGGAACGCGGGCGCGGCGCAGCAGACATAGCGCGTGGCCGCCAGCTTGCGCGCCACCATGCCGGAATCGGGCAGCTCGCCGATGCGCACCAGCACGTCGATGCCCTCCTCCACCATGTCGATCATGCGATCGCTCACGGTGATGCGCAGCTCCAGTTCCGGATAGCGCTGCAGGAAGCGCGGCAGGGCCGGCGCCACGTACTGGCGGCTGATCACGCTGGGCAGATCCACCCGCAGCACGCCGGCGGGTGTGGCGTCCGATTCCCGCAGCCCGGCTTCCAGCTCGCCCATGTCGGCCAGCAGGCGCAGCGCCTGGACGTGACAATGCCGGCCCTCCTCGGTGAGCGACATGCTGCGCGTGGTGCGGTTGATCAGCCGGACCTTGAAATGCGCCTCCAGTGCGGCGACATGGTTGGTCACCGAGGAAGTGGACATGGCCAGCTTCTCCGCCGCGCGGCTGAAGGCGCCGGCTTCGACCACCGCGCAAAACACCTTGAGCATGTCCAGCCTGTCCATCGCGCTCTCCCGTTGAGCTTTGCATTGGTTCCGATTCTAGGGCATGCGGCCGCGGCGATTATCCAGCGTTGCGCAATTCTGACTTGCGCGCCGCCCTGTTTTTCCGCGCGGCCGGTCTCCCTACACTGCCCTGCATCGACCGCGCCGCACCCGGCGGCCGGCGAGTTCCCATCCAACAGCCAGGAGCAGATCATGACCGTCAACACCATGCAAGCCGCCGTCCTCGCCCAGTTCGGCGCCCCGCTTACCCTCGCCGACACCGACATCCCGCCGCTGCGCCCCGGCCAGGTACTGGTGCGTGTGTCCGCCAGCGGCGTCAATCCGCTGGACACCAAGATCCAGTCCGGCAATGCCGCCCACGCCCAAATCCGGCTGCCGGCCATCCTCGGCATCGACCTGGCTGGCGTGGTGCATGCCGTGCATCCGGATGAAACCGGCTTCCGGCCCGGCGACGAAGTCTATGGCATGACCGGCGGGGTAGGCGGCGTGTCCGGCTCGCTGGCGCAATTTGCCGCGGTGGACGCCGATCTGCTGGCGCTCAAGCCGCGCCGGCTGGACATGCGCCAGGCCGCCGCGCTGCCGCTGATCTTCATCACCGCCTGGGAGGGCCTGGTCGATCGCGCCCGGGTGCGCCCCGGACAAAAGGTGCTGGTGCACGGCGGTGCCGGCGGTGTCGGCCATATCGCGGTACAGATCGCCCGTGCCTTCGGCGCCGAGGTTTATGCCACCGGCAGCGCCGAACAGAAAGCCGTGATCGAAAGCTTCGGCGCGGTCGCCATCGATTACCGCAGCGAAGGCGTGGAAGATTACGTGGCCCGCCACACCGGCGGCGAAGGCTTCGACATCGTCTACGACACCGTCGGCGGCGCTACCCTGGATGCGTCTTTCGCCGCCGTCCGCCGCTACCACGGCCACGTGGTCAGTTGCCTGGGCTGGGGCGCGCACAAGCTGGCGCCGCTGTCCTTCCGCGCCGCCACCTATTCGGGCGTGTTCACGCTGTTGCCGCTGCTGTCCGGCCAGGGCCGCGCCCATCACGGCGACATCATGCGTGAAGCCGCGCGCCTGGCCGACGCCGGCCAGCTCAGCTTGTTGATGGACGAGCGCCGCTTCACGCTGGGCCAGGTCAACGAGGCGCATGCGATCGCCGCCGGCGGCCAGGCGCGCGGCAAACTGGTGATCGATGTGGCGATCTGATGGCGTTTGATGGCGTTTGATGGCGCCCATGGAGCCTGGCGCGCCGGCAAGCCGAAAGGCGGCAATCCCTTTATGATGACGCCCAGGCGCCCTCATCCAACCGCGACGGCGCACCTCGACAACGCCAAGCCACGGAGACCATCATGAAAATTGCCATCCTCGACGACTATCAAGACGCGGTGCGCCACCTGGACTGCTTTCGCATGCTGGACGGCCACGACGTCAAGGTATTCACCAACACCGCGCGCGGCGCCGGCCAGTTGGCCGCGCGACTGGCGCCGTTCGACGCCCTGGTGTTGATCCGCGAGCGCACCGTCTTCAACAAGCTGCTGCTGGACAAGCTGCCGCTGCTGAAGCTGATCTCGCAGACCGGCAAGGTCAGCGGCCACATCGACGTGGCCGCCGCCACCGAGCGCGGCATCGCGCTGGCCGAGGGCGTGGGCGACCCGACCGCGCCGGCCGAGCTGACCTGGGCGCTGATCATGGCCGCCATGCGCCGCGTGCCGCAATACTGCAGCGCGCTGCGCGCAGGCGCCTGGCAGCAGGTATCGGCCACGCCGCATCACAATGCCATCGGCAGCGCGCTCAAGGGCCGCACACTGGGCGTCTGGGGTTATGGAAAGATCGGCAAGATGGTCGCCGGCTACGGCCGCGCCTTCGGCATGAACGTGGTGATCTGGGGACGCGACGCCAGCCGCGAACAGGCGCAAAAGGATGGCTATCAAGCCGCCGCCGACAAGGAAGAATTCTTCAGCCAGGCCGACGTGCTGACGCTGCATCTGCGCCTCAACGATGCCACCCGCGGCATCGTCAAGGCGGCCGACCTGGCGCGGATGAAGCCCACGGCCTGCTTCGTCAACACCAGCCGTGCCGAACTGGTCGAAACCGGCGCGCTGGAAGCTGCCCTGCAGCAAGGCCGTCCCGGCCTGGCCGCGCTCGACGTGTACGAGCAGGAACCGCTGCCGGTCGATTCACCCTTGCTGAAAATGGATAACGTGGTGGCCGCGCCGCACCTGGGCTATGTGGAGAAAGACGGCTACGAACTCTACTTCCGCGCCGCCTTCCAAAACATCCTCGACTACGCCGCCGGCGCGCCGAAGAACATCCTCAATCCTGAGGCTCTGGGGTAATCCGGTGAATGGTGCGCACCGGCGGATTGTAGTGCAGTAGCGGCGACTTGCCGGACGCCTTCCACAGGTGCCGCCAGCCCGGCGGCCATGGCAGCGGCGGTCCGGAATATTCGGGCACATTGCGCCGCACCGGGATCACCGGGAGATGCTCGGGCATCTTGCCGTTGTAGTGCCAACCCAGGCTGTACGCGTAATCCGGCAACAACGTGGCGCACACCAACTCGAACCAGTTGGCGTGCTCCTCATCCTCGCCCAGCGCCTGCGCCAGGCCCTGCGGATCGAATTGCGCCAGCAGGCGCGCCAACTCTTCCGGCGACGCCGCGGGACTGTCGCCCCAGCCCATCACCGGATTGAAGTTGTAATCCGCGCCCGACCCATACCAACCCTCGCGCCACGGCCGTTCTATCCACTGCCGCGGGCCGCCGAACAGATGCCAGCGCCAATGCAGGCCGGACGGCTTGGGCCAACTGTAAAGATACAGCCGCTGGTAGCCAGCGCGATGCAGCTCGCGCACCATCGCCATCAACCGTGCATGCGGCATGCGATCCGACGGCGCAAGACGGAACAGGATGGGCGTGCCATCCGCATGCTGGACTTCATCCGACGACAGGTTCAAATCCAGCGTACGCACCTCGCTGCCGAAGCGCGCGGAAATCCATCCCGTCAGCAGATTGACGAGCACGATCACGCCATAGCCGCGATGACGGTGGAAAATGACGGTGCCGGGTGCCAGTGGTTTCATATCCGTTCCATTATATGACTCATTTCTCTGCAGCATTTCCACCGCCGCAAAACGCGGCGCGCACGCGACGGATTGCCTTGCGACATGATGGAAAAACCCTATAGGAAAGAAGCTGTGGCGCCGATGGAGGATTTCAAGTTCTGAAGGTGGCAATGCGTCCATGAGCTTCGCAGGCCTGCATTCTCCGACGCGAAGAACACCTCCGGAACATCCCGTCATTGCACAGGCGCAAAAACCGGCACAGCCGCATGCCCGCACCCAGGCAAAGGAGAACCGCGTCGCCGTCCGTGTAAGATAGCGGACGGCGTTTTTCACTTCTTGATAGGAATATCATGAGCCTGCGCATCATCGCCACCGGCGGCACCTTCGACAAGCACTACGACGAGATCGCGGGTCAGCTTGATTTCGGCGTCAGCCATCTGCCGCAGGTCATCTCGCGCGCGCGCATCACCGCCGAAGTGATCCTGGAAGAATTGCGCCTGCTCGACTCTCTGGAGATGCAAGACGCCGACCGCCAGCGCATCCTGGCTTCCTGCAAGAGCTCCACCCAGCAAGCCATCGTCATCGTGCACGGCACCGACACCATGCAGCTCACCGCGCAGGTGCTGGGCCAGGCATTGCAGGACAAGACGGTGGTGCTGACCGGCGCCATGATTCCCTATGAAATCGCCAATTCGGATGCCCTGTTCAATTTCGGCTTCGCCTGCGGTGTGGCCCAGGTGCTGCCGCCCGGCGTCTATGTCGCCATGAACGGACAGATCTTCGCCTGGAACAAGGTGGCAAAGAATCGCAGCGCGGGCGTGTTCGAACCGATCAGGTAATGATTTTCGCGGGATGGCCGGCTCAGCCCGGCTGCTGCCCGCGCGCCCATTCGCGGCAGAATTCCAGCAGCGCCGACAGGCTGGGCGACGGCGCCCGATGGCGGCTCACCACCATGTAGAAATGCCGGCGCAGCAGCGGCAACGGCGTCGCCAGCTCGACCAGCTTGCCCGACTCGATCAGATCCTCCACCACCGCGCGCGACAGGCAACTGATGCCCAGCCCTTCGGCCGTGGCGCGCTTGATGGCTTCCGAATTGCCGAACTCGAAGGAGGACGGCAGATGGTGCAGGTAGGGAATCAGCGCATGCTCCACCGCCTCGCGCGTGCCCGATCCCGCTTCGCGCAGCAGCCAGTCGGCCTCGCGCAGCATCTTCAGGCTGATCTTGCGGCCGCTCTCGACGATCGGATGATGCGGCGCGGCCACCACGATCAATTCGTCGGTCATCCATGGCTCGACGTTGACGTCGTCGGCGTGGCAGGGGCCTTCGATCAGCGCCGCATCGACTTCGAAATTGACCACCGCATCCACGATGTCGGCGGTATTGGCCACCAGCGCCCGCACGCGCGCGCCGGCATGGCGCTTGCGGTAAGACGAAATCATCGCCGGCAGCATGTAACTGCCGATGGTGGTGGAGGCGCCGATGTGCAGCTCGCTGCCCGAGGCCGGATCGGCGAACTGGCGCTCGATGGTGTGCGCGGCATCCAGCATGTGGCGCGCCTGCGGCAGCAACAGGCGGCCACTGTCATTGAGGATCAGGCGCTTGCCGACGCGGTCGAAAAGCTGCACGCCGAGCAGGCTCTCCAGCTCGTTGAGCGAAGCGCTGGCGGCCGACTGCGATAGCGCCACCATCTCGGCGGCGGCCGTGGTGGAGCCCGATTGCGCGACCGCGAGGAAGATCTGCAATTGCCTGAGTGTAATTTTCATGGGGATCCCGTTGGCCTGCGCGTTCCCCCGCATGGGGATGCCCAGACAACCTACCTGTTCAATAGGTAGATCTTAACAAGATAACGCGTTTTTCTTTTATAGCGGCCGCGCTTACAGTGCACTCCATCGACAAAGCATCTCAGCGTGGAGAGCAACATGCGTACCGCAAGCCATCCTCAAATCCTGCATCCAGCCCTGGCCGGCCTGGCGCTGTCCGGCGCCGTGGCCTGGGCCGCCATGGGCCTGGGCGATATTGCCTGGCTGCAAAACCATGGCTTTTCGGCGCTGACCGTGGCCATCGTGCTGGGCATCGTGATCGGTAACACCCTGTATCCGCGCATCGCCGCCCCCTGCGGCGAAGGCGTGCGCTTTTCCAAGCAGACGCTGCTGCGCGCCGGCATCATCCTGTACGGCTTCCGCCTGACCTTCCAGGACATCGCCCATGTCGGCGTGGCCGGCGTGGTGATCGATGCGGCCATGCTGCTCTCGACCTTCGGCCTGGCCTGGCTGGTCGGCGTGAAACTCCTGAAACTGGATCGCAATGCGGCGCTGCTGATCGGCGCCGGCAGCTCGATCTGCGGCGCGGCCGCGGTAATGGCGACCGAACCGGTGCTGCGCGCGCGCAGCGAACAGGTGACGGTGGCGGTCTCGACAGTGGTCATCTTCGGCTCGCTGGCGATCTTCCTCTACCCGCTGCTGTACACCTTGCAAAGCGAACCGGCCTGGGGCGCGCGCCTGCCCGACTTCGGCATCTACATCGGCTCCACGGTGCATGAAGTGGCGCAGGTGCTGGCCGCGGCCCGCTCGATCGACCAGCATACGGCTGACGTCGCGGTGATCACCAAGATGGTCCGCGTGATGATGCTGGCGCCCTTCCTGCTGATGCTGTCGATGAAGGCCGGCCCCTCGGTGTCGGGCGAACGCGGCAAGCTGTCGATTCCCTGGTTCGCCTTCATCGCGGTGGTGCTCTTCAACTCGTTCATGCCGCTGCCGGAGAGCATCAACAAGCTAGTCCTGCAAGCCGACACCCTGATGTTGGCGATGGCGATGGCGGCGTTGGGCCTGTCCACTCACCTGTCGGCGATCCGCAATGCGGGCATGAAGCCGCTGATCCTGGGCGCCATCCTGTTCGGCTGGCTGGTGGTGGGCGGCGCGCTGGTCAACGGCGCACTGGGACGCCTGCTGGCCTGATCCCCGCAACACGCCACATGAAAAAGCGCGGACCGTTTCCGGTTCGCGCTTTTTCCTGGTCTTGCGGAATGTTCAGGGCATTCAATGCAGCGCGCCGCGCGCCGTCAGTTCGCGGATGATGCGCACGGTGTCGATATCGGCTTCCTGATAGGCCGAGCGACGGAACTCGTTGTAAAAGGCTTCTTCGCTACCCGCGGTCTCCGTCTGGCCGTCGTCGTATTCGAAGCGTACGAAGAGGACGCCCTCCTGCGGCTCCTCGATGGTCATGCTCATGCGCGAGGCCGGGATTTCACCCTGTGCCGGCACTTCGTAGAGCACCTGGATCTGCGCCAGATAGATCACCTTGTCCACGATCACCAGCCCACCGTAGCGCAGCTCGCGGCGCACGCTGTCCAGGCTCTTGTCGGACAACCGGCAGTCGTCAAGATGCGGCATGAACAGCTTCGGCGCCTCGGCGCGCATGACCAGCCCACGCCACACCTGGTCGCGTGTCAGGGAATCGATCAGCGGATTGAGGGGGTCGTTGATCTGGATGAGATGATTGAATTTCATGGTTGTGCTCTGACTGTGTTGCTTCACCTTGTAAGCGGCCATTGTCCCACATCGGACGTCCGAACCGGGACTGATACAATGACGCGTTTTTCTCCCCCGCCCGCTCCGTATGTCCGCCCCATCGTTCGGTCTGAACAAGCCGCAAAGCGAAGCCGTCCACTACATGGCCGGCCCCTGCCTGGTGCTGGCCGGCGCCGGCTCGGGCAAGACGCGCGTGATCACGCAGAAGATCGCGCACCTGATCGAGAACTGCGGCTACGAGTCGCGCAACATCGCCGCGCTGACCTTCACCAACAAGGCCGCGCTGGAAATGCAGGAACGCATCGCCAAGCTGCTCAAGGATCCGAAGCAGGCCAAGCACCTCACGGTCTCGACCTTCCACTCGCTGGGGGTCAAGATACTGCGCCAGGAGTCCAAGCATCTGGGGTTGAAGGATCGCTTTTCAATCATGGACAGCGACGATTGCTTTTCCCTGGTGCAAGAGCTGGCGGTGACCACCGACAAGGCCATCATCCGCGGCATCCAGAACTCCATCTCGCTGTGGAAGAACGGCCTGGTCGATCCCGAGGTCGCGCTCAAGAGCGCCACCACCGAAGACGAAGCCCAGGCAGCCCGCATCTTCCGCAGCTACGTGGCCACGCTGAAGGCCTATCAGGCGGTCGATTTCGATGACCTGATCCGGCTGCCGGTGGAACTGTTCCAGAGCAACGAAGAAGTGCGCGACCGCTGGCAGCGCAAACTGCGCTACCTGCTCATCGACGAATACCAGGACACCAATACCTGCCAGTACGAGCTGGTCAAGCTGCTGGTGACCGGCGTGGGCAAGAAGCCCATGTTCACCGCGGTGGGCGACGACGACCAGGCGATCTATGCCTGGCGCGGCGCCACCATGGAGAACCTCAAGCTGCTGGGCGTGGATTTTCCCAACCTGCACCTGATCAAGCTGGAACAGAACTACCGCTCCAGCACCCGCATCCTGAAGGCCGCCAACTCGGTCATCGCCAACAATCCCAAGCTGTTCGAAAAGACCTTGTGGTCCGAACACGGCCTGGGCGATCCGATCAGCGTGATGGCGATGGACGACGAGGAATCGGAAGCCGACCAGATCGCCATCTCGCTGTCGGCCCACCGTTTCGAGCGGCACGCCAAGTTCGCCGACTACGCCATCCTGTACCGCGGCAACCACCAGGCGCGCATCCTGGAAAAGGCGCTGCGCCGCGAGCGCATCCCCTATGTGATGTCGGGCGGCCAGAGTTATTTCGACCGCGCCGAGATCAAGGACATCATTGCCTACCTGCGCCTGATCGCCAACCAGGACGACGATCCCGCTTTCATCCGCGCCGTCACCACGCCACGCCGCGGCGTCGGCCAGGCCACGCTGGAAGTGCTGGGCACGCTGGCCGGCCAGTGGCAATGTTCGCTGTTCGAAGCGGTCTACAAGGGCGGCCTGGAAGACAAGCTGACCGACCGCCAACTGCTGCCGCTGCGCAAGTTCTGCGATTTCATCAATGCACTGGAATCGCGCGCCACCCGCCCCGGCCCCTCCGGCAGCGGCGAGAATGCCGGCAAGGTGCTGGACGACATGATGGAAGCCATCAACTATGAGTTCTATCTCTACGACAGCTTCGAGGAGCGCGCCGCGCAGGCGCGCTGGCAAAACGTGGTGGACTTCACCAACTGGCTCAAGGAACGCGCCTGCGGCGGCCGCGATCGCGACGGCGAGGAAAAGAACCTGCTCGAAATCACGCAGATGGTGGCGCTGATGAGCATGCTGGAAGGCCGTGACGAAGAACAGGACGCGGTGCGCATGTCCACGCTGCACGCCTCCAAGGGGCTGGAATTCCCGCACGTGTTCCTGGTCGGCGTGGAAGAAGGCATCCTGCCGCACAAGGGCGATCCCGACACCCCGCCCGAGCAAGCCGCGGCGCGCATCGAAGAGGAACGCCGCCTGATGTACGTCGGCATCACGCGCGCCCAGCGCACGCTGCATCTGTCGTGGTGCAAGCGCCGCAAGCGCGCCAAGGAAGTGATCGAGTGCCAGATCTCGCGCTTCGTGAAAGAGATGCGCCTGGACGAAGGCGAAGCGGTGCCGCAGGAAGCCGAAAAGATCACGCCGCAAGCGCGCCTGGCCAACCTCAAGGCCTTGCTGCAAAAACCCAAGCCGGCGCCGGATCCGGCCTGATGCCGCCGGCGTGGCCGCGGCGGCACACAAAGCTTTCCGGTTTCGCAACTTTGCCGCACTTTTATCCGGCAAACGACACCGATCGCGGCGAAAACGTGGCTTTCGCAGAATTTATTTACGGATTTCACCCGCAATTGCCCGCCTGCAGGGCTCAGCGGTTTACAATCTCGCCTGCAAAAAAATCCCGTCGTTTCACCCAGGAAACACCGAGCGCGGCGCATGCGGCGCGGGCGGCGGCGATCCTTCCCTTATTCGATTCTAGGAAACCCTGAAGATGATCAAGATGTTTTCCCGCCACGCCCGCGCGCTGGCGCTGACCGCCGGCTTCATCGGCATGCTGGGCCTGGCCGCCTGCGGCAAGCAGGAAGAAAAGGCCGCTGCGCCGCAAGCCGCCGCCCAGCCGCGCGTCTACCTGGTCGGCGTGGAATCGGCCTATGCGCCGTTCTCCTCGGAAAACGAACAAAAGACCGTCGTCGGTTTCGACATCGACGTCATGAAGGTGCTGGCCAAGAAGATCGGCATCGAAGTGAAGTTCGTGCCGACTCCGTTCGAAAGCATCTTCAACTCGCTGGCCCAGGGCGACCTCGACCTGCTGATCTCGGCCATCACCATCACCGACGAACGCAAGAAGTCGGTCAGCTTCTCCGATCCCTATTTCGTCGCGACCCAGGCCATCGCCGTGCCGGCCAATGACACCAAGGTCACCAAGATGGACGACCTCAAGGCGCTGACCGTGGGCACCCAGAGCGGCACCTCGGGCGACGACCTGGTGCAGCAGGTGCTGGGCAAGAACAGCGCCAAGATCAAGCGCTTCGAATCGACCCCGCTAGCCCTGAAGGAACTGGAAAGCGGCGGCGTCGATGCGGTCGTGGCTGACGAACCGGTGGTGAAGAACTACATCGCCAACAACCCCAACAGCAAGCTGCGCACCGTCAACGACCCGACCTTCCCGAAGGAAGACTACGGCATTGCCGTGCGCAAGGATGACCCGGAACTGCTGGCCAAGGTCAACAAGGCGCTGGCCGAGATGAAGGCCGACGGCAGCTTCGCCGCGATCAACGCACAATACTTCGGCAAGTAAGCAAGGCATGATCCGATGACGGCGGCGGCATGCCGCCGTCGCGCTTTGCGGATCCAGGCAATTCCCAACGTATCTACCCACCGATAGAGTCCGACATGGATTTCCGCTGGAGCATCATCCAAGGCTATGCCCCGCTGTTCGCCAAAGGCGTCCTGATGACGCTGCAGGTGTCGCTGATCAGCATCGTGATCGGCACCCTGATCGGCCTGCTGGTGGGCATGCTGCGCCTGGCCGATGTGCGCCACGGCCCCTGGAAGTGGCCGCTCAAGGCGGCGCGCTGGCTGGCCGGCTTCTATGTCGCGTTCTTCCGCGGCACGCCGCTGTTCGTGCAGATCATGCTGGTGCACTTCGCGGTGATGCCGGCCCTGGTGCACTAGGAACACGGGCTGCTCATCTCCGGCGAACTGGCGCGCACCATCAAGCAAGACTACGGCGCTTTCCTGTCGGGCGCCGTGGCGCTGTCGCTCAATGCCGGCGCCTATATCTCGGAGATCTTCCGCGCCGGCATCCAGTCGATCGAGCGCGGCCAGTCGTATGCCGCCGCCAGCCTGGGCATGAATTACTCGCTGACCATGCGCTACGTGGTGCTACCGCAGGCGTTCCGCCGCATGCTGCCGCCGCTGGGCAACGAAGCCATCACCCTGCTCAAGGATTCCTCGCTGGTCTCGGCCATCGGCCTGGCCGAGCTGGCCTATGCCGCACGCACCGTGGCCGGCACCTATGCCCGTTACTGGGAACCCTACATCACCATTTCCGTGATCTACTTCGCCATGACCATCTGCCTGGCGCTGGTGGTCGCCCGCCTGGAAAACAAATACAGCGCGCCCCATCGCCGCTGATGTCGCGGGCGATCATATCGCCGGGCTATCGCAGGACCGCGTGCGGGCGGTATCATCCCGCGCATGACAACGATGCAGAACCTACCTTCCCTCGCCCCTGGCCAGCGCGTGGCCGTGATCGGCGCCGGCCCGGCTGGCCTGATGGCCGCCGAAGTGCTGGCGCAGCACGGCGCCGCGGTGGACGTCTATGACGCCATGCCCTCGGCCGGCCGCAAATTCCTGCTGGCCGGCAAGGGCGGCATGAACATCACCCATTCCGAACCGCAGCCGGACTTCCTGCCGCGCTACGGCAACCGGCGCGAACAGTTGGCGCCCTTCATCCGCCGCTTCGACGCCGATCGCCTGCGCGACTGGATCCACGCACTGGGCATAGAAACCTTCGTCGGCAGCTCCGGCCGCGTGTTCCCGCGCGAGATGAAAGCCGCGCCGCTGCTGCGCGCCTGGCTGCACCGCCTGCGCGAGGCCGGCGTGCGCTTCCACATGCGGCACCGCTGGCTGGGCTGGCGGGAAGACGGCGCGCTGCGCCTGGCCGCACCCGACGGCGAGATCGGCGTACAGGCCGACGCCGTGGTGCTGGCCCTGGGCGGCGCCAGCTGGCCGCGCCTGGGATCGGACGGCGCCTGGGCGCCGCTGCTGCAAGACAAACAGGTCGAAGTGGCGCCGCTGGTGCCCTCCAATTGCGGCTTCGACGTGGACTGGAGCGCGCACTTCCGCGAGCGCTGCGCCGGCGAACCGGTCAAGCCGGTGGTGGCCAGCGTGGCGCTGCCCAGCGGCGGCATGCACAATCGCCGCGGCGAATTCATCATCACCGCCGACGGCATCGAAGGCGGCCTGGTCTATGCGCTCTCGGCCGGACTGCGCGACGCCATCGCCGCCGATGGTTCCGCCCGCCTGTATCTCGACCTGCTGCCGGACTGGACCTTGGAAAAAGTGCAGGCCGAGCTGTCGCACCCGCGCGGCGCGCGCTCGATGTCCAGCCACCTGCAAAGCCGCCTGCACCTCAAAGGCGTGAAGGCCGGTCTGTTGCGCGAACTGGTGAGCAAGGAAGATTTCGCCGATGTCGTCAAACTGGCGCGCGCCATCAAGGCCCTGCCGCTGACGCTGCAACGACCGCGCCCGATCGCCGAAGCCATCAGCAGCGCTGGCGGCGTCAGCTTCGAGGCGCTGGACGATGCGCTCATGCTGCGTGCCCTGCCCGGCGTGTTCTGCGCCGGCGAAATGATGGATTGGGAAGCGCCCACCGGCGGCTATCTGCTGACCGCGTGCTTCGCCACCGGACGCGCGGCCGGCGCCGGTGTATTACACTGGCTGTCCGCCGATGACCGGCAGCCGAGGCAGCAAGAGGAGCAACCGAAGTGAGCAGCGAAGACCGCATCATCGATATCGAAACGAAGCTCGCGCATCAGGAAGATCTGGTGGACGAGCTCAACAAGACCGTCTATCGCCAGCAAAAGAAGATCGAGGAATTGGAGATGCTGCTGGGCGCGCTGGCCAAGCGCTTCCGCGAACTGTCCGACGCCAGCCAGGATCGCGCCGCGGCCAACGAAAAGCCGCCGCACTACTGATCTTCCTCCCCGCTTCCGTCTCAGCGTCTGCCCGCCGCCATGGATTCCGACCGCCGCCGCATCGCCCACCTGGACATGGATGCCTTCTATGCCTCGGTGGAGCTGTTGCGCTATCCGGAACTGCGCGGCCAGCCGGTGGTGATCGGCGGCGGTTCGGCCGCCAGGCCGGTGGATCTCCCGGACGGCAGCCGCCAGTATTTCCGCATGCGCGACTACGCCGGGCGCGGCGTGGTCACCACCTCCACCTACGAAGCGCGCGCGCTGGGCGTGTTTTCCGCCATGGGCATCATGAAGGCGGCGCAACTGGCGCCGGACGCCATCCTGCTGCCGACCGACTTCGAGGCTTATCGTCGTTATTCGCGCCTGTTCAAGGAAGCGGTGGCGGGCATCGCGCCGCAGATCGAGGATCGCGGCATCGACGAGATCTATATCGACCTCTCCGCCTGGCCCGACACCGTGGAAGACGTCGCCCGCAGCATCAAGGAGGCGGTGCGCGCGGCCACCTCGCTGACCTGCTCCATCGGCGTGGCGCCCAACAAGATGCTGGCCAAGATTTCCTCGGAGCTGGACAAGCCCGACGGCCTCACCATCCTCACCCGCGACGACATCGAGCGCCGCATCTGGCCGCTGCCGGCGCGCAAGATCAACGGCATCGGCCCCAAGGCCGCCGAGAAGCTGGCCACGCTGGGCATCGAGACCGTGGCCGATCTGGCGCGCGCGGCGCCGGAGATGCTGCGCGCGCATTTCGGCCGCAGCTATTCGGAATGGCTGGGCCGCGTGGCGCAAGGCGTTGACGAACGGCCGGTGCAGACGTCGTCCGAGCCGAAATCGATCAGCCGCGAAACCACCTTCGAGCGCGACTTGCATGTGCGCAACGACCGCGCGCGGCTGTCCGAGATTTTCACGGCGCTGTGCGTCAAGGTGGCCGAGGATCTCAAGCGCAAGGGCTACGTCGGACGCACCATCGGCATCAAGCTGAAGTACGCCGATTTCCGCGGCGTCACGCGCGACGTCACGCTGCCCGAACCGACCGGCGACGCCGCCACGATCCGCCAGGCGGCCGGCGAATGCCTCAAGCGCGTACCGCTGGAAAAGAAGCTGCGCCTGCTCGGCGTGCGCGTGGGCACGCTCGCCAGAAAGGATGAATTGCCCGCCGCGCCGCGCGCGGTGCAGGGCGAATTGCCGTTCTCTTCCTGAGCGGGCGCGCGCGCGGAAATTTATGCGCTTAACGTGGACAATCCGACATCGCTTGGCCGAAGGCAGGCGTGTAGAATGAACCCTTTTGCCCCGGAACGTTATGTGGTTTAAGAATCTCCAGATCTATCGCCTGCCCGCACCGTGGGCGGTCAACGCCGACGAGCTCGAATCCCATCTCGCTCCCCAGGCATTCGCCGCTTGTTCCAGCCTGGAAATGCAAAGTCAGGGCTGGGTCTCGCCGCGCAACAATGACAAGCTGGTGCACGTGGTCAACCGCCAGTTGCTGCTGCAACTGTCCACCGAGAAAAAACTGCTGCCCTCCAGCGTGATCAACCAGGTCACCAAGGCGCGCGCCGCCGAGCTGGAAGAACAACAAGGCTTCCCGCCGGGCCGCAAACAGACCAAGGAGTTGAAGGAACAGGTCACCGATGAGCTGCTGCCGCGCGCCTTCAGCGTGGTGCGCAGCACCTGGGTGTGGATCGATCCGGTCAACGGCTGGCTGCTGGTCGATGCCGGCAGCCCGTCCAAGGCCGAGGAAGTGCTCAAGCTGCTGTTCAAGGCGATTCCGAAGTTCCCGCTGGAAACCCTGCGCACCGTGATGTCGCCCGGCGCGGCCATGACCGACTGGCTGGTGAGCGACGAGGCGCCCAACGGTTTCACGGTGGACCAGGATACGGAGCTGCGCTCCACCGCCGAAAGCAAGGCCACCGTGCGCTACGTGCGCCACACGCTGGAAGCCGAAGACATCCGCCGCCATATCGAGTCCGGCAAGCAATGCACGCGCCTGGCGCTGACCTGGGCCGACAAGGTGTCCTTCGTGCTGACCGAGAACCTGTCGGTCAAGCGCATCGCACCGCTGGACGTGCTCAAGGAAGACACCGACATCACCGGCAAGAACGACGACGAGCGTTTCGACGGCGACTTCATGCTGATGAGCGGCGAACTGGCCAAGCTGCTGGCGGCGCTGGTCGATGCACTGGGCGGCCAGTTGAAGGAAAACGACGGCGCCATGGCGCAGGCCGCCTGATCCTGCCGCAAGCATCGGACGCGTGGTCGTCCGTCAATGAAAAAAGGGAGCAACGCTGGTTGCTCCCTTTTTTCGTTATCAGGCGCCGCGCGAGGCGGCAGGATCAGGCGGCCTGTCTGGCGAGCTTGCGGCTGCCGGTCTGGAGCGCGCCCTTGGGCTGCACCAGCACGTTTTCCAGCGGCAGCATCGCATGCCGCAGCGTGGCGGCCAGCCGCGCATTGGACACGCCGTCGCGCGCGCCCAGGGCCAGCCCGTTCAGGAAGCTCGTATAGAAATCCCCCAGCGCCGTGACGTCGGCATCGGCCCGGATCTCGCCCTCGCGCTGCGCCCGCAACAGCCGCGCGCGGATCTCGTTACGGCGCTTGTGGCGACGTTGCGAAAGCGCATCGCTGTGCTCGGCGTTTTCCGGAGCACAGTTGATGGCCGAGATCACCACCATGCATCCCCGCCCCGTCGGCAGCCCCGGCGCGCCGCTCTTGCCGGAATACATCCGCACGCTGGCGCGCAGCATGCCGTACAAGTCCTCATGAATGCCGTTGCCGGCCTGCAATTGCCGCAGCGGCTCGGCGCTGACGGTGCGCGAATAGAAATCGACCGCCTCGCGGAACAGCGCGTTCTTGTCGCCGAAAGCGGCGTACAGGCTGGGCGCCTTCACGCCGATGGCCTCGGTCAGGTCGGCCATGGTGGTGCCTTCGTAGCCCTTGCTCCAGAAGACTTGCATGGCCTGCTGCAGCGCCTGTTCGCGGTCGAAGCTGCGCGGGCGGCCGCGTGTTCGTATCATCGGTGTCCTTTGCGGGGTATTACCCGTTGCGGTAATGGATTTGTCACGCAGTGTAGTTTATTTTAATCTGCATTACAAAAATATCGCTTCTTGCTCTTGAAGAAACCCTTCCACATTCTTATTATCTAATCCTCGTTACATAAATGTGGCGGGAAAGGTAAGAAAACGGCGGCGCTGCGGAGAGGACAATATTTCCATTGCGCCAACAGGAAGGGCGCCAGCAGCGCCTTGTTCCTCAACGAAAAATCATTTCATCCATCACACGCTCCACCCAAGGAATGACGGCACCCATCAGAAAGGACATGCCATGAGCCGCAAGACCCGAATAGAAAACTACCGCAACATCGGTATCAGCGCGCACATCGACGCGGGCAAGACCACGACCACCGAGCGCATTCTTTTTTATACCGGCGTCAATCACAAAATCGGCGAAGTGCATAACGGTGCGGCCACCATGGACTGGATGGAGCAGGAGCAGGAACGCGGCATCACCATCACCTCGGCCGCCACCACCGCTTTCTGGAAAGGCATGGCCGGCAATTATCCCGAGCACCGCATCAACATCATCGATACCCCGGGCCACGTGGACTTCACCATCGAAGTCGAGCGCTCCATGCGCGTGCTGGACGGCGCCGTGATGGTGTACGACTCGGTGGGCGGCGTGCAGCCGCAGTCCGAGACGGTCTGGCGCCAGGCCAACAAGTACAAGGTGCCGCGCATCGCCTTCGTCAACAAGATGGACCGCATCGGCGCGGATTTCTTCCGCGTGCAGCGGCAGATAGAGGAGCGCCTGAAGGGCAAGGCCGTGCCGATCCAGATTCCGGTCGGCGCGGAAGACCACTTCTCGGGCGTGATCGACCTGGTCAAGATGAAGGCCATCATCTGGGACGATGCCAGCCAGGGCGTGCTGTTCAAGTATGAAGACATCCCGCTGGAGCTGGAGGACACCGCACGCAAGTGGCGCGACAACATGGTCGAGCAGGCCGCCGAAGCCAGCGAACAGCTGCTGGAGAAATATTTGTCCGGCTCGCCGCTGACCGAAGAGGATATCAAACGGGGTCTGCGCCAGCGCACGGTGGCCAATGAGATCGTGCCCATGCTGGCCGGCAGCGCCTTCAAGAACAAGGGCGTGCAAGCCATGCTGGACGCGGTGATCGACTACCTGCCCTCGCCCATCGACGTGCCGGCGATCGCCGGCCATGCCGAAGACGATTCCGAGATCGAACGCCATCCGTCCGACGAGGAACCGTTCTCGGCGCTGGCCTTCAAGATCATGACCGACCCGTTCGTGGGCCAACTGACCTTCTTCCGTGTGTACTCGGGCATCGTCAATTCCGGCGATACCGTGTACAACCCGGTGAAGGGCAAGAAGGAACGCCTGGGCCGCATCCTGCAGATGCATGCCAACGAGCGCAAGGAGATCAAGGAAGTGTTCGCCGGCGACATCGCCGCTGCCGTGGGCCTGAAGGACGTGACCACCGGCGACACGCTGTCGGATCCGGAGCACCCGATCATCCTGGAACGCATGATCTTCCCCGAACCGGTGATCTCGCAGGCGGTGGAACCGAAGACCAAGGCCGACCAGGAAAAGATGGGCATCGCCCTTAACCGTCTGGCGCAGGAGGATCCCTCCTTCCGCGTGCATACCGACGAGGAGTCGGGCCAGACCATCATGTCCGGCATGGGCGAGCTGCACCTGGAAATCTTGGTGGATCGCATGAAACGCGAGTTCAACGTCGAAGCCACCGTCGGCAAGCCGCAGGTGGCCTACCGCGAAGCGATCCGCAAGGCGGTGGAAGACGTCGAGGGCAAGTTCGTCAAGCAGTCCGGCGGACGCGGCCAATACGGCCACGTGGTGATCAAGCTGGAACCGCAGCCGGCCGGCAAGGGCTATGAGTTCGTCGATGCCATCAAGGGCGGCGTCGTGCCGCGCGAGTTCATCCCGGCGGTGGACAAGGGCATCCAGGAAACCCTGAAGGCAGGCGTGCTGGCGGGCTATCCGGTGGTGGACGTGAAGGCCACCCTGACCTTCGGCTCGTACCACGATGTGGACTCGAACGAAAATGCGTTCCGCATGGCCGGCTCGATGGCCTTCAAGGAAGCGATGAAGCGGGCCGGTCCGATGCTGCTGGAGCCGATGATGCAGGTCGAGGTGGAAACGCCCGAGGAGTTCATGGGCAACGTGATGGGCGACCTGTCGTCCCGCCGCGGCATGGTGCAGGGCATGGAAGACATGGTGGGCGGCGGCAAGCTGGTGCGCGCCGAAGTCCCGCTATCGGAAATGTTCGGCTACTCGACCACGCTGCGTTCCTTGTCCCAAGGGCGCGCGACCTACTCGATGGAGTTCAAGCACTACGCCGAGGCGCCGCGCCAGGTGGTGGACCAACTGACCGGCAGCAAGGCCAAGGGCTGATCTTCGACGCCCGTTGAAAAGCCGATGCATCTTGGGATGCATCGGCTTTTTTCTTGCCCGCTGCACTGATGGTCAGCGCAGCGGCGCGCTCAGCGTTGCTGGTTGACCTTGTCCTTCGCCATTGACAAGGCGATCGCGGCCGCCACCACCAGGCTGGCGGCAATCACGTACAGGCCGTTGTTGGTGCTGTGCGTGACGTCCTTGATCCAGCCCACGATGAAGGGACTGACGAAGCCGGCCAGATTGCCGACCGAGTTGATCACCGCGATCCCGGCAGCCGCCGCGGCGCCGCGCAGGAAAGCCGGCGGCAGGCACCAGAACTGCGCCAGGCCGGTGATGATGCCCATGGTCGCCAGCGTCAGCGTGGCCACCGCCACGCCCGGCGTCTGCGGCAGCAGGGTGCTGGCGATCAGGCCGACCACGCCGGCCAGCGCGGGCAGCGCGACGTGCCAACGGCGTTCGCCGGTGCGGTCGGAGTTGGTGCTGGTCCAGATCATGCACAAGGTCGCCGCGGCATAAGGGATCGCCACCAGCCAGCCGATGGTTTCCGGATTGCTGACGCCGGCCGACTTGATCAGCGTCGGCAGCCAGAAGCCGATGCCGTACAGGCCCATGATGAAGCCAAAGTAAGCCGCCGACAGCACCCACACCATGGGATGACGGAAGCCACCCAGCACCGAATGCTCGCTGACCTTGGCGTCGTCGGCATCGATATTGGCTTGCAGCACGCGCTTCTCGTCGTCGTTGAGCCATCTGGCCCGGGCGATGCCGTCGTCGAGATACTTCAGCTCCATCACGCCCAGCGCCAGCGATGGCAGCGCCTCGATCAGGAACAGCCACTTCCAGCCGGACATGCCGTGCGTGCCATCGAAGCTCGCCAGGATCCAGCCCGACAGCGGGCCGCCCAGCACGCCGGCCATGGGAATCCCGGTCATGAACAGCGAGGTCACCTTGGCGCGGCGCGCCGAGGGATACCAGTAGGTCAGGTAAAGAATGATGCCGGGGAAGAACCCGGCCTCGGCCACGCCCAGGAAGAAGCGCATGATGTAGAACACCGTCGGTGTCTGCACGAACATCATGGCGCCGGAGATGATGCCCCAGCTGAACATGATGCGCGCGATCCAGCGCCGCGCGCCGAAGCGATGCAGCATCAGGTTGCTGGGCACCTCGAAGATGAAATAGCCGATGAAGAAGATGCCGGCGCCCAGGCCGTACACCGCTTCGGAGAATTGCAGTTCATTGAGCATCTGCAGCTTGGCGAAGCCGACGTTGACGCGATCCAGATAGGCGACCACGTAGCAGATGAACAGGAAGGGAATCAGGCGCCAGGTGACTTTGGCATAGAGCCGTTCTTCGGCTGCCGGCGCGAAACCGGCGTGGCCGGTGGCGGTAGTGCTGGTCATGGTGTCTCCATTGTGTGGATGGGCCGGCCACCTCTGTGGGCGGCTGCCGGCGAATGCGGGGCGCGCCTCCGCCGGTGGCTGCGCGGGCTCAGGCGAACATGTCGGGTTGGCTCGCCACCAGTTCTTCGTAGATGGGCTGGAAGTGCAGCCAGCCGATGTAGTCGCTGCCGACGTGTTCGCGGCTGTAGCGCGCCTTGTCTTCCGGCACCAGACGGGGTGTCTGGCCGGTCGCGGCGATCAACAGTTGCTGCTTGCAGCAGCGCTCCAGCGCGATGAACCAGAAGGCGGCCGATTCGATGCTGTGGCGGCTGGCGGTCAAGAGACCGTGGTTCTGGTGGATCGCGGCCTTCACGCCGGCGAAGGCATTGGCCACGCGGTGACCGGCTTTCACTTCCACCGCCACCTGGCCGGCCTCGTCACCGATGACCACGTGGTCTTCATAGAAGGCGGCGGCGTCCTGGCTGATCGGCAGCAGCGGCTGGCCCAGCGTCGAGAAGGCGGTGCCGTATTCGGTGTGGGCGTGGCACATCGCCACGATTTCGGGATGGGCCTCATGCACCGCCGCGTGCAGCACGAAGCCGGCGCGGTTGACGGCATATTCGCCCTCCACCACGCGGCCTTCGTGATCCACCAGGATCAGATTGGAAATGCGCACCTGGGCGAAATGCACGGCCATCGGATTGGTCCAGTAGAGGTGCGGATGCTCCGGATCGCGCACGGTCAGGTGGCCGGCGAAGCCGTAGTCGAACCCCTGCCGGGCGAAGGCGCGGCAAGCCGCCACCAGGCGCTTCTTCAGATAGAGGCGATGCTCTTCGGTGCTCTTGAAATCGGGGATCTCGGGGAATGTCAGGCCCCGTTGTTCGGGCTGGTAGACGGATGTGCGTTTGACGCTGTCGAGCATGATGCGGTCTCCTGTTTATGCGTGGCGGCAATGCCTGAATGGCTGGCGCCATGGTGGCAGCGCGCGTGCGCGTTGACAAAAGAGCAGTTTTCACCGATTGTTGAATCAGGCTCAACCATGCGGTCGATGGTTGTCACCCATTCATCCCACCTTTCATGCGCAAACTTCCTTCGTTCTTTTCGCTGCGTGCCTTCGAGGCAGCCGCCCGTCTGGGCAGCTTCACCCTGGCGGCCGACGAACTGCATCTGACCACTTCCGCCATCAGCCATCAGGTGCGCGCGCTGGAAGAATGGTGCGGCAAGGATCTCTTCATCCGTCAGACGCGGCGCGTGACGCTGACCATGGAGGGTCAACTGTTGCTCAATAAGCTCTCGCCGGCTTTCGACGCCATCGAGGACGCCTGCGCCGTGTTCCGCCAGGCCGACGAACGCGCGGTGCTGGCCGTGCACTGCGCGCCCAGCTTCGCCAGCAAATGGCTGAGCCCGCGCCTGGGACAATTCATGCAGGCGCATCCGGCGATCACGCTGCAGATGTCTTCCAGCGCCGAGCCCATCGATCTGCAGCGCGACAGCGGCATCGATATCGACATCACCTACGGCGCGCCGCCGCATCGCGAGGGTGTGATCGTCGAGGCGCTGGGAACCGAGCCGACCCTGCCGCTGTGCTCGCCGGCGCTGCTGCAGCGGCATGCGGTGCGCGGTCCGCTGGATCTGCTGGAGCTGACGCTGATCGAATCCAAGCTCAATCCGGTGCGCTGGAAGGATTGGTTCGACCTGCATGGCGTACGCTTGCCGGCCCGCGCGCACCCGTCGTTTGACCGCGGCTCGCTGGCGGTGGCGGCGGCGGTGGATGGATTGGGCGTGGCGCTGGAGACGGCGCGCTTCGCCGAAGCGGAACTGGCGCGCGGTGATCTGGTGATCGTCGGGAATGGAGAATTCAGGACAATAGAACAGGAAATGCACTTCCTGTGCTATCGGCGGGGAGATGCCGGCATGCGCGGGATCAAGGCGTTCCGGGAGTGGGTCCGAGGGGTGACCGGAGATGCGCCGGCCGCCGCCGGAACCGCTTAGGCCGACGCGCCTTCGATCTGCGACCACAGGTTGACCTGGTGCGAACGCATCCGCTCCCGGTTTGAAGAACGGAAACACCGGAAGCGCAAAAGCAAAACGCCTGTTCAACTTTCATTGAACAGGCGTCTTTATTGGCGGAGCGGACGGGGCTCGAACCCGCGACCCCCGGCGTGACAGGCCGGTATTCTAACCAACTGAACTACCACTCCTAAAACCGTTTTCAGCGTTGCTGCTTGCTGAAAGACAGCTATTCTATAAGAGCCTTTTCAGAAAAGCCAGCACTTTGTCGCGCTTTTGCGAAATTTTTTACGCCTTGAATTTCCCTTCGAACGCCAGCTTGGACAGCGGCTCGCGCGGGCTGGGCAGCTCGCGGGCTTGCAGGCCTTCCGGCAGTGAGGACTTGTCGCCCAGCTTGCCGATGGTGACCATGGCTTCCACGGAGAATTCGGCCGGCACGTTCAGTTCCACACGGGCCTTTTCCTTGTCGAAACCGGCCATGCCGTGCGCGTGCCAGCCGGAGATGCTGGCTTGCAGCGCCATGTAGCCCCAGGCCGCACCGGTGTCGAAGGAATGGGTCGGCGCCGGCACGGCTTCGCTGGCGCCCGGCGGGACCATCACGGTGCGCGACAGCACCACGATCAGCACCGATGCCTTCTCGGCCCAGCTGCGGTTGAATTCGTTGAGCAGGCCCAGCAGGCTGTTCCATGCCGGCGTGCCGCGGCGCGCATAGACGAAGCGCCAGGGTTGCGCATTGTAGGCGGACGGCGCCCAGCGCGCGGCTTCCAGGAAAATCAGCACGGTTTCTTCCGAGATGTCGGCGCCGGTGTAGGCGCGCGGCGACCAGCGATTGATGAAGTGCGGATCGATAGGATAGTCGGCGATGCGCGGATTGGAAGACATGCTTGCTCCTGTGGATGAGTTCATGAGAATGAAAAGCGGCATCTTAGCAGCGCGCTCTGTTTCCTGCTGGCGCGGTCGCGCTTTTGCCGGACCGGCAACGCGAGCCCGGCGTATCTCGGAACGATGGACGTAAAAAAACCCGCGCGCCTTGCGGCGGCGGGTTAAATCCAATTCTCAGGGGTGATGAATTGGAGGGGGAGGACCTTCAGAATAACCACGGCCCTTAGCCACCTCCACCGTTTTTACACGCTGTAACATCCGCTGCGAAGTTTTATCAACCGGTCAAGCGTTTAAGCCCAAACGCTAACTTCTTGTTACGTTCTTCAGCCTGATGTCAGCTGTGCAGCTCATCACTTGCCGATACAGAAGCGCGAGAAGATCACGCCCAGCAGATCGTCGGGCGTGAACTTGCCGGTGATGCCGGACAGCCTTTCCTGTGCGAGCCGCAGCTCTTCCGCGAACAGATCCAGCGCATGCTCGCCGGCTTCGTTGTCGAGCGCGGCATGCGTGGCAGCCTGCTCCAGATGTTCGCCGGCCGCCTTCAGCGCCAGCAGATGGCGCTCACGCGCCAGATAGCGCGATTCGACCGTTTGCTGCCAGCCGGCGATGCGCAGCAGTTCGCCGCGCAGCAGCCCCACGCCTTGCCCTTCCGAGGCCGAGATGTAGACGTGGGTGGCGTCCGGCATCTGGTCCACCGCAGCCTTGTGCCCGGAGCGGTCGATCTTGTTCCAGATGCGGATGATGGGCACGCCTTCCGGAAAGCGCGCGGTGATCTTTTCGTCTTCCAGCGTCGGACCGCGGTCGGCATCCAGCATGTGCAGGATGACGTCGGCCTTGGCCACTTCGACCCAGGTGCGTTCGATGCCGATGCGCTCGACTTCGTCCGGGCCGCTGCCGTCTTCTTCCGCTTCGCGGATGCCGGCGGTGTCGATGATGTTCAGCGGCATGCCTTCGATCTGGATGGTCTGCGTGACCTTGTCGCGCGTGGTGCCGGCAATCGGGGTGACGATGGCCACGTCCGAGCCGGCCAGCACGTTCAGCAACGAGGACTTGCCGACATTGGGCTTGCCCGCCAGCACCGCGTTCAGGCCGTCGCGCAGCAGCGCGCCTTGGGCGGCATGCTTGAACACGTCTTCCAGCGTGGCGCGGATTGTCGCGAGCCGGCCGCGCGCGTCGGATTGCTTGAGGAAGTCGATTTCCTCTTCCGGGAAGTCGAGCGTGGCTTCCACCAGCATGCGCAGGCTGGTGACCTGTTCCACCAGTTCGTGGATCACCTTGGAGAAGGCGCCGGACAGCGATTCCGACGCCGACTTGGCGGCGGCCTCGGTGGTGGCCTCGATCAGGTCGGCCACGGCCTCGGCCTGGGCCAGGTCGATCTTGTCGTTGAGGAAGGCGCGCTGGGTGAACTCGCCCGGCTCGGCCAGGCGCAGGCCGACCCCGGCGCCGGCTTCCAGGCAGCGCGCCAGTAGCATCTGCATCACCACCGGACCACCATGGCCCTGCAGCTCCAGCACGTCTTCGCCGGTGTAGGAATGCGGCGCCGGGAAATGGATCGCCAGCCCCTGGTCGATCATGCCGCCGTCGGCGCGGCGGAATGGCAGGTAGGTGGCGTGGCGCGGCTGCAGGCTGTCGCGGCCGCATAGCGCCGCGATCACCGGCGCCAGGTTCTTGCCCGAAATACGGACCACGCCGATGCCGCCGCGCCCGGGCGCGGTGGCAATGGCGGCGATGGGAGAAGAATCGAAAGTCATCTGCGAATAGTTGTTGTCCTGGGTAGTCGGCCGGAATCGCGTTTGCATCTCCGGCCAGTTCTCATGTTAAGGCCTGAACGGAATCCGGGAACGAAAAAAAACCCGTGAATTCCCACGGGTTTTTCATTGCCGGCCCCGGTGCGAGCGGGACCGGCCTGGCACGGACCTGGAATTACTTGGTCTTGCCGCTCTCGATGTTGCGCGTGATCACCCACTGCTGCGCAATCGACAGCACGTTGTTCGTCACCCAGTACAGCACCAGGCCGGACGGGAAGAAGAAGAACATGAACGAGAACACCAGCGGCATGAACATCATCACCTTGGCCTGGACCGGGTCCGGCGGCGTCGGGTTCAACTTGGTCTGCAGGAACATCGACGCGGCCATGATGATGGGCAGCAGGCCGATCGGCATGTTGAAGTAGGGGATGGTGCCGAACAGCGTATCCGGCGCAGTCAGATCATGGATCCAACCCAGCCACGGCGCGCCGCGCATTTCCACGGAAGCCAGCAGAGCCGAATACAAGGCGATGAACACCGGGATCTGGATCGCGATGGGCAGGCAGCCGCCCAGCGGGTTGATCTTTTCGGTCTTGTACAGCGTCATCATCTCGCGGTTCATGGCCTGCGGATCGCCCTTGTGGCGTTCGCGGATGGCTTGCATCTTGGGCGAAACCGCCTTCATCTTGGCCATGCTGCGATAGCTGGCGGCCGACAGCGGGAAGAAGACCAGCTTGATCAGCACGGTCAGCAGGATGATGGTCCAGCCCCAGTTGCCGACGACGGCATGGATGTGGGTCATCAGCCAGAAGATCGGCTTGGCGATGATGGCAAGGTGGCCGTAGTCACGCACCAGATCCAGGCCGGGGGCGATGGCTTCCAGCGTCTTGTTGACCGTCGGGCCGGAATACAGCTGGGCGTCCGACGTCAGGCTGGCATTGGGCGCAATGGAGCCCAGTGACAGCTTCACGCCGACGCGATAGAGATTGGGCGCAACCTGTTCGGCGTAGATGTCGCGCTGGGCCTGCTGCGGCGGGATGATGGCCGACACGAAATAATGCTGCACCATGGCGATCCAGCCGTTGTCGGCCTTCTTCACGTGCTCTTGCTTGCCGGTGGCGATCTTCTCGAAGTCCAGCTTCTCGAACTTCTCGGCGTCGGTATAGACGGCCGGGCCGGTGAAGGTGCTGTAGAAATGCGACTCGCCGCCGGGCTTGTTGCCATCGCGCACCAGCTGCAGGTACAGGGTCGGATTGATCGCCGCGGCCGTCGTATTGGTCACGGTGTGCTTGACGTCGATCAGGTAGCTGCCGCGCTTGAAGGTGAAGGTCTTGGTCAGCTTCACGCCATCCTGCTCGGCATTTAATACCAGTTGCACGGTGTCGCCATTGCTCAGCGTGCGCGGGCCGGCTTCGGCGGTGAACAGCGACTTGTGGTTGGGGAAGGCGCCGCCGATCAGGCCGCTTTCCGCCAGGTAGTTATGCCCGGCGGCGGAGTCGAACAGCACCAGGTTCTTGGTCGGATCCACCACGTCGCGCTGGTTCAGCAGCTCCAGGCGCTTGAGTTCGCCGCCGACGGTGTCGAAGTCGGCCTTGACCACGTCGGTGGTGATGGTGATGGTCTCACCCTTGGCCGCGCCGACATCCGCTGCCGGCACAGCGCCGGCAGGCGCCGGAGCTGGCATACCGGCCTGCGGCACCGGCGAACCGGTCGGGCTGGCGGTAGGCGCGGCGGGATTGGCCGCGGCTTGCTCCTGAGTCGGGGTGGCCGACGGGAAGAACATCGACTGATGTCCGTTATGGCGCATCCAGCTATCCCAGAGCAGCAGCAGGGAGAAGGAGAATACAACCCACAGGACGGTACGTTTGATATCCATATGCGTATTGATGAGTTCAGGAGTGGCTGCAACCGTCAGCGGCCACAGAGGGGGAAACTCGCGCAGCGGGAAGCTGCGGCGAAGAATGCGAAGACACGGAAGAAGCCTCGGCCTGGGCCGCGGCGTCGGGCGAGCCCGGCACCGGATCGAGACCGCCGGGATGCCAGGGATGGCATTTGCACAAGCGTTTGCCCGCCAGGAAGCTGCCCTTGAGCGCGCCATGGATGCGCACCGCTTCGGCGGCATAGTCGGAACAGCTGGGATAGAAACGGCAATTCTGCCCGAGGAAAGGGCTTACTCCCAGCTTGTAGGCGCGTAACAGCAGGAGCAAAGGCGTTTTCATCACTTCCTATTTCCTGGCAAACGCTGGCGCGTTCGGCAAAAAGGCGAACAGTTGCGCCAGTTCGGCCCTCAGCGCCGCCTTGAGCGCGGCGGTGGTCGCCGGATTGCTCTTGGTGTTGACCGGGCGCGACAGGCGCACGATGCAATCGACGGCGGGCAGGGAAGTCTGGCGGAACAGCTCGCGCGTAGCGCGCTTGATCGTATTGCGGGTCACCGCGCGCGGCGCGAACCGCTTGGCCGCGACGACGCCCAGGCGGGCGTGCTGCAGGCTGTTGCGGCGCGCATACAACACGAAATGCTCCGTACGATGCACGGGGCGCAAACGAAAAACGGATGAGAACTCATCCGTTTTAACGATTCGCCGATCGCGTGGGAAGTCGCGTGATTGAAGCTGTGAACGTACGTCCGTCACACGAAACGGCAGCGCAATGTCCCGGCTTAAACAGCAGCCAGACGCTTGCGGCCCTTGGCGCGGCGTGCGTTGATCACGGCACGGCCGCCACGGGTTGCCATACGGGCGCGGAAACCATGGGTACGCTTGCGACGCACGACGGAAGGTTGGTAAGTACGTTTCATGTTGGACTCGCTTAGTTGGGCTGCCTATTCAGCAAACAGCAAAATATAAATCGAAATTCTGGAACCGCTTTCGGTGTGCCTGTTCCGCATCACCGATGCCCTGACGCCTGTCATAGCCGGCAGCCCCTGCATCGCTGACACCATTTGTTGGCCCGCTTCGTCCCCTTGCCTTATACGTTTTCGTATTCCGACTGGTCGAAAGCTGAAACAGCACTGCGACGGCACCGTGCGCAATTCTTCAGATGGTGAACCCTGAATTAGACTGCATTTTCTACTTAGCTGTCAATGACTTATGAGCTTTGACGGCGGCCCGGCGGCCGTAACCGCCGCGTTTGGCGATGGAGCGTGGCGGATTTGCCATGCTGGCGGAGGGATGCGCGGAAAAAGTTTCCTGACGGGCATCATTTCCCTCCCGATGCAGGAAGTATCGGCAGCCCGGAAAGAATGCACCAGGGAAAGTTTCTGCCAATGCCCATCAAACATGGCAAACATGAAACTTCCCCATTCATGCCCATGAATATGTTCTAAAGAATTTCCGCCGCTGCAAATGCGGGTCTCGCGCTCCCCTCACCCAAGACGCACGCCGCATATGCATCTGCGGAAAATCGCCGGACGCATGCCGCACGCGCCGCAAATGAGGCTGATCAGCAACACCCGTCGCCGGCAAAACCGCACCGTTACAAAAAAGTTTTCCCGCGTTCATCCCAGGCGCGCGCGATGCCGACGAGGCATCCCATCGCAACGTCAGCCGCACCCGGTGCACCTTGCACGCGCGCAGCGCAACTCGCCGCAACCTCATCCCTCGCAGCGCAGCAGAACTTATCGGCGCGCCGGCGGCAGAAGTTTTTCCCTATCTGGCACGATTCCAGCTATAACGAAGTAGAGGGAAAAAGCCGGCTTGCGCCGACGGAGGAACAACAGAATGGCAATCCGCCGGCAGGCACCGGCAACAGGCGGACAGCGCTTGCGAGGGATACGCGGGCACACCGGCCACGGAACGGGAAACAGCGCGGCAAGACGCCGCTGGAAATGTCATTCTCGCGCCATTTCCCCCTACCGCCTATCAGGGTTTATACGATGGCGTAACGCGCAAAAATAGCGCACTGTGAAGTCAACCGCAGCGCCTTGCTGCACATTGAAAGAGCATGAGGGGAAGACATCTTCGCGCATTTCCGCACGGCCCCGTGCGAGCGGTTTGCCCATTCCTGCAAGAAGGGATGCAAAACAATGACTGTTTGTGGTCACGCGAAAATAAATCCGTCCTATGCTGAAACAAAGCAAGTAGGTTTCGATCAGTAGCTGAAAGAGAAAAGGAATAGAATAAAAACGACGTTTTTTGCATCGTGCTGTTGATGCTACGGCTTTCAAAGAACACTTCGGCAATGGCGCTTTCCAGAGCCACCGACGCGTTCTTTGATAACCGCAGATGGCAAGTCCAGACATATAAATCTGTTTCGTATTTTTTGGAGCGACGGAGGTGGTATGGATATCTACAGCAGCTTTGCAAGCCGGTTCGACAAGACCAGAGAAGAAGAAATTTCGCTTGAAGAGTATCTGAATCTTTGCAAGAACGATCCGGCGGTCTATGCATCTGCTGCCGAACGGATGCTGATGGCCATCGGCGAGCCCGAGAAGGTGGACACTCGGGAAGATCCGCGGCTGTCGCGCATCTTCGCCAACAAGGTCATCAAGGTCTATCCCGCGTTCCGGGAATTCTACGGCGCCGAAGAAGTCATCGAGCAGGTCGTCGCCTACTTCCGCCACGCCGCGCAAGGCCTGGAAGAAAAGAAGCAGATCCTCTATCTGCTGGGCCCGGTCGGCGGCGGCAAGTCGTCCATTGCGGAACGCCTGAAGCAGCTCATGGAACAGGTGCCCTTCTATTCCATCAAGGGTTCGCCGGTCAACGAATCGCCGCTCGGGCTGTTCGATTACGACGAGGACGGCCCCATCCTGGAAGAACAGTTCGGCATCCCGCGCCGCTATCTCAAACCCATCCTGAGCCCATGGGCCGTCAAGCGCCTGCACGAGTACAACGGCGACATCCGCCAGTTCCGCGTGGTCAAGCGCTACCCGTCCATCCTGCGCCAGATCGCCATCTCCAAGACCGAACCGGGCGACGAAAACAACCAGGACATCTCGACGCTGGTCGGCAAGGTCGATATCCGCAAGCTGGAACAGTATTCGCAGGACGACGCCGACGCCTACAGCTACTCCGGCGGTCTGTGCCTGTCCAACCAGGGCCTGCTGGAATTCGTGGAAATGTTCAAGGCGCCGATCAAGGTGCTGCACCCGCTGCTGACCGCGACCCAGGAAGGCAACTTCAAGGGCACCGAAGGTTTCGGCGCGATCCCCTTCGACGGCGTGATCCTGGCGCACTCCAACGAATCGGAATGGAAGGCCTTCCGCAACAACAAGAACAACGAAGCGCTGCTGGACCGTATCTTCATCGTAAAGGTGCCGTACTGCCTGCGCGTCTCCGAAGAAATCAAGATCTACGAAAAGCTGATCCGCACCTCGTCGCTGTCGCAGGCCACATGCGCGCCGGGCACGCTGAAGATGATGGCGCAGTTCTCGGTGCTCACGCGCCTCAAGGAGCCGGAAAATTCCAGCCTGTTCTCCAAGATGCAGGTGTATGACGGCGAAAACCTGAAGGACACCGATCCCAAGGCCAAGTCGTATCAGGAATACCGCGACTACGCCGGCGTGGACGAAGGCATGAACGGCATCTCGACGCGTTTCGCGTTCAAGATTCTGTCGCGCGTGTTCAACTTCGACACCACCGAAGTGGCGGCCAACCCGGTGCACCTGATGTATGTGCTGGAGCAGCAGATCGAGCGCGAGCAGTTCCCGCAGGAGGCCGAGCAGAAATATCTGTCCTTCGTGAAGGACACGCTGGCGTCGCGCTACGCCGAATTCATCGGCAAGGAGATCCAGACCGCCTATCTGGAATCGTATTCGGAGTATGGCCAGAACGTGTTCGACCGTTACGTGACCTACGCCGATTTCTGGATCCAGGACCAGGAGTACCGCGACCACGACACCGGCGAGAGCTTCGACCGCGCGGCCCTGAACGCGGAACTGGAAAAGATCGAGAAGCCGGCCGGCATCAGCAATCCCAAGGACTTCCGCAACGAGATCGTCAACTTCGTGCTGCGCGCGCGGGTCAACAACGGCGGCAAGAACCCGCTGTGGACCAGCTATGAAAAGCTGCGCGTGGTGATCGAGAAGAAGATGTTCTCCAACACCGAAGACCTGCTGCCGGTGATCTCCTTCAACGCCAAGGGCTCCACCGAGGAAATGCAGAAGCACGAGGACTTCGTCAACCGCATGGTCAGCAAGGGCTACACGCCCAAGCAGGTGCGCCTGCTGTGCGAATGGTACCTGCGCGTGCGCAAGTCCTCGTAAGCGCCGCTTTGCGCGCCGGCCACGGCGGCCGCGCGCGCGAGGCGACCCTTCGGCGCCGCCCGTCGAGGCGACGGGCCGCCGACCACTAGCAGGAGAACCGAGTGCTGCATCAGATCATCGACCGCAGGCTGGCTGGCAAGAACAAGAGCATTGCTAACCGGGAGCGCTTCCTGCGGCGCTTCAAGGGGCATATACAACGTTCGGTGGCGGACGCCGTGCGCGACCGCAGCATTACCGATCTGGACAAGTCCAAGAGCATCAGCATTCCGCGCAAGGATGTCTCCGAACCCTTCTTCCATCACGGCAAGGGCGGCCGCCGCGAAGCCGTGCATCCGGGCAACGAAGATTACCTGCAGGGCGACCGCATCCCACGCCAGGGCGGCGGCGGGGGGGAAGGCGGCAGCAGCGCCAGCAACGAGGGCGAAGGCCAGGACGATTTCACCTTCGAGCTTACGCGCGAAGAGTTCATGAATTACTTCTTCGAAGACCTGGAGCTGCCGCGGCTGGTGGAAACCAACCTGCTGGCCGTCCCCAGCTGGAAGAACATGCGCGCCGGTTATTCGGTGGACGGCTCGCCCACCAACATCGACATCGTGCGCTCGCTGCGCAGCTCGCTGGGCCGCCGTATCGCCCTGGGATCGCCGCTGCAGCGCCAGCTCGACGACGCCGAAGAACAGCTGCTGCTGCTCAAGCGCAAGCCGGAAGAACACCGCGCCGACATCAAGCTGCTGGAAGAGGAAATCAAGCAGCTGAAGGCGCGCATCCTGCGCATCCCCTTCATCGATCCGTTCGACCTGCGCTACGTGAACCGCGTGCGCCAGCCGCAACCCTCCAGCCGCGCCGTGATGTTTTGCGTGATGGACGTCTCGGGCTCGATGGACGAACAGCGCAAGGACCTGTCCAAGCGCTTCTTCATCCTGCTCTACCTGTTCCTGACCCGCAACTACGAGCACATCGAGGTGGTCTTCATCCGCCACCACACGCGCGCCGATGAGGTCGATGAGAACACCTTCTTTCACTCGCAGGAAAGCGGTGGCACCGTGGTGTCCAGCGCGCTGGAGCTGATGCACGACATCATCGCCAAGCGCTACTCGCCCAGCGAGTGGAACATCTACGGCGCCCAGGCGTCCGACGGCGACAACTGGAACGACGACTCGCCCAAGTGCCGCGAACTGCTGGAAAACGCCATCCTGCCGCTCACACGCTACTTCGCCTACATCCAGGTGGCGGAACCGGAACAGAACCTGTGGACCGAATACATGCAGCTCATCGATACGCACCCCCACTTCGCGATGAAGAAGGTGCAATCGGCGGCCGAGATCTACCCGGTGTTCCGCGAACTCTTTGAAAAGCAGGTGCACGCATGAATACCCGCTTCAAGTACGATCCGCTGCCCTGCCCGTCGGACTGGAGCTTCGATCTGATCGAGCGCTACAACGACGAGATCGCGCGCGTGGCCAAGGGTTACCAGCTGGACATCTACCCGATCCAACTGGAGATCATCTCGGCCGAGCAGATGATGGATGCCTATGCCTCGCACGGCATGCCGGTGAATTACCGCCACTGGTCCTACGGCAAGCATTTCATGCTCACCGAGCGCGACTACAAGCGCGGCCAGATGGGGCTGGCGTATGAGATCGTGATCAACTCCGATCCCTGCATCGCCTATCTGATGGAAGAGAACACGATGACCATGCAGGCGCTGGTCATCGCGCACGCGGGCTATGGCCACAACTCCTTCTTCAAGGGCAATTACCTGTTCCAGTTGTGGACCGACGCCAGCGCCATCATCGATTACCTGGTGTATGCCCGCAATTACATCGCCGAATGCGAGGAGCGGCATGGCTTCGAGCGCGTCGAGGAATTGCTGGACTCCTGCCACGCGCTGATGAATTACGGGGTGGATCGCTACAAGCGACCGCAACGCCTGTCGCTATCCCAGGAACGGGCGCGCCAGCGCGAGCGCGAAGCCTATGCGCAATCGCAGGTCAATGAACTGTGGCGCACGCTGCCGGCCAAGAAGGAAGCAGCCGCCGCGCAATCGGAAGAACGCTATCCCGCCGAGCCGCAGGAGAACCTGCTCTATTTCGCCGAGAAGAACGCGCCGCTGCTGGAGCCCTGGGAGCGCGAAGTGGTGCGCATCGTGCGCAAGGTCGGCCAGTACTTCTATCCGCAACGCCAGACCCAGGTGATGAACGAGGGCTGGGCCACGTTCTGGCACTACACGCTGCTGAACACGCTGTACGACCAGGGCCGGCTGACCGATGGCTTCATGATGGAATTCCTGCATTCGCACAGCAATGTGGTGTTCCAGCCGCCCATCACCAAACCCTATTACAACGGCATCAACCCGTATGCACTGGGCTTCTCGATGATGAGCGACATCCGCCGCATCTGCGAGCGCCCGTCGCCCGAAGACCGCGAATGGTTCCCCGAGATCGCCGGTCGCGACTGGTTGGAAACCCTGCACCACGTGATGCGCAACTTCAAGGACGAGAGCTTCATCGCGCAATATCTGTCGCCCAAGCTGATGCGCGACATGCGCATGTTCGCCGTGCTGGACGACGAAGCGCGCAGCGAGATGGAAGTCTCGGCCATCCATAACGAACGCGGCTTCCAGTACGTGCGCCAGGCGCTGTCGCGGCAGTACGATATCAATCACCGCGAGCCCAATATCCAGGTGTGGTCGGTCAACACGCGCGGCAACCGCAGCCTGACGCTGCGCCACTTCCGCAGCGACGGCCGCTCGCTGGGCGAGAGCACCAACGAAGTGCTGCGCCACATGGCGCGGCTGTGGCAGTTCGACGTCTATCTGGAAAGCGTGGACGACAACGGCTACATCGTGCAGCGCTACGAGTGCGTGGCGGAAAACCGGTATATGCTGCGGCCATGACCGCGCATCCGACCGCGCGGCGGAGCTGAACATGCCCGCCGCCCCCGCCACGCCCCGCCCGCCGATCTCGGCGCAGACCATCCCGCTGTTTCCGCTGGCCAGCACGCTGTTCCCGGAAGGGCGGCTGCCGCTGCAAATCTTCGAGGTGCGCTATCTCGACATGATCGGCAAGTGCATCGCCGAGGGCAGCAGCTTCGGGGTGGTAGCGCTGACCGAAGGGTCGGAAGTACGCCGGCCCGGCCAGAGCGAGCGCTTCGTCGGCGTGGGCACGCTGGCGCAGATCAAGGAATGGTCCTCGCCTTCAGTGGGCCTGATGCGGATCTCATGCACCGGCGGCGGACGCTTCCGCATCCTGCAGGCCGAGCAGCAGAAGCACGGCCTGTGGACTGCCGAGGTCGAGATGATGGAAGACGACCATGCGGTCGCGATACCCGACGAACTGAAGAACACCGCACAGGCGCTGGAGCACCTGTTGCAATCGGTGATGCGCCAGGGCCTGCCCGAGAGCGAAGTGCCGATCGCCCTGCCCTTCAGGCTGGACGACTGCGGCTGGGTCGCCAACCGCTGGGCCGAGATGATGCCGGTGTCGGTGGAGATGAAGCAAAGCCTGCTGGCGCTGGACAATCCGCTGCTGCGACTGGAACTGGTGCAGGATGCGCTGGATGAACTGGGCTGGCTGAAATAGCACCGCCCTCGGGATATCAGCAGGGCATCAGGGCGCCACGCCGCTGATGCCCGCTTCCGCCAGCAAGGCCGACAAACCCGACCAGAAGATCTGGATGCCGATGCACAGCAGGATGAAGGCAGACAGGCGCAGCACCACCATGGTCCCCAACCTTCCCATGAGGTTCACCAGCTTGTGCGCGTAGTTGTAGCACAGGAAGATCACCATTGCGGTCAACGCCGCACCCAGGGCCGCGCTACCCACCGAAATCACCCAGTCCAGCAGGCGCGTGGGCGTATTGGCGCCCAGCGTGATGGAGGCGGCGATGGTGCCCGGCCCCACCGTCAACGGGAAGCTCATCGGATAAAAGCTGCGCGCCTTGATCTCGTCGTCCGGCAGGTCCTCGTCATAGGTCTTGGCGACCTGGGTCGGGATGGAACTGTCCTGGCTGTTGTCGTTCAGGAGCTTCCAGCCCGACACCGCCACCAGCAGGCCGCCGCCCACGCGCACGATGGGCAGCGAAATGCCGAAGAAGGTCAGCACGTGCGAACCGATGAAGATCGCCGCCACCAGCATGAACCAGCAATTGATCGCCACCTGGCGCGCGATGCGCTTTTCCGTGCTGCGGCTGACGTTGCCCAGCAGGTTGGCGAACACCGGCGCGATGCCCAGCGGATTCAGGATGGGCAAGAGCGTGATCGGGATCAGGACAACTGCTTTGAGGAAGAGGATCAGCATGGCTGGAGCGGCAAATCGTTATTCGAATTATCCAGCCCGTGGATCGGGCCGGCTGCCCACAGCGTAGCCGAAAGCCGTCCGGCTGCCAACCGCGACCGGACGGATGTTCAATGTCCGTTCAAGCCGCCTTCAGGCGCGCACCGCGCACGCGCGTGAGCAAGAGGAAGGCGATGGCGAAGTTCAGCAGGTTCCAGCCGATGCCATTGGCGAAGGCCGCATGGTAGGAGCCGGTAAGATCGAAGATCTTGCCTGACATCCAGCCGCCGATGGCCATGCCGAACATGGTGGTCATGATCACCGCGCCGACGCGCTGGCCGGCTTCGGCGGCGGGAAAATATTCGCGCACGATGATGGCGTAGGACGGCACGATGCCGCCCTGGAACAGGCCGAACAGGGCCGAGATCACATACAGCGAGGCCAGGCTATCGAAGGGCAGGAACAGCAGCAGCGACACGCCCTGCAGGAAAGAGCCCAGCAACAGGGTACGCAAGCCGCCGATGCGGTCGCAGATGGCGCCCGACACCAGCCGGCTGACCACGCCGCAGGCCAGCATCAGCGACAGCATCTGCGCGCCGCGCGCCGGCCCGTAGCCGAGGTCGCCGCAATAGGCGACGATATGCACCTGGGGCATGGCCATCGCCACGCAACAGGCGATGCCGGCCACGCACAGCAGCAGTTGCGCCGAACCGGTGGACAAGCCGAACGGACGGTTGCCGGCACCGGCCCGGGCCGCGCCCGTGCCCGCCGCCTGCACGGGCGGACGCGCGCGCATCAGCAAGGCCAGCGTACACATCACCGCTGCGCAGACGATTCCCAGGCCGATATAAGTCTGGCGCCAGCCGACCGCCTCGACGAAATGCTGGACGATGGGTGGCCAGATGGCGCCGCCCAGATAATTGCCGCTGGCGCACACCGCCACCGCGATGCCACGGCGCTTCAGGAACCACAGCGAAGTATCGGCCACCAGCGGCGAGAAGGTCGCGGAGGTGCCCAGCAGGCCGATCAGGATACAGTGCGCCGCCATGAAGGCCCAGATGTTGGGCGCCAGCGCCGCCGCGATGAAACCGCCGCCCAGGCAGGCACCGCCCAGCATCAGCGGCTTCATGATGCCGGCCTTGTCGGCCATGCGGCCCATCAGCATGCCGCCCGCGCCCACGCCCAGCATGGTCAGCGTATAGGGCAGCGACGCCAGTCCGCGATCCACGCCGAAATCGGCCTGTACCGCCGGCAGCACCACCGCCATCACATACATGCCGCTGGCGCCGACGATCATCAGGATCAGCGTAATGAAGAGCCGCATGACGGCATAGGACGAATCGACCCGATGCAGGCTGGCCGCGTGGCCGGATGGGCTGGAATCCACTGTTTGTCTCCGTGTTCTTATTGAATTGAGGTGGCCGCGCGATTTGTTGTTATCGCTTCGACATCAGGGCGAAGGCGTGGCGGCGCGAGCTGCACAGACTAACACGGGGAGAACTTGCCTGCAGATGGCCTGCCGGCAGGAATGGGCGGCTCCCGTGGCGGCTCCCCTGGCGGTGCGACGAACGCCGCTGATTTTCCACCATCGCAACGAAAAAAGCCCGCTTCACGGCGGGCTTTCAAGACAATCACGACTCAGGCATCACAAGCCCGGCGAACGCACATGGTAAGGATGCACCTGGTCGTAGCCGTTGCGCTCCTTCTTTTCCGTGATCTTCTGCAGCATCTGCAGGCCGGCCTCATGACCATCGACCACGATGCGTTTGCCGCCGCCGCGCAACATCTGGGCGCCGCCCCAGGTCTGGGTCAGGATCCAGTCGCCCAGCAGATCTTGCCCGAGATCAACCGTGAAGGTGCTGCGCGCATTGTCGGTGAAATGCAGGCGCGTGGCGCCGGTGACGGGCAGCGAATGAGTGGCATTGTCGGCGGAATCGATCATGGCGCGGATGTGGGCAAAGCAGCGGGCGGAGGATGATAGCAGGACGGCGGGCGAATTCAAGTGTATCCGGCGGGCTTTCAGCTTGCAACGCCAAGCCGCAAGCCCGCCAGACCAGGCCGAACCGGCCGCTTACAGGTTCGGCGCCAGCCAGCGTTCGACGTCTTCCTTCGGTACGCCGCGGCGCCGGGCCATGTCGTCCACCTGATCCGCGCCAACCTTGCCGACCACGAAGTACTTGGACTGCGGATGGGCGAAGTAGAAGCCCGACACCGATGCGCCCGGGAACATGGCGTAGGACTCGGTCAGCTGCATGCCGATCTCGTCACACTGCATGGCGCGGAAGGCATCGACCTTGACCGTGTGGTCCGGGCAGGCCGGATAGCCGGGCGCCGGGCGGATGCCGACATACTGCTCCTTGATCAGCTCGGCGCTGGACAGCGCCTCATCGGCCGCGTAGCCCCACAGATCCTTGCGCACGCGCTCGTGCAGGTATTCGGCGAAGGCTTCGGCCAGGCGGTCGGCCAGGGCCTTGAGCATGATGGACGAGTAATCGTCGTGGGCATCCTCGAAGCGCTTTTCGTACTTTTCGATGCCCAGGCCGGTGGTCACCGCGAACATGCCGATGTAATCCTGGATGCCGGATTCCTTGGGCGCGATGAAGTCCGACAGACACTGATTGGGACGCGCCACGCCGTCCACCACCGGCTTCTCGGTCTGCTGGCGCATGCCGTAGTAGGTGAAGGCCACCTGACTGCGCGTGTCGTCGGTGTAGATCTCGATGTCGTCGTCGTTGACGGTATTGGCCGGCAGCATCGAGATCACGCCGTTGGCGGTCAGCCAGCGGCCATCGACGATCTTCTTGAGCATCGCCTGCGCCTCGGCGAAGACCTTGCTGGCGGCCTCGCCCACCACCTCGTCGGTGAGGATGGCAGGGTAAGGACCGGCCAGGTCCCAGGTCTGGAAGAACGGGCCCCAGTCGATGTAGTTGGCCAGCAGGCCCAGATCGACGTTCTTGAACACGCGGCGGCCGATGAACTTGGGCTTGACCGGCGCAAAGTCGAGCTTGGTCTTGTTGGCGCGCGCGGCCGCCAGCGTCAGCATGGGCACCGCCTTCTTGTTGGCGTGCTGCTCGCGGATGCGTTCGTAGTCGGCCTGGAGGTCGGCCACGTACTGGCCCTTCTGTTCCTCGGTCAGCAGCGACTGCGCCACCGACACGGCGCGCGAGGCGTCTGGCACATAGACCACCGGGCCTTCATAGTTCGGCGCGATCTTCACCGCGGTGTGCGCGCGCGAGGTGGTGGCGCCGCCGATCAGCAGCGGCATCTTGAGGCTGGCGAAATACGGGTCGCGCTGCATTTCCTTGGCGACGTAGGCCATTTCTTCCAGCGACGGCGTGATCAGGCCGGACAGGCCGATGATGTCGGCGTTCTCTTCCTTGGCCTTGGCCAGGATCTGGGAACACGGCACCATCACGCCCATGTTGACTACTTCGAAGTTATTGCACTGAAGCACCACGGTCACGATGTTCTTGCCGATGTCGTGCACGTCGCCCTTGACGGTGGCGATCACGATCTTGCCCTTGGGCTTGGCCACCACGCCAGTCTCGATTTCAAGCTGGCGCTTTTCCTCTTCGATGAAAGGCACCAGATGGGCCACGGCCTGCTTCATCACGCGCGCCGACTTCACCACCTGCGGCAGGAACATCTTGCCCTGGCCGAACAGGTCGCCGACCACGTTCATGCCATCCATCAGCGGACCTTCGATCACGTGGATGGGACGGCCACCGTTCTTGAGCAAGTTCTGGCGCGCCTCTTCGGTGTCTTCCACGATCCATTGCGTGATGCCGTGCACCAGCGCGTGCGCCAGGCGCTTCTCGACGCTGTCGTTACGCCATTCCAGCGTGGCTTCTTCCTTCTTGTCGCCGGCTTTCAGGTTGGCGGCGAACTCGATCATGCGCTCGGTAGCGTCTTCGCGGCGGTTCAGCACCACGTCCTCGACGCGTTCGCGCAGCTCGGCCGGCAGGTCGTCATAGACGCCGATCATGCCGGCGTTGACGATGCCCATGGTCATGCCGGCCTTGATGGCGTGGTACAGGAACACGGTGTGGATCGCCTCGCGCGCCGGGTCGTTGCCGCGGAAGCTGAAGGACACGTTGGAGACGCCGCCGCTGATCTTGGCGTAGGGCAGGTTCTGGTGGATCCAGCGCGTGGCTTCGATGAAGTCCACCGCATAGTTGTTGTGCTCCTCGATGCCGGTGGCGACCGCGAAGATGTTGGGGTCGAAGATGATGTCTTCCGGCGGGAAGTCCAGCTTGTCCACCAGCAGGCGGTAGGCGCGCTCGCAGATCTCGATCTTGCGCGCGAAGGTGTCGGCCTGGCCGACTTCATCGAAGGCCATGACGATCACGGCGGCGCCGTAGCGGCGGCACAGCTTGGCTTCGCGCAGGAATTTCTCCTCGCCCTCCTTCATCGAGATGGAGTTGACGATGGACTTGCCCTGCACGCACTTCAGGCCGGCCTCGATGACTTCCCACTTGGAGGAGTCGATCATGATGGGCACGCGCGCGATGTCGGGCTCGGAGGCGATCAGGTTGAGGAAACGCGTCATGGCGGCGACCGAATCCAGCATCGCCTCGTCCATGTTGATGTCGATGATCTGCGCGCCGTTCTCGACCTGCTGGCGCGCCACGGCCAGCGCCTCGTCGTATTGTTCGTTGAGGATCAGGCGGGCGAAGGCCTTGGAACCCGTGACGTTGGTGCGTTCGCCGACGTTGACGTAGAGCGACTCGTCATTGATGGTGAAAGGCTCCAGGCCCGACAGGCGCATCTCGTGCGTGGTCTCGGGAATCTTGCGCGGCGCGATCGAAGCCACTGTCTCGGCGATGGCCTTGATGTGCGGCGGCGTGGTGCCGCAGCAACCGCCGGCGACGTTGACGAAGCCGCTCTCGGCGAATTCCTTGAGCAGCGCCGAGGTGACGTCCGGTGTCTCGTCGAAGCCGGTGTCGCTCATCGGGTTGGGCAGGCCGGCGTTCGGATAGATGCAGACGTAGGTGTCGGCGATCCGGGACAGCTCTTCCGCGTAGGGACGCATCAGCGCCGCGCCCAGCGCGCAGTTCAGGCCCACCGTCAGCGGGCGCGCATGGCGGATGGAGTTCCAGAACGCGGTCACGGTCTGGCCCGACAGGATGCGGCCGGACGCGTCGGTGACGGTGCCGGAAATCATGATGGGCAGGCGCTTGCCCGATTCTTCGAAGAAGGTATCGATGGCGAACAGCGCGGCCTTGCAATTCAGGGTGTCGAAGATGGTCTCGACCAGCAGCACGTCAGCGCCGCCTTCCACCAGCGCGCGCGTCTGCTCCAGATAGGCCGTCACCAACTGATCGAAAGTGACGTTGCGCGCGGCCGGGTCGTTGACGTCCGGCGAGATCGAGGCGGTCTTGGGCGTGGGGCCGAGCGCGCCGGCCACGAAGCGCGGCTTGTCCGGGGTCGAATACTTGTCGCAGGCGGCGCGCGCCAGGCGGGCCGATTCCACGTTCATCTCATAGACGAGATCGGCCATGTGGTAATCGTCCTGGGCCACGCTGGTGGCGCCGAAGGTATTGGTCTCGATCAGGTCGGCGCCGGCGGCCAGGTATTGCTCGTGGATTTCCTGGATGATGTGCGGCTGGGTCAGCGAGAGCAGCTCGTTGTTGCCCTTGACGAACATCTCCTTGCCGGGAACGCTGAAATCGGCGAAGCGCTTGCCGCGATAATCTTCCTCGGTCAGCTTGTAGCGCTGGATCATGGTGCCCATGGCGCCGTCGAGGATCAGGATGCGCTGCGACATCAAGTCGCGCAGCAGCAATTCGGTCTGGCAGAGTTCGTTCGGCTTCATCTGGCGTTTTTCTCTTGTTCCGGCAACAATGCGGCCCTTGTCGCCCCGGATTTCCCGGGACAAGAACCGGCCGTCGGCCGACCGGTTTTATGGGCGAAAATAGGGGCAAATTATACGCCAAACGGCCTTCTTTCCCGAGCCGGGAGAGGCCGTCCGCCCCCTCCGATCATTGCAAAACAACAACTTACGACGCATGCCAGCCGCTCACCGCATCCTTATCCTCACCGCCCTGGAAAACGAACTGAACGCCGCCGACGCGCCCGAGGGCGTGGAGGTGCTCTATTGCGGCGTCGGCAAGGTCAATGCCGCGCTGTGCGCCACCCAGGCGATCCTGGAGCGCCGCCCCGCGCTGATCATCAATTTCGGCACGGCCGGCAAGATTGATCCGCTGCACGACGGCTTGCTGGAAATCGCCTCCGTGGTCCAGCGCGACATGATGGCCATGCCGCTGGCGCCGCGCGGCGTGACACCCTTGATGCCCGAAGAGCAGCAGCCGCCGCGACTGGAATCCGGCCATCCGGGCGTGGTCTGCGGCACCGGCGACAGCTTCGTCACCGCCGCCGATGACTGGCTGCTGCAGCAAAAGGTCGATCTGGTGGACATGGAACTGTTCGCCATCGCCCGCGTTTGCCGCCACTTCGGCGTGCCGTGGCGCGCCTTCAAGTTCATCACGGACGGCGCCGACGACGACGCGGCAAACGACTGGCAAGCCAAGGTGCATCTGGGCGCCGAGCTGTTCTGGAGGCATCTGCCCCACGTCCTGAAGCAGTCCTGAAGCAATCCTGAAGCAATCCTGAAACAGCACGACCAGGCCGCTTTCGGCCCCGGTGAAACGACAAGGCCCCGCGGCTTGCACAGCGGGGCCTTGCTTCATGCGCCCTTGTTCAGGCGCTGCGGCGCTTGCCGTCGATGCCGTGCAAGGGCGCATTGGCGGCGCGCCGGCGCGGCTCGGTCATCTTCAGCGTCAGGCACTTGGCGGCGCCGCCGGCTTTCATGAATTCCGACAACGGTGTCACGTGTACCTCGAAGCCCTTGCCTTCCAGTTGCGCGCGCAGGGTGGCGGAGGCGTGATTCAGGAACACGTGGCGGCCGGCGTTGACGGTGTTGCAGGCAAAGTGCAGCGCGTCCTCTTCGCCCACCGCGATCAGCCGGTGCGGCGCCACGCGGCTGGTGATGGCCTTTTGCGAGGCAGCATCGAAGGCGGGCAGATAGACCATCAGGTAACCGCCTTCCAGCGGACAGAAACAGGTGTCCAGGTGGTAGAAGCGCGGATCCACCAGCTGCAGCGATTGCACTTCGATATCCAGCCAGCCCGCGATCAGCGGCGCCGCGCGCACGCCGGTGCGGTGGCCGTAGCCCATCCACAGCAGCTCGGACTCGCGATCGAGCAGCGCATCGCCGGCGCCTTCGAAGGGCACGTCGTCAGGCATGGTCAGCACGCGCAGACCCTGTGCTTCGAACCAGGCCCGGAAGCGCGGTTCTTCGGGCTGGCGCTCGGCATGGCGGAAGTGCGACAGCACCACCGTGTCCGCCAGCACCAGGCCGCCGTTGGCGGTGAACACCATGTCCGGCACGCCGGACGCCGACGGCATCTCGCGCACCTCCGCCACGCGCGCGATACCCTCGCGCAGCGTGCGCCACTGGCGCGCGGCCAGCGAGAGATCCGCGTGGGCGACGTTGCCCTCCATCCACGGATTGATCACATAGGAAACCTCGTAGTGCTCCGGCGGGCACATCAGGAAGGCATTGTGGCGTTGTTGTTGCATGATCATTCTCCTTGGTTGGTTTGCTTCAATGTTCGTGCAGCGCTTCCCCGATTTCGCTGAACACCGCGCGGATCGCGGCCAGCGCGAAATCGACCTGCTCCGCGTCGATCAGCAGCGGCGGCGCGAAGCGCACCACCGTGTCGTGCGTCTCGCGCGAGAGGATGCCGCGTGCCATCAGGCGCTCACAGAAAGCGCGTCCGCCGATCAACGCCGGATCGAGATCCATGCCGATCAGCAGGCCGCGCCCGCGCACTTCGCGGATCGCCGGATGGCCGATGGCGCGCAGGCCTTCCCTCAATCGCCGGCCCATGCGCTCGGCGTTGTCGATCAATACGCCGTCGGCCAGCAACTCCAGCGCCTTGGTGGCCACCGCCGCCGCCAGCGGATTTCCGCCGAAGGTGCTGCCGTGATCGCCCGGCGTGAATACCGCCATCACATCCGCCCTGGCGAGGAAGGCCGACACCGGCAGCAAGCCGCCGCCCAGCGCCTTGCCCAGCACCAGGCCGTCAGGACGGATGCCGTCGTGGTCGCAGGCCAGCAGGCGGCCGGTGCGGCCCAGGCCGGTCTGCACCTCGTCGCAGATCAGCAGCACCTGGCGGCGCGTGCAAATCTCGCGGCAGCGCCGCAGGTAACCCTCCGGGGGCACCACGATGCCGCCCTCGCCCTGTATCGGTTCGACCAGGAAAGCCGCGGTATCCGGCGTGATGGCGGCTTCCAGCGCGTCGGCATCGCCGAACGGCACGCTGTCGAAACCGCCGTCGAAGGGACCGAAGCCGGCGCGGTATTGCGCCTCCGACGAAAAACCGACGATGGTGGTAGTGCGTCCGGCGAAATTGCCCTTGCACACCACGATGCGCGCCCGCCCTTGCGGCACGCGCTTGCTGGTATAGGCCCATTTGCGCGCCGCCTTGATGGCGGTCTCGACGGCTTCGGCGCCGCTGTTCATCGGCAGCGCCCGTTCCATCCCCACTGTCTCGCACAAGCGCTGCAGGAACAGGCCGAGTTTGTCGCTGTAAAACGCCCGCGACGTGACGGCAAGACGCTGCGCCTGCGACGCCAGCGCGGCCACCAGTTGCGGATGTGCATGGCCGAAGCTGACGGCGGAATAGGCCGACATCATGTCCATGTAACGGCGCCCCTGCTCATCCCACAGCCAGATGCCCTCGCCGCGGCTCAACACCACCGGCAGCGGCGCATAGTTGTGGGCGCAATAGCGGCGCTCCAGCGCAATGTGCGGATTGGTCGGCGGGTTGTCCCGTCGCTGCTCTTGCTGAATGTCCATGTGCCCTCCTCTGGCCACCACCGGGGCGTATCCAAGTTGATTTCACCGGCCGGCGCAGGTTCATTGCATGCGTACAGGATAATTGCAGGAGCGGGAAATTACTTTGCGTTTTTATTCTCGATTTCGGACTATCATGAACGATAATTTCATGATTATGCGAAAAATGGAAAAATTCGATCGTTATGACCGCATCATCCTCGAAACCTTGCAAGCCGACGGCCGGGCCAGCAACGTCGAGCTGTCCGATCGCGTGAACCTGTCGCCGCCGCAGTGCTACCGCCGCGTGCAAAGACTGGAACAGGAAGGCGTGATTCGCGGTTATGCCGCGCAGGTGGAGCCGGCGGCGCTGGGGCTGGGCGTGACGGCCTTCGTCAGCCTCAGCCTGGCGCGCGAACAGTTCAAGCAGGTGCGCAGCGTGGAAAAGGCGATCCGCCAGTTTCCGGAGATCCTCGAGTGCTACACCATCTCGGGCGACTTCGATTACCTGCTCAAGGTGGTGGCGACCGATCTGAAGAGCCTGTCGGCCTTCCTCACCGATCGCCTCATGCAGGTGCCGGGCGTGGCCGGCGTGCGCTCAATGGTGTGCATGGAAGAAATCAAGCCGGCCAGCCCCTTGCCGGTGCCGGGGGATTAAGAGAGAAATGAAGCCGGATGCATGAAGCCGGATGCGTCGCGCACATCCGGCGCCGGCGGCCGATATGCCCGGAATCAGGCGAAGCGGCCGCCTTCGAGCGGGAAGCCCTTGAGGAATTCAGTCGCCGGCAAACGCTTGCCGCCCGGCTTCTGCAGCTCGGTCAGCAGCAGCGCGCCTTCGCCGCAGGCCACCACGATGCCCGCCTGCGCGTCGGCCGACAGCACCTGGCCCGGTTCGCCGCGCTGGGCGACCGTTACGGGATGGGCCTGCCACAGCTTGACCACCGTCTCGCCGAAGCGGCCGGTCGCGCCGGGGAAGGGATTGAAGGCGCGAATGCGGCGCGCCAGTTGCTCCGCGCTTTGCGTGAAATCGAGCGCGGCCTCTTCCTTGGCGATCTTGGCGGCGTAGTTGGCGCCCTCTTCCGGCTGCGGCGTGGCGGGCAGTTCGCCGCGCTCCAGCTTGGCCAGCGCATCCACGATCATCTTGCCGCCCAGTGCGGCCAGCTTGTCGTGCAGGCTGCCGGTGGTGTCGTTCTCCAGGATGGGCAAGCTTTCGATCAGCAGCATCGGGCCGGTATCCAGCCCTTCTTCCATCTGCATGATGGTGATGCCGGTCTCGGCATCGCCGGCCTCGATGGCGCGATGGATGGGCGCGGCGCCGCGCCAGCGCGGCAACAGCGAGCCGTGGATATTGATGCAGCCATGGCGCGGGATGTCCAGCACGCTGCGCGGCAGGATCAACCCATAAGCGGCCACCACCATCACATCGTGCGGCGTGGCTTGCAGCAATGCATGCGCTTCCTGCGCCACCTCCGGATACTTGCCGTTGAGTCGCAGCGACACCGGCTGCGCCACCGGCGTGCCGTGCTTCTGCGCGCATTGCTTGACCGGCGAGGCCTGCAGCTGCATGCCGCGGCCGGCGGGACGATCGGGCTGGGTCAGCACCAGCGTGATGTCGTGGCCGGCGGCGTACAGCGCTTCCAGCGCGACGGCGGCGAATTCCGGGGTGCCGGCAAAGATGATCTTCATGAGGGACTCCAAACTCGGCGGCCGATGCAAGCCGGCCGCCGCAAAGGTTACAGGTTGCGCTTCTTGTGCGGGGCGCGCGCGAACACCATATCGTACAGCCAGTTCGGCGCCATCCTGAGCAGCTTGGCGACCACGCCCATCTGCCAGGGAATGACGCGATAGCTGACACCGGCGGCGATGCTTTGCAGGGCGCGCTCGGCGAAGCGCTCGACCGGCATCAGGAAGGGCATGCGGTAGTGATTGATCCGGGTCATCGGCGTATCGATGTAGCCCGGGGCGATGGTCACCACCTTGATGCCGGAAGTGCGCAGCTCCACCCGCAGCGATTCGCAATAGCTGATGATCGCCGCCTTGGAGGCGCTGTAAGCCTCGGCGCCCGGCAAGCCGCGAATGCCCGCCACGCTGCCGATGCCGACCAGGCGGCAACGGCGACGCTGCGGTTCGGGCAGCGCCTTCATGCGCGCCACGAAGGGCGAAAACGTAGCGAAAGCGGCGGTGACGTTGACCGCCATGATGCGCTCGAAGGCGGCCAGGTCTTCCTGGTATTCGGTCAGCGTGCCTTGCGAAATGCCGGCATTGGCGATCACCACGTCGGCGCCGCCGAATTCTTCCATGAAGGCGCCGGCCACGGCTTGCAGTGCGGCGTGGTCGGTCACGTCCAATGCGTAGATGCGATGCGCGCCGGGATTGGGCAAGGCCGCGCGCAGGCTCTCCAGCTCGGCCACGCGCCGCGCCACCAGCCCCAGCACTGCGCCCTGCTGCGCATAGGCGCGCGCCAGCGCCATGCCGATGCCGCTGGATGCACCGGTCAGAAAGACGCGCGGCCCGGTCGCGCCAGCCTGGGAATGTGCCATGCCTGCTCCTCGCTAGAAATGAAACCCCGGCTCAACGCCGGGCTGAAATGAAAACGGCCCGCGGCCTTGCGGACGCGGACCGTTTGCGGATGCTCAGCGCTTACTTCTTCTTGGCTGCGGCGCCGCCGGCCTTCTCGGCAGCGGCCTTGGCGACCAGGTGATCCATCACCTGCAGCGCCGCGGCTTGCTGCATCGATTCCGGCTGGTTGGCCAGCGCCACGCCGACCACGGCCGGCGAGGTCACGTAACGGCCGTCGATGGCGATCATCGGCACGCCATCCACCTTGTAGGCTTCCTGCAGCTGGGCCGCGCGGCGGGCCTTGGTCTGCACGCCGAAGGAGTTGTACAGGTCCTGGAACTTTTGCTTGTCGATACCCAGCTTCTCGATGTAAGCCAGGATGGTCTTGTCGGTGTTGACGCGCTGGCCTTCGACGTGGATTGCATGGAAGATCTTCGGGCTCAGTTCTTCAGCCTTGCCCATGGCTTCCAGCGTGTAGTACAGCTTCTGCTGCGGCACGAAGCTGTCGCGGAAGGCCACCGGCACCTTCTTGAAGTTGATCTTGTCGCCTTGCTTCTTGACCCAGGCGGTCAGCGAGGGATCCCAGGCCGCGCAGTGCGGGCAATCGAACCAGAAGAACTCGGTAACCTCGACCTTATTGCCCGAATCGGTAGGCTGAGCCTGCTCCAGCACGCGATAGTCACTGCCCACTTGCGGATTGGCCGGCGAAGCCGATGCACTGACGCTAGCCGACAAGGCCAGCACGCCAAAGCTGACGGCTGCCAGCAGCTGTTGATAGAAACGCATGAAAATTACCCTCTCTGATGGATATTCGGCAAGGACCGATGCGGTCCCCGCATCCGCCCGGTCCGCCGGCTATCCCCTGCCGTCGGGCCAAACGGTTGCTGTCATTACTGATTACTTGGGAATGCGGACGATCGCCGCATCAACCCCGTTATCGGACAGTTTGCTGCGCGTCCGGTTCATCGATTCAGCCTGTTCGAAGGGACCGATGCGCACGCGGTACAGCACGCCGCTATCGGCGGTGCGTTCGGTGACCTTGGCTTCGAAGCCCAGCAACGCCAGCTTGGCGCGCGCGCTGTCGGCATCGGCCTGGTCGCGGAAGGCGCCGGTCTGCAGGAAGTAGGTCCACTTGTCATCCGCAGCGTCGCTCTTGGCCGGGGTGGACGAGGACGGCTTGGCGTCCGCCACCTTGGGCTCGGGCTTGGCCGGCGCGGCCGGTTGCGGTGCTGGCACCACCGGCGCGGCCGGCTGGGCGGCGGCGGTGTTGGGCGGCACCGGCGTCTGCGACTGCTGCTGTTCCTTGGCCGCTTCGCGCGCGATGTCGCGATTGCCGTACAGCGGACGGTTGGGATCGGCCGCCTGGGCCGGGGTCGGATCGGCGCGCTCGGGCCGCACCACCTTGTTGACGAAGGGAATCGGCGACTTGGTGATCATCAGCGCCACGCCGACGGCGATGCCCAGGCCGACGATCAAACCCAGGATCAGGCCGAGCAGCGTACCGCCGGCCTGCTTTTGATGTTTCGCGTTCAACTGTTTCACGTTTCTCTTGTTTATCAGCTTGTTTTACATTCTGGCCGGCGCCGATACGCCCAGCAGGGCCAGGCCGTTGCGCAGCACCTGGCGCGTGGCGGCCATCAGGGCCAGGCGCGCGGACCTGGTTGGGACATCGTCCACCAGCACGCGTTCCGCATTGTAGTAGCTATGCAGTTCGCCTGCCAGATCGCGCAGATAGAAGGCCACCTGGTGCGGGCCCAGCTCCTGCAGCGCATAGGCCAGCATGTCCGGATATTCGGCCAGCTTGGCCAGCAGCGCGGCTTCGCGCGGCGCGGTCAGCGGCGACAGGTCGGCCACGGACTTGAGCTCGGCCTCGTCGCCGCCCCACTTGCCCAGCACGGTGCAGATGCGCGCATGCGCGTACTGCACGTAATAGACCGGGTTTTCGTCGGATTGCGCCAGCGCCAGATCGACGTCGAACACGAACTCGGTATCGGCCTTGCGCGAGATCAGGAAGAAGCGCACCGCATCGCGGCCGCGGGTCAGGTCACGTTCGGCGCCATCGGCGGTCTCGCCGGCGGACCATTCGATCAGGTCGCGCAGCGTGACGTAGGAACCGGCGCGCTTGGAGATCTTCACCTCTTCGCCGTTGCGCATCACGGTCACCATCTTGTGCAGCACGTAGTCGGGATAGCCTTCGGGAATGCCCACGCCGGCCGCCTGCAGGCCGGCGCGCACGCGCGCGATGGTGCCGTGGTGGTCGCTGCCCTGGATATTGATGACCTTGCCGTAGCCGCGCTGCCATTTGTTGATGTGATAGGCGACGTCGGGCACGAAGTAAGTGTAGGTGCCGTCGGTCTTCTTCATGACGCGATCCTTGTCGTCGCCATAGTCGGTGGTGCGCAACCACAGCGCGCCGTCCTGCTCGTAGGTCTTGCCGGCCTTGATCAGCGCCTCGACCGCGGCGGCTACCTTGCCGTCCGCATACAGCGAGGATTCCAGATAGTAGTTGTCGAACTTCACGCCGAAGGCTTGCAGGTCGAGATCCTGCTCGTGGCGCAGATAGGCCACGGCGAAGCGGCGGATCGATTCGATGTCCTCGACATCGCCGCTGGCGGTGACCGGCGCGCCGTCGCTGGCGGAGACGGTCTTCTTGTCCAGGAAGTCGCGCGCGATGTCACCGATGTAGTCGCCGTTGTAAGCCGACTCGGGCCACTGGGCGTCGCCCGGCTTGAAGCCGCGCGCGCGCGCCTGCACCGAGGTCGCCAGCGTGGCGATCTGCACCCCGGCGTCGTTGTAGTAGAACTCGCGCAGCACGTCATAGCCCTGCACTTCCAGCAGCGACGACAGTGCATCGCCCAGCGCACCCTGGCGACCGTGACCGACGTGCAGCGGGCCGGTGGGGTTGGCGGAGACGAACTCGACCAGCACCTTCTTGCCTTCGCCGGCGCGGCTCTTGCCGAAATCGTCGCCCTGTTCGTGGATGATCTTGACCACGGCCTGTTTGGCGGCTGCGGCCACGCGCAGGTTGATGAAGCCGGGGCCGGCGATCTCCGCCGACTCGACCAGGCCTTCGCGGGCCGGATCGGCCATCACGGCGGCGACGATGGCTTGCGCCAGCTCGCGCGGATTCTTCTTCAGCGGCTTGGCCAGCTGCATCGCCACGTTGCAGGCGATATCGCCGTGCGCGGCGTCGCGCGGACGTTCCAGCGCGATGACCGGCTGCAGGTCGGTGCCTGCCAGCAGGGGCTTCAATGCGGACGAGAACAGGTCGGAGATGCTTTGTTTCTGTTGTGCGAGCATGGGAATGACGGTAAAGCGGAAGCGGCCGCGGCGCCGGCCTTGCTGTGCGCCGCGCGAAGGAATCGCTTGAAATTGGTTGAGCAGCCGAGATTATACCGGCTTGCCGATCCGCTTTGCGCCCGAAGGCGGCACCCGGACCGCCTTTTTGCCTGCCATTTCCAGCCGTACTCCGCCATTTCCGGCCATTTCCCGACATTTCCCGCCGTGCTCAGCCGGCGGCGGCCGGCGTCTCGCCGTCGCCGGCCAGCGCGCGGCGATAAAGATGCATGATTCGCAACAAACGGCCGGTAAAGATGCCGGCGAACGCGCCGTAGAGCAAGGACTGCGGCAGCGCGAACCAGGGATCGGCAGCCAACTGCGGATGCAGGGCCAGCGCCACCGCGGCCGAATACTTCACGGCAAAGATGCCCACCGTCAGCAACAGCGGCTGCCAGCTGCCGCGCTGGGCGATGCGGTGGCGGGCGGCATCGACGCGGATGGCGGCCGTGGCCCGGCTGCGGAAGCTGAAGAAACCCGCGACCAGTAGCGCCGCCGCACCCAGCACGGCATTCAGCGGATGCGCGCCGAAGCTCAGTAGCAAGCCCGACACCGACAGGGCGAACATCACCAGCGGCACCGCCAGCGCTTTCAGCAACGGAGTCTCGCGGTCGCGGCCGGCCTGCCAGCCGCGATACAGCAGAAAGGCCAGCAGCGGCCAGACCCACAAAGGCGTGTGCGAAACGATGGCGGCGATCATGGGATGCTCCTGTGCAATGGATGAGAACAGGCGCCAGCTTAGGATGGGCCGCTCATGCGGCCCAGGGCTTTGCGACGAAATGCGGAAATCCGGGCGGCAGCGACACCCGGATGGCGCAAAGCGCACCGCGACGACCTCAGATATCGACCGGATCGACTTCCAGCGACCAGCGCGCGCGTGTCTTCACCTGCCGCAGGAGCGCCAGCCATTCCTTGAGGAAAGCCTGCAACGCCGGGCGCGATGGGCATTCGACCAGCAACTGCGCGCGCTCGACATTGGCCACCCGCATCAGGGTCATGGGAATGGGTTCGTTGATGGTAATGGCGGGGTTGTCGAGGATCGCCGCCGCCTCCTTCAGGAAGGCCATGGCCAGTTCCAGCTGGCGCGCCTCCGCGCGCAGCAGGGCCTGATACATGAAAGGCGGGAAGTAAGCTTGGCGGCGCTCGTCCAGCAGCGTGCCGGCGAAGCCGTCGTAGTCGTGGCGGATCACGGCCTGGTACAGCGGATGATGCGGATAGCGCGTCTGGATCAGCACCTCCCCGGAACTGCCGTCGGCCGACAGCCCGGCCCGCCCGGCCCGGCCCGCCACCTGCATCAGTTGCGCGAACAGCCGCTCGCTGGCGCGGTAGTCGTGCGAGAACAGCGCGGTGTCGGGGTTCATCACGCCCACCAGCGTCAGCTTTTTGAAGTCATGCCCCTTGGCCACCATCTGGGTGCCGATCAGGATATCCACCTCGCCCCGGTGCACGCTGTCGAAGGCGCTCTGCGCCGAACCCTTGAGGCGGGTGGAATCGGCGTCGATGCGCAACACGCGCGCCTCGGGGAAGATCGCATGCAAGCCCTCCTCCACGCGCTGGGTGCCGCGCCCCAGGGGCTGCAAGTCCACGTTGCCGCAGGTCGGGCAGGACTTGGGGATAGCCAGTTCCAGGCTGCAGTGGTGGCAGCGCAGACGGCGCTCCGGACGGTGCACCACCATGAAGGCGTCGCAGCGCATGCAGTTGCTGATCCAGCCGCAGGCGTCGCACGCCAGCACCGGCGCATAGCCGCGGCGGTTAAGGAAGAGCAGCGACTGCTCGCCATGTTCCAGGCGCTTGCGCACGGCGGCGATGAGCGTGGAGGTCAGGCCGTCGGCGGGCTTGTCTCGCTCCATGTCGATCACCTTGACCTTGGGCAGCACCGCCTGCTGCGCCGCGCGCTGGCGCAGTTCCAGGCGGCGGTAGCGGCCGGCCTGGGCGTGGTGCCAGGTTTCCAGCGACGGCGTGGCCGAGCCAAGCACCACCGGGATGCCGAGCTGGCGGGCGCGCCAGACGGCCAGGTCGCGCGCCGAATAGCGCAGGCCTTCTTGCTGCTTGTAGGAAGGATCGTGCTCTTCGTCGATGACGATGAGCTTGAGCGCCGGCAGCGAGGACAGGATCGCCAGCCGCGTGCCCAGCACGATGTGGGCCTGGCCCAGATGCGCGGCCAGCCAGTTGCGGGCGCGCTCGCCTTCGGCCAGGCCGCTGTGCAGCGCCACCACATTCAGGTGCGGGAAACGCGCGCGGATATTGCCTTCCAGCTGCGGCGTCAGGTTGATTTCGGGGACCAGCACCAGGATCTGCGCGGGCGCCGGCTGGTCCGCCTGCCACGGCCGGCCGTCAGCGGCCAGCGCATCGGCTTCGCGGCGCAGGATGGCGGCTGCGGCTTGCAGATACACCTCGGTCTTGCCGCTGCCGGTCACGCCGTACAGCAGCAGCGGCGCGAAACCCCGGGCCTGGGCGATGGCATCGGCAGCCTCTTGCTGGGCCACGTTCAGCGGCGGTGCGACGCCGAATTGCATGGGATCGGGCGCGGCCTGCGCTTCAGATTGCGGCGACTCTGGCGACGCGACGTCGGCGGCCTTGGATTTGGCCTTGCGCTTCCTGGGCGCGGGCGTCTTGTCCAGCGCCTTGAGCGCCTTGTCCAACGCCACCGTGGTCAGCGCGCGCAGGTTCTTGGGCAGGCCGGGCAACATCACCTCGCCCAGCGGACGCTGATAGTAGTCGGCGGCGAAACCGCACAGCGCCAACCAATGCGCGGACAGCGGCGGCAGCTGGCTGCGCACGGCGATCACGTCCTTGATCTTGTCGGCGCCGAGCTCGCTCTGCCCGGCATGGCCGACCACCACGCCGACGACCTCGCGCCGGCCGAACGGCACCACCACCAATTGGCCGATGGCGGGAATCGCCTCGCTCGGCGCCTGCGGCCGCCAACAATAGTCGAAGACGGTATGCAAGGGGGTATCGAGGGCGACCTGGAGGATACTTTGTTCCACGAACTTAATGTAAATCCTGAAAAACCGGCCTAACTCACGGTTTAGACGCTATTTTTTGACCTATCCACAAATACTGTGGATAACTTTGGGGACAAGTGCCTATTGACAGGTTCACCGCCAGACTGGGGGCGGCTTTCGACAAGATGCCCAAATCAAAAGCAAAAAAATATCCCAATAAAATCAGTCACTTATATTTCCATCGCCGGATTGGAAAAATATTTTCTCAAAAAATTTCGGGAGCCATCCGCCGCCCCTTCCATGTGCATAAGTCCCACCGGAGAGATGAGGCTATGGACATTTGTCAAGCGTTCTCCGACCAAACTGTGAAGGTTTTTTCCGGCGAACGGCGTCGCTCGCTGTCCTACATATTTAAAGTAAAACTTCAAAATCACCCGTAAACGACGGTTTACTAAGTGTTTTTGTGATTTATTCACACAACTTGTGGATAACTTTGTTGACAAGTGCCTCTTGACAGCCCCGCAGCCCGCCAAGGGGGTGGTTTACAAGGATTTGCCCAAAAGCGTGGCAAAAAATTATCCCAATAAAATCAATCACTTACAAATATGCCGCTGCCAACCGAATCCGCATGTCGATATTAGCGATTCTCAATAAGAAGCAAGCGGGAAATGTGCATAAGTCGAGCTGCAACTTGCCAAAAGAATCATTTTCTGCTTCACCGCGCTTCACGCAGCGGCATGGACGACTCAGGCGCGCATCGAACGGCTGAAGTCGTGCACCGCCTGCGCGAGCGTGGACACCGCTTCCGGCGGGGTATGCTGGGAAATGCCGTGGCCGAGGTTGAAGACATGGCCACTGCCCGCGCCCGGCTTGCCAAAGGATTCCAGCAACTTGCGCACTTCGGCGCGGATAGCCTCGTCGCCGGCAAACAGCACATTGGGATCGAGATTGCCTTGCAGCGCGACCTTGTCGCCCACGCGGCGGCGCGCTTCGCCCAGATTCACGGTCCAGTCCAGGCCAACGGCGTCGGCGCCGATGGCGGCAATCTGCTCCAGCCACAGGCCGCCGCCCTTGGTGAACACGATCACCGGAATGCGCTCGCCGTTCTGCTCGCGCTTCAGCTGGCTGACCACCTGGGCCATGTAGGCCAGCGAGAATTGCTGGTAGATGCCATCGGCCAGCGCGCCGCCCCAGGTGTCGAATATCATCACGGCCTGCGCGCCGGCGGCGATCTGCGCATTCAGATACGCGGCCACGGCGTCGGCATTGGTCTTGAGGATGTGGTGCATCAGATCAGGGCGGCCGTACAGCATGCTCTTGACCAGACGGAAGTCGTCCGAGCCGCCGCCCTCCACCATGTAGCACGCCAGCGTCCACGGGCTGCCCGAGAAACCGATCAGGGGCACGCGGCCGTCCAGCTCGCGGCGGATCTGGGTGACGGCGTCGAACACGTAGTTGAGCTTGGCCAGATCCGGCGCCCGCAGGGCCCTGACGGCGGCCTCGTCACGCAGCGGACGTTCAAACTTGGGACCTTCGCCCTCGGCGAAATACAAGCCCAGCCCCATGGCATCGGGCACGGTCAAGATGTCGGAGAACAGGATGGCGGCGTCCAGCGGATAACGCTCCAGCGGCTGCAGCGTGACTTCGGTGGCATAGTCGGGATTGGTCGCCAGACCCATGAAGGAGCCGGCGCGGGCGCGCGTGGCGCGGTATTCCGGCAGGTAGCGGCCGGCCTGGCGCATCAGCCATAGCGGCGTGTAGTCGGTGGGTTGGCGCAGCAGGGCGCGCAGGAAGGTATCGTTTTTGAGCGGTGCGAATGGGGACATGATCGGCCTTGATGCTAACTGACGGCAATCCGTCATTATCTCATCCAAAGCGCGACGCTTCTGCCTAATTGTCGCTATCGCCCTGCGCTGATATTGACGCAGATCGTGGCGGGCGCAAATCAGCAGCCGCCGCGATCCGCCCACCCGGCTTCAGATGCCGCCCATGCAGAGGTACTTGATCACCAGATAATCGTCCATGCCGTAATGCGAACCTTCGCGCCCCAGCCCCGATTGCTTGACGCCGCCGAACGGCGCCACTTCGTTGGAGATCAACCCCGTGTTGATGCCCACCATGCCGGATTCCAGCCCCTCGGCCACGCGCCAGATGCGGCCGATGTCGCGCGAATAGAAATAGCTGGCCAGGCCGAATTCAGTATCGTTGGCCAGGGCCACCGCTTCCTCGTCGTTCTTGAAGCGGAACAGCGGCGCCATCGGACCGAAGGTCTCTTCGCGCGCCACGCGCATGTCCTGCGTCACATCCGCCAGGATGGTCGGCTCGAAAAAACTGCCGCCCAGGGCGTGGCGCTTGCCGCCCAGCAGCACGCGCGCGCCCTTGCCGGTAGCGTCGGCGATGTGTTCCTCGACCTTCTTCACGGCGTCCTCGTTGATCAGCGGCCCTTGCGTGACGCCGTTCTCGACGCCATTGCCGACCTTGAGCTTCTTGACGGCCTCGATCAGCCTGGCGGCGAAGGCGTCATACACGCCGTCCTGCACATAAATGCGATTGGCGCAGACGCAGGTCTGGCCGGCATTGCGATACTTGGAGGCAATCGCGCCCTCGACTGCGGCATCGAGATCGGCGTCGTCGAAGACGATGAACGGCGCATTGCCGCCCAGCTCCAGCGACAGTTTCTTGATGGTGGGCGCGGATTGCTCCATCAGCTTGCGCCCGATGTCGGTGGAGCCGGTGAAGGAAAGCTTGCGCACCAGCGGATTGGCCGCCATCTCGCCGCCGATCGCGCCGGACGAGCCGGTCACCACGCTGAACACGCCCTTGGGTACCCCCGCGCGCTCGGCCAGCACGGCCAGGGCCAGCGCCGAGAACGGCGTGGCGCCGGCTGGCTTCAACACCATCGGACAACCCGCCGCCAAGGCCGGACCGACCTTGCGCGTGATCATCGCCGCCGGGAAATTCCACGGCGTGATCGCCGCGCACACGCCGATCGGTTCCTTGGTGACAAGGATGCGATTGCCCGCCAGCGGCGACGGAATCACGTCGCCATAAGCACGCTTGGCTTCCTCGCCGAACCACTCGATGAAGGACGCGGCATAGCCGATCTCGCCCTTGGATTCGGCTAGCGGCTTGCCTTGCTCGGTGGTCATGATCAACGCCAGGTCGTCGGCATTGGCCAGCATCAGCTCGCTCCACTTGCGCAGGATCTTGCCGCGCTCGGCGGCCGTCCTGGCGCGCCATTCCTTCCAGGCCGCGTTCGCGGCTTCGATGGCGCGACGCGTCTCGGCCGCGCCCATCTTCGGAATCGTGCCTATCGTCTCGCCGTTGGCGGGGTTCTGCACGGCGGTGGTCTCGCCGCCGTCGGCATCCACCCATTTGCCATCCACATAGGCTTGCTGGCGCAGCAGCGCCGGATCGTTCAGCTTGAGCATTCGCATCTCCCTGGCATGGTTTCGGTTGCACTTCGCGCTTGACCCGTGCCTCACGAATGCGGCATCGGCGCGCTGATCACTTTTAGTAAGCGATGCGCCCGGGGAGTTCAGAAACGGCACGTTGTCCTACGAAAGGACGGCCGGTTTTGCTATGATCGGCAAGCTGCCACGAGACAGCACAGCAGACGGCGCGCCAATCATGACAACAAGCCGGCGCCGCATGGCCAACACATCAATCAGGAGACAACAACATGAAGAAGTTCATCGGCGCCGCCATCCTGGCCGGCCTCGCCCTCGTTTCGCTTGCGCTTCAACCGGCCATGGCCGACGACGCCGCGCCTTCGCGGCTGGATCAGATGATCAAATCCGGCAAGTTGCGCGTATGCATGACCGGTGACTACAAGCCTTTCACTTACTACCGCCCCGACCAGACTTTCGAAGGCATGGACGTCGAACTGGCGCAATCGCTGGCCAAGTCGCTGGGCGTGGAAGCGCAGTTCGTGAAGACCACCTGGAGCAACCTGATGAACGACTTCATCGCCCAATGCGACATCGCCATGGGCGGGGTCTCGATCACGCTGGACCGCGCGCGAAAGGCGGCATTCTCGGCGCCGACCATGGTGGACGGCAAGGCGCCGGTGGTGCGCTGCGCCGACAAGGAGAAATTCCGCAATTTCGACATGATTGACCAGCCCGCAACGCGCGCCATCGTCAATCCCGGCGGCACCAACGAACGCTTCGCCCGCGCCCGCTACAAGCGCGCCACGCTGACGCTGCACCCGGACAACGTCACCATCTTCCAGCAGATCGTGGACGGCAAGGCCGACGTGATGGTGACCGACGCCAGCGAAACCATGTGGCAAGCCAAGCTGCATCCGGAACTGTGCCCGGTCAATCCCGACCAGCCGCTGCAATTCGCGGAGAAGGCTTACATGCTGCCGCGCGGCGATGTGGCATTCAAGGAATACGTGGATACCTGGCTGCACCTGGCGAAGGCGACCGGGGAATATCAGCAGGTGTTCGACAAGTGGCTCAAGTAGGACATCCAGGGCGGCGCTCGACTCCGCGCTGAACCCTGCCGGGGTCGGGATGTGATGGCGTCTGCGATGGCTCGACCGCGGCTGAACACACAGTATGCCGGCCTGCGCCGGAATCACGGTGAGACGTCGATGCGCATTCCCACTCGTGGGAGCGGGCTTTGCGGTGCGCCATTCGATCCAACTGAGATGAGCCGGTGATGCCAGGAGCGATGCGATAGTCGCCCGATGAGTAAAACAATGCTCATCCGACAGGCAAGGCCACGGCCGTCCGGGGACAAGGAAATCATCCTCCACGGGATAACAAAATAATCATCCAGGGAATAACGAGATAGCCGTCCGAGGAGCAACGAGACAGTTATCCGGGCAATAGAAAAAAGGCCGGCGCCAAGAGAATGGCGCCGGCCTTTCTTGCGCCGTCATCCCGGCGCAGGCCGGGATCCAGTGGCGCTTGTCATGCCTCGGCCACCGTTGAACGACGCTGGGTTCGGGCCTGCGCCGGAACGACGGATGAAGCGATGGAGCGCGCCCGACGCCTTGAATGGATCGCTGTCCAGCCCCCGCATCACCCTCGGCAGGCGAGGAACCCCGACGCCCCTCAAGAAGCCCCGCCACGCCGGCTGCCCGCCACGCCGCTGCCCACTGCTCAATCGAACTTGAGCTTCTTCAACTCCGGTTTCGGATCGGGATACTTGAGCTTCAGCTTCTGCAACGTCTCCAGCACGATATTGGCCACCACCAGATTGCGGTGCGGCTTGGAATCCGCCGGCACCACATACCACGGCGCGTGCGGCGTGCTGGTGGCGTGCAACGTGTTCTGATAGACCTTCTGATAACTGTCCCAGAACTTGCGCTCGGCCAGATCCTGGGGGGCGAATTTCCAGTGCTTGTTGGGATCGTCGATCCGCGATTGCAGGCGCGCCTTCTGCTCGTCCTTGGAGATGTGCAGGAACAGCTTCAGCACCACCGTCCCGGTCTCGGCCAGCATGCGTTCGAAGTCGTTGATCTGCCGGTAGCGGCGCTTGCATTCCTTGTCGTCGATCCAGTCGTGCACGCGGGTGATCAGCACATCCTCATAGTGGCTGCGGTTGAAGACGGCGATCTCGCCGGCCACCGGCACTTGCTCATGAATGCGCCACAGGTAATCGTGGGCCAGCTCGATCGCGGTCGGCGCCTTGAAATTGGCGATGCGAATGCCCTGCGGATTGACGCTCGCAAACACATCGTTGACGGTGCCGTCCTTGCCACTGGTATCCATGCCCTGCAGGATCACCAGCACCTTGTGCTTGCGGCCGGCGTAAAGCATCTGTTGCTGCTCGCCGATGGCCGCGGCCAGGCGCGCCGCCTCGGCGCGATCCTTTTCCTTGTCGCCGCTCGAGAGCGGTTTTTCCGCCGCGCTGGCGTCTTCGATGACGGTCTTGGGATGGACGATGAATTGCGGGGCGATTTTCTTCGGCATGTTGTCTCGCTATGTCGTTATGAATTGTTTACTGGCTTCTTACCCGGCCCGGCATCCTTGCCTCCTTGCCGTTCACAGCACGCCCAGGTCATTGCCCATACGGTGCTCGATCTTGATGCACTTGTCCATGATCACCTTCAAACCGGCGGCGCGCGCCTTGGCGGCAGCCTCTTCGTGCTGGATGTCCAGCTGCATCCACACGCATTCGGCCTGGATGGCGATGGCCTCATCGACCACCGGCGGGATATCGGCCGACTTGCGGAAGCAATCGACGATGGAGATGCGCAGCCCGTCCCTGGCCAGCGCGGCATTGGCATCCCGCAGGGTCGCATGGCAATGCTCGCCGAGGATGGTCTGGCCGGCATACATGGGATTGACCGCGACGATGCGATAGCCGGCGTCCTGCATGTAGGCCGCCACGTCGTAGCTGGCCCGTTCCGGGCGATTGGACAAACCGACCACCGCGATGACCGGCTTGCCGCCGGCGCGGGAGGATGTCTGGGCTGCGTTGGTGGCGGTGGACGCCATGCTGTTCTCCTGTCTCGATGCGGCCTGCGCCGAACGCGCGATCTGGATCAGGCCATATGATCTCAATGATTTGCGCCGTGCGATTTGGTTCGATTGCGCAGCGGATGCGTGCCGTGGCCGGCCCGCCTGCATTCACTTTAACCGATTGGAGGATTGCCGGCAGGCGGCCGGGTGTTTGTACTGCCTGACGGCTCACAGGAGCCACGTCAAGGGGCAATTGATGCAGGGGGAATAGGGAGGCCGCCGAAGTTCGGTCCGAGGCCTCACGCCGGCTCTGATGCGACCGCAGGATCTTGCCGCGTTATCTTCGCGACGACACGACGAATCAACAAGACAAATCGAACAAGACGACATGGCCGTCGCAAGATTGGTGACACCGCCACGCCAATGAAAAAAGGCAGCCGAGGCTGCCTTTCTTGACTTGCTGTCATCGCCTTCCGCGAAACGGAGGCAATGCCGACGCATCAGCGCTTCTGACGCAACTTCTGGATCGCGGCCAACTGCGCCACCGCTGCGGCCAGTTCGGCCTGGGCTGCGGCGTGGTCGATCTTGGAATCGCGGTTGGACAGTGCTTCTTCCGCCAGCCTCTTCGCTTCCGCCGCCTTGGCTTCGTCCAGGTCGGCACCGCGGATCGCGGTGTCGGCCAGCACGGTCACTGCATCCGGCTGCACTTCCAGCAGGCCGCCGGCCACGAACACGAATTCATCCTGCGCCTGGCCCGGCACCTTGATACGGACGGCACCCGGCTTGATGCGTGTGATCAGCGGAGTGTGGCGGGGATAGATACCCAGCTCGCCCGCTTCACCCGGCAACGCGACGAATTCAGCCTCGCCGGAGAAGATTTCCTCTTCCGCCGAAACAACGTCCACGTGAATAGTATGTGCCATGTCGTTTCCTAGTCGATTGACCGCTCCCGTTCATCAGCAATGCGCGGGAGCGGCGCCGAAAATCAATGAATGCTTAGTTGATCTTCTTGGCTTTTTCGATTGCTTCTTCGATCGTGCCGACCATGTAGAACGCTTGTTCCGGCAGGTGATCGAGTTCGCCGCTGGCGATCATCTTGAAGCCCTTGATCGTGTCCTTCAGCGAAACGTACTTGCCCGGCGAGCCGGTGAACACTTCGGCGACGTGGAAAGGCTGCGACAGGAAACGCTGCATCTTACGAGCGCGGGCCACCAGCAGCTTGTCTTCCGGCGCCAGTTCGTCCATGCCCAGAATCGCGATGATGTCACGCAGTTCCTTGTAACGCTGCAGGGTACCCTGCACAGCGCGCGCGGTCTCGTAGTGTTCCTGGCCGACCACTTGCGGGTCCAGCTGGCGCGAGGTCGAGTCCAGCGGATCCACTGCGGGGTAGATACCCAGCGAAGCGATGTCACGCGACAGAACGACGGTCGAGTCCAAGTGGGCGAAAGTGGTTGCCGGCGACGGGTCGGTCAAGTCATCCGCAGGGACGTACACGGCCTGGATCGAGGTGATCGAACCGGTCTTGGTCGAGGTGATGCGCTCTTGCAGGCGGCCCATTTCTTCGGCCAGCGTCGGCTGGTAGCCCACGGCGGAAGGCATACGGCCCAGCAGCGCGGACACTTCGGTACCAGCCAGGGTGTAACGGTAGATGTTGTCAACGAAGAACAGAACGTCCTTGCCTTCGTCACGGAAACCTTCAGCGATGGTCAGGCCGGTCAGCGCCACGCGCAGACGGTTGCCCGGCGGCTCGTTCATCTGGCCGTAAACCATGGCCACCTTGGAGTTGGCCGGGTTTTCCAGATCCACGACCTTGGCTTCAGCCATTTCGTGATAGAAGTCGTTACCTTCACGGGTACGCTCACCAACACCGGCGAACACGGACAGACCGCTGTGCGCCTTGGCGATGTTGTTGATCAGTTCCATCATGTTCACGGTCTTGCCCACGCCGGCGCCGCCGAACAGGCCGACCTTGCCGCCCTTGGCGAACGGGCACACCAGGTCGATCACCTTGATGCCGGTTTCCAGCAGCTCTTGCGACGGCGACAGTTCGTCGTACGCAGGGGCCTTGCGGTGGATCGAAGCGGTTTGCTCGTGCGAGACCGGACCGCATTCGTCGATCGGGTTACCCAGCACGTCCATGATGCGGCCCAGGGTCGCGGTGCCGACCGGCACCGTGATCGCCTTGCCGGTGTTCGAGATGGTCAGGCCGCGGCGCAGACCGTCAGACGAACCGAGCGCAATGGTACGAACCACGCCGTCGCCCAGCTGCTGCTGGACTTCCAGAGTCAGTTCCGAACCTTCCAATTTCAAGGCATCGTAAACCTTGGGCATCGCATCGCGCGGAAACTCCACGTCCACCACAGCGCCGATACACTGAACGATTTTGCCATCAGCCATTTTCGTTCCTTCAATAGATAAAATTTAAATTCTGTTTCGCTGCGCTACGCCGGCTGATCAGCCAACCGCGGCCGCGCCGGCAACGATTTCCGACAGCTCTTTGGTAATCGCTGCCTGACGAGTCTTGTTGTAGACCAACTTCAACTCGCCGATCACGCTACCGGCGTTGTCGCTCGCTGCCTTCATCGCCACCATGCGCGCCGATTGCTCGGACGCCATGTTTTCCGCGACGGCTTGGTAAATCAGCGCCTCAACGTAACGCACCAGCAGTTCGTCCACCACGGATTGCACATCAGGCTCGTAGATGTAGTCCCAGGAGTGCGCACCCTCGTCAGCCTTCAGCTTGTCGCTGGTCAGCGGCAGCAGTTGCTGCAGGGTGGCTTCCTGCTTCATCGTGTTGATGAACTTGGTGTACACCAGGTACACCGCGTCCAGCTTGCCTTCCTGGTAAGCATCGAGCAGCACCTTGACGGGGCCGATCAGCTTTTCCAGGTGAGGCGTATCACCCAATTGCGTCACGTTGGCGGCCACGCGGGCGCCGATACGATTCAGAAAACCCAGACCCTTGTTGCCGATGGCGACGGATTCGATCGCCTTGCCCTGGCCTTCCAGTTCACGGAACTTGGTCGTCATCAGGCGCAGCGAGTTGGTGTTCATGCCGCCGCACAGACCCTTGTCGGTCGTGACGACGATGAAACCAACGCGCTTGGCCGTGTCCTGCTGGACCATGAACGGGTGCACGTACTCCGGATTGGCCTGCGACAGGTTGGCCGCGATGTTGCGGATCTTGTCGCTGTACGGGCGGGCTGCGTGCATCCGGTCCTGCGCCCTGCGCATTTTGGATGCCGCGACCATTTCCATCGCCTTGGTGATCTTCTTCGTATTTTCTACGCTTTTGATCTTGCCACGTATCTCTTTACCTGTAGCCATGAGTAAGACTCCTTATAGCTTCAGTAAAATTAGTACGCGCCGGATTTCTTGAAGTCAGCGATGGCGGCCGCCAGGGCTGCTTCAGCATCCTTATCCAGTTGCTTGGTGTCTTCGATCTTCTTCAGCAGGTCGGCATGGCTGGTCTTCACGAAGTTGTGCAGACCGGCTTCGAACGCCAGGATCTTCTTCACTTCGACGTCGTCCATGAAGCCCTTGTTGACGGCGAACAGGGAGACGGCCATGATCGAGATCGATTGCGGCGTGTATTGAGCCTGCTTCAGCAGTTCGGTCACGCGCGCACCGCGGTCCAGCTGCTTGCGGGTGGCTTCGTCCAGATCGGAAGCGAACTGCGCGAACGCAGCCAGTTCACGGTACTGCGCCAAGTCGGTACGGATACCGCCGGACAGGCCCTTGATGACCTTGGTCTGGGCAGCGCCACCGACGCGCGACACCGAGATACCGGCGTTGATCGCGGGACGGATACCGGCGTTGAACAGCGAGGTTTCCAGGAAGATCTGGCCGTCGGTGATCGAGATCACGTTGGTCGGAACGAAGGCGGACACGTCGCCGGCCTGGGTTTCGATGATCGGCAGTGCGGTCAGCGAGCCGGTCTGGCCCTTGACTTCGCCGTTGGTGAACTTCTCGACGTAGTCGGCGTTCACGCGGGCAGCACGTTCCAGCAGACGGCTGTGCAGATAGAAGACGTCGCCCGGGTAGGCTTCGCGGCCCGGCGGACGGCGCAGCAGCAGCGACACCTGACGGTAAGCCACGGCTTGCTTGGACAGATCGTCATACACGATCAGGGCGTCTTGACCGCGGTCGCGGAAGTATTCGCCCATGGCGCAACCCGAGTAGGCCGACACGTATTGCATCGCAGCCGATTCGGAGGCGGTAGCGGCCACGACGATGGTGTATTCCATCGCGCCGTGTGCTTCCAGTGCGCGCACCACGTTCTTGACCGACGAAGCCTTCTGGCCGATCGCGACGTAGATGCAGGTCATGTTCTGACCCTTTTGGTTGATGATGGCGTCGATCGCAACAGCGGTCTTGCCTGTCTGGCGGTCGCCGATGATCAGTTCGCGCTGGCCGCGGCCGACGGGAACCATCGAGTCGATCGACTTCAGGCCGGTCTGCATCGGTTGCGACACGGACTGACGCGCGATCACGCCCGGAGCGATCTTTTCGATCGGGGCGGTCAGCTTGGCGTTGATCGGACCCTTGCCGTCGATCGGCTGGCCCAGTGCGTTGACCACGCGGCCACGCAGTTCGGGACCAATAGGCACTTCCAGGATACGGCCGGTGCACTTGACCACGTCGCCTTCGGAAATGTGTTCGTACTCGCCCAGGATAACGGCGCCGACCGAGTCGCGCTCCAGGTTCAGCGCCAGGCCGAAGGTGTTACCCGGGAATTCCAGCATCTCACCTTGCATCACGTCGGACAGACCATGGATACGGCAGATACCGTCGGACACGGAGATCACCGTGCCCTGATTGCGAATCTCAGCGGTATCGCCAAGGCCTTGGATCCGGCTCTTGATCAGCTCGCTGATTTCAGATGCGTTGAGTTGCATACTAACTCCTAAAAATTGTTCTTTCGCTTAGCCAGGCTCAGGCTTTTTACGCGGCCAGAGCAGCATGCAGCTGCTGCAGCTTCGCACGCACGGAGGTATCGAACACTTCGTCGCCGACCACGACGCGCACTCCACCGATCAGGCTGTTGTCCACCGTCACCGAAGGGTTCAGCTTGCGGCCGAACTTCTTCTCCAGCACGGAGACCACATCCTTGACCTGCGCATCGCTCAGCGCGAACGCGCTGACGATATTGGCGTCGGCCGAACCTTCCTGAGCATTCTTGAGCGCATGGAATTGTTCGGCGATCTGCGGCAGCAGGAGCAGACGGCCATTGTCCGCCAGCGTCTTGACGAAATTCTGCGCCTCGACGGACAGCGGGGTCTTCACGGCAGCGGCAAACACTTCGGCCAGCTTGGCGTGCGAAACGGACGGATTCTGCGCGAGGGCTTTGAGCTCGGGATGCGCTGCCACCTGAGCCATCTCGTTGACGAGATCGGACCAGGCTGCCAGGCTGCCTGCCTTGGCCACACGGAACAGGGCTTCTGCGTATGGGCGAGCGATCGTTACGAGTTCGGCCATATTACAGCTCTGTCTTCAGTTGGTTCAGCAAGTCGGCATGGGCAGCCGCGTTCACTTCGCGCTTGAGGATCTGTTCCGCGCCCTTGACGGCGAGCGTAGCGACGTCGCCGCGCAGTTCTTCACGCGCCTTGTTCACTTGCTGCTCGGCTTCGGCCTTGGCGTTGGCGATGATGCGGGCTGCTTCGTCGGCAGCCGTTTTCTTCGCTTCTTCGATGATCAGCTGCGCACGCTTCTCGGCGTCGCCGATACGCTTCTGGCCTTCGTCGCGTGCCGTGGCCAGCTCGCCCTGGATGCGCTTTTCAGCCGCGGCCAGGTCGGCCTTGCCGCGATCTGCGGCTGCCAGGCCGTCCGCAATCTTCTTGGCGCGCTCGTCGAGCGCCTTGATCAACGGCGGCCACACAAATTTCATCGTGAAGCCGGCGAGGATGAAGAAGACCACGAACTGAGCAATCAATGTTGCATTTAAGTTCACGGTAATTCCCTTCTCAGAATAACGAGTGCCGGAACCAATCGTCCGGCAGATGAGAGTCGGCTATGAAGCACGAATTACTTGGCGATGAACGGATTTGCGAATGCGAACAGCATGGCGATACCAACGCCGATCAGGAATGCAGCGTCGATCAGGCCGGCCAGCAGGAACATCTTGGTTTGCAGGGTGTTCATCAGTTCAGGCTGACGTGCGGATGCTTCGAGGTACTTACCGCCCATGATCGCGATACCGATACAAGCGCCGATAGCACCCAGGCCAATGATCAAACCGCAAGCCAGAGCAACGAAAGAGACATCAGTCATGACAATTCCTTAAGAAAAGTTAATTAAATACAAAAACCAAAAAACAAACTGAAAAACAGGTACTGCAAGCCTTGTTAGTGCGCTTCGTGCGCCTGGCCCAGGTAAACCAGTGTCAACATCATGAAGATGAATGCTTGGAGCAGCACGATCAGGATGTGGAAAATTGCCCAGATAGAACCGGCGATCACATGGCCGATGAAGCCGAATGCGGTCGCGGTCGATCCCAGCAATGCGATCAGCAGGAACAACAGTTCGCCTGCATACATGTTGCCGAACAGTCGCATGCCCAGGGACACGGTCTTGGCGGCGAATTCGATGATGTTCAACAGCAGGTTGAACGGCGCCAGCCAGATGCCGAACGGCGCTGCGAACAGTTCGTGGATGAAGCCGCCGGCGCCCTTGATCTTGACGCTGTAGTACAGCATCAGGGCCAGCACGCCCAGGGCGATGCCCAGGGTGCCGTTCAGGTCGGCGGTCGGAACGATGCGATGGTGCATTTCGCCCAGGCCGAACAGGCCCAGGATGCCAGACGCCAGGTCAACCGGCAGGAAGTCCAGCGAGTTCATCAGAGCAACCCAGACGAACACAGTCAGCGCGACCGGAGCGATGAAAGTGCGGTCGCCGTGCACGATGGCCTTGGACTGGTCTTCGACCATCTCGACCACCATTTCCACGAAGGCCTGGAAACGGCCCGGCACGCCCGAGGTCGCCTTGCGGGCGGCCAGGAACATGAACAGGCAGGCGATCACGCCACAGAACGCGGACCAGAAAATGGTATCCACGTTCAGAACGGAGAAATCGACGATCTTAGTCTGGTGTTGCGTGGAGAGGTGTCCGAGGTGGTGGACGATATATTCAGAGGCTGTCGGCGCGTGTTCAGCGGCTTCTACGGTCATGGTCGATGTCTAAACAGTAAAATGAAATAACTCTTAAGCACCACGATGAAGCTCAGCATAAATGCGAGCCAATTGACACCGTGGTACAACCAAACGATCGCGCCCATGAGCGCAAAAGTCGTAGCAATCTTGATAAATTCCCCGAAGAAAAACGCCATCGGGTTAGTACCACCAGGTTTACGTGCGCTGATGTAGAGTCGCAGGGCAAACAAAGCGTTGGGGACCACGCAGCAGATTCCGCCCAGTAAAGCGGACCATAGCGCCGGAAGTCCGCCCAGCATGCCTGCCACCAATGCAGCGACGACCGTGGTTACGAGCTGCAAGAGAATGATGCGCAGCATATATATCCAATATCGTGCATGCTCCGCACTCATTACGAGCAGACGGCAGCTTAAAAGCCCGGCGATTATAAAGGTTCGTTTTCCGGTTAGTCAAACCTTTTACAGCCAGATCGCGGCGTTATCTCGGCCACTTATAGGTGAGATGTGGCAAATAAGCAGCCACTTTCATTTTGCGCAATGCAGCAAATCAAATCGACCAGTTGCACCGCTGGGGGCCACCTCGTCGCCACCGGGAACACGGATTGCCCCCACGGATCGGGCAAGCGCTCCCGCTCTTGATTCTTGATAAATCGGGAGAATGAAACCGGATTATGACGAGACGGACAAACAGCGCCAATTTAATCAAAATCCTCGCGCCACGCCAGCAAAATCACCAACAAATTCAATGATTTACGTTTTTCGGGCGCGCGCTCGCAATCGCCTACGGGCTTAACTGACACTTAGTCAGGAAGGCGAGAGTCGTCAGACCACTCGACTCGCTTTTTTGCGAGCTTTATGTTGCAGCACAGCGTAAGCAGAAAACGCGAAGGGAAAAGAGCCACGACGTAGTGAGTCCGGTGCCGTAGGTCTACGGCATATCCGATGCGGCGGATGACGCGACGTGGCTGGCGCGGCCAAGCCGGCGCCGGCCACGCGAATGTTTGCCCGCGAGATTTGCCCCGGAGCGCCGCCGCGAAGCGTTCCGCGCAATGGAAACTTAAAGCCTTGATATCGCGCAAGACATCTTCCGCAGTGCAGCGGCATGATGTCCGCCTTGTACGGAAAGCAGCTTGCCCGGCGGAGACGTCCGGGCGGATGATTTACGTCGGGGAATTCGTGACGTCGGCACTACCGCATCGTTGATGCGCGCGGCCTGCACAACGGATCTCTTTGTATGAACAGGCAGGACGGGATGGCGCGGCTGGCGGGGATCGAACCCACGACCCTTGGCTTCGGAGGCCAATACTCTATCCACTGAGCTACAGCCGCATCATGGGGCGAACCCCGGAAAGGCCTGAAGGATACCGTCTTTCCTTCGGGCCGTCCATGGCGCTGGGCGTTTTTCCGTGTCAAACGGAAAGCATTGTGACTATAATCAAGAGTTCGGCGAGAGAGCGCAATGAAAGCCCTGCCTGATCCTAGTTCCACGCAATGCCAGGCGATACAAAGGGAACCGACGTTTTCCGCCCCAATTTCGAGGAAACATAACGGAGGGACGCTAATGAGCTCAGCTCAGCATGAACACGAGTCGGCAATCAAGACTCCCAAGCAGTTGATCGCAGCAGTGGTTGCAGGTTTTCTGGTTCCCATCGTCTGTATCGTGCTCCTGGTCCAGTACGTGACCAACGGCCAGAAGACGGGCGCCGGCTCAGACAGTCAAAATCCCGAAATGGTCGCGGCCCGCATCAAGCCCGTGGCCGACGATGGCTTCACCTTCCGTGACGCCAACACTCCCAAGCAGTTGCAATCCGGCGAAGAGGTCTTCAAGTCCACTTGCGCGGCCTGCCACGCCGCCGGTGTCGCGGGTGCGCCCAAGGTCGGCGACGAAGGCGCGTGGAAGGCCCGCATCGCCGAAGGCTACGACACGCTGGTGTCGCACGCCATCAACGGTCTGCGCGCGATGCCGCCCAAGGGCGGGAATCCTGATCTGGATGACGTGGAAATCCAGCCCACCGTGGTCTATATGGCCAACCAGTCCGGCGCCAAGTTCAAGGAGCCTGAAGTGAAGGCGCCTGCCGCTGCTCCCGCCGCAGGCGATGGCGCGGCCGCGCCGGCAGCGGGAGAAGCCCCGGCTGCCGCTCCCGCAGCACCTGCGGCGCCCGCCAAGTAAGCGGTACGCCGGCATGAAAAAAGCCCCGAATCCTTCGGGGCTTTTTCTTTGTGCGCCCAGCATGGGCGCACTCCTGCGGGTGCAAGTCCCGCCATGAGCTGGTCACAGTGAATGAAGTGAAGCGCAACTGCATGAGGGTGACCGAGTGTGGGAAGGAAGCGTGGAGCGTAAATCGCGAGCCGATGAACAAGAATCGCATAGAAGGCGC
>WNDX01000050.1 GCA_009914615.1 Herbaspirillum frisingense
ACCACCATCGTCCCCACGGCTCGCTTGGCCATCTGACCCCAAGTGAGTTCGTCCAAAAGTGGTCAGTGAAACCCAAAGAGGCAGCTCCTCTCTAGTTCTAAACTGTCCAACTTCCGGGGGCAGGTCACGCCCCATGCGCAGGATAGGGATGCGCTCCATGGCTTACTCCGCGACGGTCTGGACGGTGACGCGCGAGCCGGTCTTCTTGAGCGCGACCATGAAGGCGTCGGCCAGGGTGGCCTTGGTGATCACGTCTTCCAGGTTCACCCCCAGGTGGACAATGGTCTGCGCGATCTGCGGGCGGATGCCGCTGATGATGCAGTCGGCGCCCATCAGGCGCGCCGCGGCGATGGTCTTGAGCAGGTGCTGGGCCACCAGGGTGTCCACGGTGGGCACGCCGGTGATGTCGATGATGGCGATCATGGCGCCGGTGTCGACGATCTTCTGCAGCAGGCTTTCCATCACCACCTGGGTGCGCGAGCTGTCCAGCGTGCCGATCAGCGGCAGCGCCAGCACGTTCTGCCACAACTGCACCACCGGCGTGGAGAGCTCCAGCAATTCCTGCTGCTGGCGCAGGATGACCTGCTCGCGCGCCTTCTGGTGCACCTCGATGGTGAACAGCCCGAGCTTGTCGAACAGTGAGCTGGTGGCAGCGATCTCCAGCGCCAGTTGTTCCGGCTGGGCCGCCATGGCCACGCGGAGGTACTCGTACAGCGGTTCCTTGAGGGCGAACACGAAGGTCGCCGTGTCCAGCGAAGAGAAGCCTTGCAGCGCCCGGCTGCGCGACACTTCGGACAACAGGTGGCGCATGTCGGCCCAGTCGGCGCCGTCGGTATCGTTGCCGGCGCCGGTTTCCAGGGTCTTGGTCTGGATCTGCAGGAATTGCTCGGCCTGGCGGCGGATTTCGAATTCGCCGCCCTTGTCCTTGCGCCCCAGTTTCGAGGTCAGGGTCTTGAGCCAGTTGTCGAGCAGGGATTCCTGGTGCCGGACCAGGGTTTGGGCCAGCTGTTCGCTTCGTGCCGATGTCATGTTGTTCTTGTTCCTTAGCAGAGCCTGAAGCCGCGTGCCTCTAGGCCGGCAGCGGCATCGTGAGAAGAAAATGGGGGAAGCCGGCGACCGGACTCCCACCCAAGGCCGCGCAGCTGCGTCATTCTAGGAGGGGGCCCGGGTCCTGCATGTCGGCGATTGGCGACAAATCTTGTAGGAAAGTATAACCCCCCCCGGATTTCCGGAACGCCGTCTTGATGTATGTGAGCCATTGCCCGCTTATTTTCGGCTAAAGTTTCGGCCATTCGCGGCGCGCCTTCATGGGAAGGCGCATCGATACGGACGCCGCGACCGACCTTCGGCTATGCGATTGTCCATGCAGATTTTTGAAGCGCCCGGTTCCCTGGATGGTTACCTGTTTCGGCTTTGGTGCTCGAAGCACGCCGCCGGCTGGGTGGTCGATTCGGCCCAGATCTGGCGCCATCGCGAAGCGCTGCTGCCCAAGCGCCGCCTGGGCGGCGCCTTCGCCGAACGGCAGCAGGCCGTCGACTACGGCCTGCGCTGGTGCGAATTGATCGTGCGCCATCTGCTCACCGCCGACCTGCCTCCTCCCGATCCCGAATTCCTGCCGCCGGCCGCACTGTTCCAGCGGCGTGTACCCTGACGCTTCCCGATCAATGCACGAAGCCGCCCTTGATGAAGCGCACCGGGTCGGCGTCCATGGTGGCGATCAATTGATCGATGCCGGTCGTGGCGACCGCTGATGTGGCCGGCGCTTGCCCGCCCGCACCGGCCAGCGGCGAGCGGCACAGCATGTCGTCCTGCGACCAGGCGCCGCCGCTGCTGCGGGCGCGCAGCCAGCCGTCGCGGTCGGCGAGCAGTTCGGTGCCGGGCAGCCGATCTTCGGGAGTGCCGGTGATGATGGCGATGGCGCGTACGGCATCGGTTTCGACGCCCGCGCAGTCGATGGCGCCGACCGCGTCCGAGGCGGTGGCGCCCAGCAGCACGCTTTGCAGCCGCGGATCTTCGGTGTCGGCGGCGCCGGGTTTGCCGATGACCACGCGTATGCGTTGCCCTTGCCATTGGCTCAGTCGCGCGGCGTGTGCATTGCCGCAGACCAGCGTCATGTCAGGCAACGCAATCGGACGCGGCCAGCCGCCGGTGTCGCCGATGCCGACGCCGGCGGCATTGGCCTTCATGTAGTCGATCAGCGCCCAACTGTCGGCCGCGCTGATCTTGCCGGCGAAGCCGGGCATGCCGCCCTTGCCGTGGCGCAGGCTCCAGTAGAGATCGCCGTCAAAGCGCCGCCACAGCAATCCGCTGGACAGGTTGGGTGGCGCCACGGCCAGTGAGAGCGCCAGCGGCGTGTTGCCTTTGCCGTCGCCGCCGTGGCAGGCAAGGCATTGTGCGCGGTAGATCCGTTCGCCGCGCACGATGGCGGCGGCCGAGAAGCGCTCGGGGGATACGTGGAAGCTGGTGGGCGTGGCGGCGGTGGTGAACAGGGCGGCGTCGGGCCACGGCGTGAACAGCAGCAGGCCGGCCCCGATCGCCAGCAGCGGCAGGCGCCAGCGTTTCCAGAACAGGCCCAGCAGAAGGAGCAGTGCCGCCGCCGCAAGATAAGCCAGCGCCGCCAGCAGCGCCCGCGCGACGCTGCGGTCGATCAGCATCACTTCGCCGGACAGCCGCAACGCGAAGGGCCAGGCCGGCTGGCCATCGACGTCGCGCGTCAGATGCAGCAAGGCCAGTAGCCGTAGCCCGCCTTGCTGCAGCACTTGCATGGCCTGCAGCATCAGGTTGATGCAGGCATCCCAGTCGATACTCACCGCGGAAATCACCAGCTGTCATCCAACCCCAGGTGACGTAGCGCTTCGTGCCGCAGCTCCGCCAGACGGGCGTCGCCGCGGTGGCGCGGGTAGGGCAGGTCAACCCTGATCTCGGCGCGGATGGCGGCCGTCCGCTGGCCGAACACGATCACCCGCTGCGCCAGGAACAGCGCTTCCTCGACATCATGCGTAACCAGCAGGGCGGAGAATCGCTGGCGCTGCCACAGCGATACGAGTTCGCTTTGCATGGCCAGCCGGGTGAGCGAATCCAGCTTGCCCAGCGGTTCGTCCAGCACCAACAGTTGCGGATCGTTCACCAGCGCGCGCGCCAGCGCCACGCGCTGGGCCATGCCGCCGGAGAGCTGGTGCGGGAAGGCGTCGGCGAATTCTTCCAGGCCGACCAGCGCCAGCGCATCGTCCACGCGCCGGCGATGGCGTTTCAGCAGGCCGCGTGCCTGCAAGCCCAGGGCGACGTTGTCGCGAACCTTGCGCCAGGGATAGAGCGTGGGATCCTGGAACACCACGATGCGCGAGGGATCGGGCCGCGCGATCGGCTGGCCGTCTTGCAGGATGTCGCCGGCGGTAGCCGGTTCCAGCCCCGCCACCAGGCGCAGCAACGTGGATTTGCCGCAGCCGCTGGGGCCGAGCAGGGCGACGAATTCGCCTGGTTCCACGGTCAGCGAGATGTCGTCTAGCACCTGCAGTACGCCTTGCTGCAGCTTGAACCAGTGGCTCACCTGCCGGATGTCGATGCGCGCGCCGGCGGTCGTGGCGGCTGCGGGGGCGTGGATTTCCGTTGTCGTTACCATTTGACCGTTCCCTTCTGCCACGACAGCGCGCGGTCGCGCACCTTGAAGAGGAGCGTGATCAGACCCGAGCACAGCACCGCTATCACGAACAGCGCCGCATACATGTTGCTGTACGCCGCCCAGCCCTGCGACCACTGCAGATACCAGCCCAGCCCCGCTTTGACGCCCATCATCTCGGCCGTCACCAGCACCGAGAAGGCCGCGCCCAGGCCCATGAACAGGCCGACGAACACCTGCGGCAGCGCCGCCGGGATCGCCACGCGCAGCACCAGGAAGGATTCCGACGCGCCCAGCGTGCGCGCCACGTCGTAGTAGCTTTTGTTGACCGCGGCCACGCCGGACCAGGTCAGCACCGCCACCGGGAAGAAGGTCGCCAGCGCGATCAGGAACACCGCCGCCGCATAGCTGGACGGCGCGAAGAAGAAGGCCAGCGGCAGCAACGCCGAAGCCGGCACCGGCCCCAGGAAGCGCAGCACCGGATGGACCCAGTAGCCGGCGATGCGCGACCAGCCGATCCAGACCCCCACCAGGAAGCCCGCTGCGGCGCCACTGCCGAAGCCATGCGCCAGCAAGCGCAACGAGTGCGCGGTGGACAGGCCCAGGCGCGACCAGTCCTCGCCATAGACTTCGATCAGGCTTTGAGGCGGCGCGAAGAAGGGGGTAGGCAGCACGCCCAGCTTGGCGGTCAGCACTTCCCAGATGCCCAGCAGCAGCGGCAGCGCCACCAGCCACTGGCCGGCCGGGCGCAACGCCCCGGCCGCGCGCGCGGTCAAGCCGCCGCCGGCTGCCAGAACCGATAGCAACGCTGCCGCGGCCAGCGCCGCATAGCCGAACTCATCGGTGAAGGCCCAGTCGCTGAAGCCGACTTCCTTGTTGGGCCATCGCAGCACCAGGAGGCCCAGCGCCAGCCAGGCTGCGGCTGCCGCCAGGCCGGTGCGCCACGGCGCGCCGCCGTGGCGGGCCGCCGCAGGCGTGACCTCCCTTGCCTGTGGCGCCGCTTGCGCCTGGCGCGGCAGGCGATCGCTCGTCGTCGTCATGTCTTGCTCCTCGTTGGATTGGGCGCGGCGGGCGCGTTACGCCAGCACGTCCACCGTCACATGGTTGGCGAAGCGCACCGGGTCGGTGCTTTTCTTGAGCACGCCGGCGGTGTGGAAATCACGCGCGAAGTATTCGACTTCCGAACGCAGCGCGCCGCCGGTGGGATGGTTGTGATAGGTAAGATCGGTCAGCAGCGCGCGCAGGTCTTCCACCGGCACCTTGGGCGAATACTTGGCGTACAGCTTGGCGGCTTCGTTCGGATTCTCGGCCACGTATTCCGATGCCTGGATGATGGAGCGCACCACTGCCGCCGCGGCCGGCTTGTTGTTGCGCACGAAGTCGCCGCGCGCGCCGGTGATGCAGCAGATCTTGTCCTTGTATTCGCCGGTGCCGCTGTTGCCGATCTCGGTGAAGACGCCCTTGTTGCGCTTCTCGATCAGATAGACGTTGGGGTCGCCGTCGGCGATGGCCTGGATCTCCCCCTTCTTGACCGCCACGTCCAGCAGATCGGCCGGATAGACGCGCCACTCCACATCCTTGTCGATGTTGACGCCGCGCTTGGCCAGGTGGATGGCGAAGAAGTTCTTGGCCGGGCTGTTCAGGTCGGAGACGCCGATGGTCTTGCCCTTGAGCTGCTTCCAGTCGGTCACGCCGGCTTCCTTCACGCCCACCATGCGCAGGCAGCCGCCGTGGGCGGCGCCGATCACCTTGACGTCGAAGCCGGATTCCAGCGGCTTGAGCCAGCGGTGGATCAGGCCCACGCCGACGTCGGCCTTGCCGGTGGCCAGCGCTTCCAGCAATTGGTCGGTGGAGCCGCCCCAGTTGAGCAATTCGACCTGCAGGCCGTTCTTTTCGAAGATGCCTTTTTCCTGCGCCACCACCACCGGCGACAGGCAGAAGGCCACGGCGCTCCAGGCGAAGGTCAGCTTTTGCGGCGCGCCGGCCGACCAGGCGCTGCCGGCGGCCAGGGATCCCCCGATCCCGGCCAGCGCGGCTACACCGCCGGCGCGCAGCACATCGCGGCGCGACCAGGCGGAAGTGGAAATGGATTCAGGCGAGAGGAGATCTTTTTTCATGTGGTCATGGCTCCGCTGGTTGATGGGAAAGCGGCGAACGTGGCGGCCGCAAGCTGCCCACTATGAAGCCGCGTCGGCCGCAAGCAAACGAACAAGAGCGAGCAAGCATATGCACCCGCGGCGCGCATCGATATGCCGCGACCGGATAAGACGGCGCGGCAGGGCGGCGCATATCGATATGCGCATTGCTTCGTTGCCGCGCGTGGCGGGGCGGCGGGAAACTCCCGCTTCAGCCGGCCCGCCGCCGACCAACGATGCAACAATGACGAGGACGCCATGACATCACTGAATCATTACCTGAGCGAAAAACGCAGCGCCGTGCTGGCGCGCGAAGCCCTGATCGACGCCGGCAACGCCGGCCCCACCGCGCTGGCCGCGCGCGTCTCGGCCGAAGGTCGCAGCGGCGTGCGCCGCATCCGCATCCGCGACCACCAGGTGATCAGCGACAGCCCGCCGGACTTCGCCGGCTACAACCTCGGCCCCAGTTCGCCGGAGCTGCAGTTGGGCGTGCTGGGTTCCTGCGTGACGCACATCTTCCTGATCCAGGCGGCGCATCGCCAGGTGCCCATCGACTCGCTGGAGGTGGAAGTGACCGGCAAGATCGACCCCCGCGGCGGTCGTGCGGGCCATGAACAGATCCCGATCTGGCCACACGACATCGGCTACGTGGTGCACCTGGATTCGCCCGCCCCGGAAGCCGAGGTCAAGGCCTTGTTCGAGGCGGTGGAGGCGAGCTGCCCGATTCTCAACCTGCTGAAGAATCCGCAGACCATCCGCGCCGAGATCAAACATAACCGGACCGAAGCGCAGGATGCGCGCGCCGGCGCCGAAGACGTCATTGCCTGATCACGTCGCCAAACCGGTCGCCCAACCGGTCGCCGCGCCGGCCGCTTCCCGTGAAGCCGCCGGCGCGTTGCCTTGCCCGCATTCCTGGCGCTTGGGCGGCGCTCGGCAAGAAACGCCGAAATTGCTTATAGTCTGTGCCAGAGCCGGCGCAAAACGGCCCCAACAAGGAGCGAGACATGACAGTGCTCAACATTGCAACGCCGTCCCGGGCGCCAGCCGCGCCGGTGCGAGGGAAAAACCTCTGGCGCCTGCGGTCTTTCATCACGGAATTTTCCGACCTGCTCTCGACGGCGCCGGTCGAGGAGACCATCCTCTACGTCGGTGGCGATCTGCTGCGCCAACTGGTGGCGCAGGATGACTGGCTGCCCGACGAGTTCGCGCGGCCCGATCCGGAACGCTACCAGCAATACCTGTTGCACGCCGATTCGGCGCAGCGATTTTCCATCGTCAGCTTTGTCTGGGGACCGGGGCAGCGCACGCCCATCCACGACCACACGGTGTGGGGGCTGATCGGCATGCTGCGCGGCGCCGAGCATGCGCAATCGTATGCGTTGCGGGGCGGCGTGCCGCGCAAGATCGGCGAGCCGGTGCTGCTCAAGCCGGGCGCGGTGGAGGCGGTGTCGCCGCACAGCGAGGAGCTGCACGACGTGCATCAGGTCAGCAACGCCTTCGATGACCGTGTCTCGGTCAGCATCCATGTCTATGGCGCCAACATCGGCGCCGTGCGGCGTTCGGTCTATCATCCCGATGGCCAGCGCAAGCCGTTCATTTCCGGCTATTCCAATGCCACCCTGCCCAATATCTGGGATCTTTCCGCGGAACAATCGTCCTCATGAGCATCGCCCACCAGGCCTCCGGCATTCCTGTCGTCTCCTATCCCGAAGTGCGCGCCGCGCTGTTGGCGCGCGAAGAGATCGCCTTGCTGGATGTGCGCGAAGAAGCGCCGCATGCGTTGTCGCATCCGCTGTTCGCGGCCAATTTCCCGTTTTCGCATCTGGAGCTCAACGCCTATACCCGCCTGCCGCGTCGCGATACCCGCATCGTCGCGCTGGATGACGGCGAGGGACTGGCGGTGCGCGCGGCGCTGCGCTTGCGCACGCTGGGCTATACCAACGTCGGCGTATTGGCCGGCGGCGTGTGCGGCTGGCGCGAGGCGGGCGGCGAGCTGTTCCAGGACGTGAACGTGCCCAGCAAGGCCTTCGGTGAGCTGGTGGAGGCCAAACGCCATACGCCTTCGCTGTCGGCGCAAGAGGTCAAGGCCTTGCTCGATGCGAAGGAGGACGTGGTGGTGGTCGATGCGCGCCGCTTTGACGAATACCAGAACATGAACATCCCCGGTTCGGTCAGCGTGCCCGGCGCCGAGCTGGTGCTGCGCGTGCGCGCGCTGGCGCCGGATCCGGCCACGCGCGTGATCGTCAATTGCGCCGGCCGCACGCGCAGCATCATCGGCACGCAGTCGCTGGTCAATGCCGGCATTCCCAACCCGGTGCATGCGCTGCGCAACGGCACCATAGGCTGGACCCTGGCCGGTCAGCAGCTGGAACACGGCCAGCAGCGCCGCTTCCCGCAGCAGATCGAGACCGCGCAGCAGGACGAGGCGCGGCGTCAGGCGCGCGCCGTGGCCGAGCGCGCCGGCGTGCGGCGCATCACGCTGGATGGCCTGCCCGGGCTGGAACAGCCGGACCGCACGCTGTATCGCTTCGACGTGCGCACGCCCGAGGAATACCGCGCCGGCCATCTGCCGGGCTTCCTGTCCGCGCCCGGCGGACAGTTGGTGCAGGAAACCGAGATGAACGCGCCGGTGCGCGGCGCGCGCATCGTGCTGGCGGATGACGACGGCGTGCGCGCCGACATGACTGCGTCCTGGCTGGCACAGATGGCATGGGAGGTGTATGTGGTCGATGGCCTCGGCGTCGCGCACTTCACGGTCAGCGGCGATACGCCGCGCGCCGTGCCTGAAGCCGCCGTCGCGCCGCAGCAACGCGTCAGCCCGCAGCAATTGAAGGCCTGGCTGGATGCCGGCAACGGCACCGTGGTGCTGGATTTTGCGCTGAGCGCACGTTACGTGACGGGGCATATTCCCGGCGCCTGGTTCACGCTACGCTCGCAGATCGCGGAGGCCGCGCGCCGATTTCCGGCGGCCTCGCGCTTCGTGCTGACATGCGGCAGCTCGCTGCTGGCGCAGTTCGCGCTGGCAGACCTGCAGGCGCTGGCGCCGCAGCCGGTGTATCTGCTCGAAGGCGGCAACGCGGCCTGGGAGCAGGCCGGCTTTGCGCTGGAATCGGGCGACGAACATCTGTTGTCGCCGCGCATCGACCGCTACCGCCGACCCTATGAAGGCACCGGCAATCCGGCCGCCGCCATGCAAGCCTATCTGGACTGGGAATTCGGCCTGGTCGAACAACTCGGCCGCGACGGCACGCACGGTTTCCAGGTCATCTGACCCCGGCCAAATTGCTGCTGCGGCAGGCTTTCCCACCCACCGATAATACCGTTTTGGCAACAGTCATATTGTTGTCATACGATTAAATATGATCGCTGATTGATCAAAAAATCATTCGCGGGAAAGCACGGTGGAAAGCCATTTCAGCCTTACCCCGGCGATGGGGAACAAGTTGTTTCAACCGACGGCGGGGGCGCTTGCGGTTGTGGTGCCGGTGGTGTCGTTCGACGAGAACAATGCCAAGGTGCTGGAGGTGTTCGGCCAGCACAAGGAGCTGGTGAGCCTGCCGGTGGTCGAAGGGGATCGACCGATCGGGCTGATCAGCCGGCATATCTTCATGTCGCAGATGTCCAAGCCGTATCACCGCGAACTCTATGAGCGCAAGACCTGCATCGCGTTCATGGACAAGGATCCCCTGATCGTCGAATCCGACACGCCCGTCGAAACCCTGGGCGCGATGGCGGTCGCCTCCGGCGACAAGACGCTGGACGACGGTTTCCTGATCGTCGAGCAGGGGCGGCTGTGCGGCCTCGGTTCGGGCCTGGAACTGATGCGCGAACTGGTCGCCCTGCAGGTCGAGAAAAACCGCCAGGTGATGCAAAGCATCGACTACGCCAGCGTGATCCAGCGCGCCATGCTGAGCACCTCGCGCTCGGCCATGTCGCAGGCGCTGGATGACGCCTGCCTGATCTGGGAGCCGCGCGACGTCGTCGGCGGCGACTTCTACCACTTCGAACATCACGCCGACGGCTGGTTTGCCGCCGTCGCCGACTGCACCGGTCACGGCGTGCCGGGCGCCTTCCTGACCCTGATCGCATCGTCCTCGCTGAAGCAGGCGCTGGAGCTGCACGGCCCGCGCAATCCGGCGCTGGTGATGAATGAAGTCAATCGCAGCATGAAGCGCGTGCTGGGCCAGCACGGCGATTCCGAAAAGCAATCCGAGTCGGATGACGGCATGGACGCCTGTTTCTTCTGGTTCGACACCGGCGCGCGCGAGTTGACCTGCGCCAACGCCAAGATGTCGCTGTTCGTGCTGTCGGCCGACGGCGAGCAGGTGCAGACCGTTGACGGCAAACGCACCGGCCTGGGCTATGTCGATACCCCGGACGACATGCAGTGGGAAAATCGCAGCGTACCGGTGGAGCCGGGCGCGGTGGTGTTCGTGTCCACCGACGGCATCATCGACCAGATCGGCGGCGCCAAGAACATCGCCTTCGGCAAGCAGCGCCTGCGCCGCGCGATGCAGGAGCATCGCCACTTGCCGATGGCCGATCTCGGCCGCGAAATCATGGCCGGTCACCGCGACTACCAGGGCGCGCAGCGCCGCCGCGACGATGTCACCTTCTTCGGCGCCCGCCTGGGCGGCGCCATCAATCACAGCAACCACGGACAACAGGCATGAGCGGCATCCAGCAGGAATGGGCGGAGTTCAACAGCTACGTCGAACGGCGCGACATCATCTTTTATTATGTCGGCTATTTTTCCCAAACCATCATCGCGGCCATGGCCGATGCGGTGAAACTGCGCGCCGAGCATACCGGCGCGGTGGCGCAGACGCGCCGCAAGCTGTTTTCATCCTTCATCGAGATGGCGCAAAACATCGTGCATTACTCGTCCGACCTGCATGAGAAGGAAGGCAAGGCCACCGAGCCTTCGATGCGTCACGGCGCAGTGTTCATCTCCGCCACCGAGGGGCGTTATTATCTGCACTGCGCCAATCCGGTGGATGCCGACATGGCCGAGAAGCTGCGCATCAAGCTGGAGCGCCTGCGCTCGCTGACCATCGACGAGATCAAGTCCGAATACAAGGAAATGCTGCGCTCCGAGACGCCGCCCGACAGCAAGGGCGCCGGGCTGGGTTTCCTGACCGTGGCGCGCGATGCCAGCGCGCCGCTGGATTTCGAATTTTCCGCCCCGGACGCGGACGGCACGTCAACCTTCTACCTGAGGGCCACTATCTGACGAAGCCTGGCCTCCAGGCTTCTTTGTATTTGGACACGAACCATGGACAATTTATTTATCGCGGCTAGCGCCAGTTCCCCGGAAGTCGATTTCCGCTTCGACGAGCGCAAGCTCTCGCTGAAGGGCGAGTCTTATCCGGAGAACGCCGCGCAGTTCTGGGGCGAGATCATCGCCACGCTGCGCCGCTTCCTCGACGACGACGCGACCGGCTCGGCCATCACGGTCAACGTCGCGCTGGCCTACTTCAACAGCTCCAGCACCAAGATGCTGTTCTCGCTGTTCGACGCCTTGAACGAAAAGGCCGACTCCGGCACCGAAGTGATCCTGAACTGGTACCACGACGAAGACGACGACACCATCTTCGAATTCGGCCAGGAACTGCAGGAAGACTTTCCGGCCCTCGTCTTCCACGACCACGCGGTACAGAGCTGATGAACGACGTCGATCTTTTCGAGGCCGAAGCGGAGGCCCTGGAGCGCGCCAAGAGCGTGCTGGCAAGCGGCACGGAAGATCTCGCCGGCTATCGCGCGGCGCTGGAAGAACTGGTGCAGAACTACGGTCAGTTGATGCGCCAGAGCCGCCGCCTGATCTCGCGCAGCGACCGCACCGAGCGCGAACTGAATCAGCTCAACTCGCGCCTGAAGCAACTGAGCGACGAGCTGGACTACAAGGCCAAGCATGACAACCTCACCGGCGCCCTGAACCGCGGCGCCGTGTTCGAGCGCGCGCACCAGATCCTGGAGCAGTCGCCGATGTCGGTGATCGTGCTGGACATCGATTTCTTCAAGCGCATCAACGACGAATTCGGCCACCCGACGGGCGACGCGGTGATCCGCGAACTGGTCAACCGCCTGCGCAACGCGCTGGATGGCGTGGGCCTGATCGGCCGCGTCGGCGGCGAGGAATTCTCCATCCTGCTGGCGGGCACCGGCCTGGATGAGGCCGTGGTGCTGGCCGAGAAGATCCGCCACGCCATCGCCGGCGACATCTTCGCTTGCCTGCCGTCGCGTCCGGTCACCTCCAGCTTCGGCGTGTCGTGGGCGCCTGCCGGCGGCGACTTCGAAGACGCCTATGCACGCGCCGACGAGGCGCTGTACCAGGCCAAGCGCGGCGGACGCAATCGCGTCGAGCGCGAGGCGACGGTGACCGAGTAAGCTCTTCGCCGAGGCAGCAGGCCTCGCGCACGCCTGCCGGCGCCCTTGCGATCTGCCTCCGAGTGGTTTGGCGAGGATCTGGGGTCTCCCCCTGCGTTGTTTTTTCCTCCTGCGCTGCCCCGTTTTCTTCCCGCTTTCTCCTCGCTTTCCTCCCGGTCTTTCTCTTGTCACAGCCCTGTTACAGGGCCGATTTAGCATACGAAGCCGCCCGCGCCAAAAAAAGCGGGCCGCCGCGCACGCGGCAAACGAGGGAAACAAAGTGCTCAGAAAGCTGCCGTTGGTATTTCGCCTGGGGGCGCTGGTCTGCCTGCTGGGCGCCATCATCGCCGTCGTCTCCCTGATGGGACTGGAGGGGATGGCATCCAGCAATGCCAGACTCAAGACCGTTTATCAGGATCGCACCGCGTCCCTGGTGCTACTGGCCAAGGTGCGCGACAGCGTCTATCGCAACAAGGATGTGTTCGACCGCATCTTCAATGCCTCGCGCGCGCAGAGAAATTCCTCGGCCCTGCTCAAGTCCACCGATCTGGTCTTGGAAGACCGGATCCAGGCCGAACTCAAGCGCCTGGCGCCGCTGGACGCTTCCTTCGACGCCAACTGGAAAGGCTTTCTCGCCACCCGCCTGAGCGGCCCCGAGCAAGACGCCGCGCACACCTTTGCGGACACCTGGAAGCAATACCTGGAACGCCGCGCCATGATCGTCGAGACCTTGCAGGGCGGCGACATCGATTACGCCGGACTGGTCTGGAAGAGCGTCAGCGCCGACCTGATGGAGATGGGCGACCGCCTGGCCGATCTCGGCGCGCTGCAGGAGCGCATGGCGGGCGAGCAATACCGGGATGCCGAGGCCGAGTATGGCAAGACGGTGCAGCGGCACCTGGTCATCCTGCCCGGTGCGCTGCTGCTGGGCGCGGCCATCGCGTTGTGGATCATCCTGAGCATACGACGCGACCTGGGCGGCGATCCGGCATATGCGGCAGAGGTGGTGCGCCGCATTGCCGAGGGCGATCTCGATACCGAGGTGCGGTTGCGCAAGGGCGACCGCTCCAGCCTGCTGCACGCCATGCAAGCCATGCGTGCGCGGCTGGCCGGCATCGTGCGCCAGATCGACGAGAGCGCGCGCAACATCAGTTCGGCCTCCCTGCAACTGAGCGAGACCGCCATGTCGCTGGCCCAGGCGGCGAGCGAACAGGCGGCCGCCGTCGAAGAAACCAACAGTTCGCTGGACGGCATGAACCTGTTGATCCGCAACACCAATGCCAACGCTAACTATACCGACGCCGTCGCGGTGGAACTGACCAACAACGCCGACCTCAGCCGCGACGCCATGTGCAATACGCTGGACGCCATGCGCAACATCGCCGACCAGGTCAACGTCATCGACGACATCGCCTACCAGACCAACCTGCTGGCGCTGAACGCCGCCATCGAAGCGGCGCGCGCCGGCGAGAGCGGGCGTGGCTTCGCGGTGGTGGCCAATGAGGTGCGCAAGCTGGCCGAACGCAGCCAGGTCAGCGCGCAGGAGATCGCCAAGATCGCCGGCGAGAGCGTGGGCCTGGCCGAACAGACCAGCGAGTTGCTGATCGACGCGACCCTGCGCCGCATCGAGGACGCGTCGGGCAAGATCAAGGAAATCGCCGGCGCCTGCCACCAGCAGGCCGAGGGCGTGGAAGAAATCAGCGTGGCGATGTCGCAGTTGAGCGAAACCACGCAGCGCAACGCCGCGGCGTCGGAACAGTTGGCGGCGACCGCCGAGGAAGTGGCGTCCCAGGCCAAGGAATTGAAGGGCCAGATGCAATACTTCCGCGTCGCACCGGGCGAGCGCAAGGGCTGAGGCTTTGCGCTACCATCGGTGAATGGCCGCCTATCTTTGCGAGGCGGCGCCGTTTTTTCATTCGATAGGCGATCCATGTCCGTCCGACACCTGCTCTTGATTTACTGTCTGCCGCTGGTCGGCTTGCTGTCCGCCTGCGCGCCGATGACACCGGCCGCGCCTGACGCGGCGGCGGTGACTGCCACCGCTGGCCAGGCCGAGGCCAACAAGCGCAACGCGCTGGCCTTTTACGATGAATTCTTCAACCGGCATGATTTGTCCGCCGCCCAGCGCTACATCGCCGATGGCTATCGCCAGCACAATCCGCGCGTGGCCAATGGACGGGCGGCGTTTGTCGCGGCCTTCACGCAGATCTTCGCGCGCAGTCCGCAGCGCCACAGCACCGTCCACAAGGCCATCGCCGATGGCGACCTGGTGGCCTTGCACGTGCATACCGTGACCGGGCCGGAGGACAAGGGCATGGCCATCGTCGATATCTTCCGCTTCGACAAGGATGGCAAGATCATCGAGCATTGGGACGTGATGCAGCCGGTGCCGGAGACCACGGCCAGCGGCAACGGCATGTTCTGAATCTCGCGGGAGAAATGAAAAAGGGACCCACCGGCCCCTTTTTCATGCGTGCCTAGCCAGCGGCGATCTCATTGCGCCGGCGCCACCGACGCGCCGCTGATGCCGTGCCGCTCCAGCGCCGCGGCGACGAAGCCGGAGGCCTTCATCTTTTCCACGAACGCTGCCAGGAAAGCCGCCGCCTCCGGCCCGCGGCTCTTGGGCGTGCCCATGGCCTGACGGATCACCATGAAACGCTCGTTGAGCAGGCGCAGGCCACCGGCTGCGGCGGCGTCGCGCTCCAGCTGCTGCTTCACGCCGGCCGCCACGTCCGCGCCTTCCTGCAGGAAGTGCTGTACCACGGCCGGCGAGGTGGGCGCGCGCAGGATGGCGGCGTGCTTCAATTCACGCGTCAGGTAGAGGTCGTAGGCGCTGCCCTTGCCGACCACCACGCGATGCTCGACGCGATCGACTTCGTCGTTGCTGCGCAGCGGCGATTCGTCCTTGACCAGGTAATAGCCTTCGATCAGCACATAGGGCGCGGTAAAGGCGATCTGCTGGCCGCGCACCGGATCGATGGCGAAGAAGCCGAAGTCGGCCTGCTCCGCGGCCACGGCATCGACCGACTTGCCGGCGGCGTCGAACACGACCAGTTCCAGCGTCACCCCCAGCTCCAGCGCCAACGCCCGCGCCAGATCGACGGAGACCCCGGCCGGCTGGCCATCGGCATCCTTGCCGGCCAGGATGGGATTGCCCAGGTTGATGGAGGCGCGCAGCTTGCCGGTGGGTGTGAAGGCGGAGCGGATGGCGGATGTCGGGGGCATGGCGGATGTCCTGCGGGTCGGTGGCGGATCCGTAAATTATACGTAAGCGCCACCCGGCCGGCAGGCCGGGCCGACTATTGCTGCTGTCCGCCGCCGGGACGACGTCGCCGTCGCCGGCGGCCGGCGCATCAACCCGGCTTCATTGCCCGACGTAACCCAGTGCCTCGGAGAAGCGTTGCGCGCTGCGCGTGATGATTTCCGCATGCTTCTTGAGATTGGTGCGCGAGACGCGGCTCGACGGCGCCGACATCGACAATGACGCGATCACCGCGCCGCTGGCGTCGCGCACCGGCGCGGCCACCGCCACCATTTCGGCGGTGCGTTCGGATTCCGAGATGCTCAATCCTTCTTCGGAGATCTTCTTGAGCTCCTTCTTCATGTCGGTGCGCTTGACGATGGTGTTGTCGGTGAATTTCTTGAAGTCGCTGCCCAACACCTGGTCGAGCACTTCCTGCGGCGAGTAGGCCAGGAGCAGCTTGCCCGAGGCGCCCACGCCCAGTGGCCGGCGCGTGCCGAGCTGATTGTGCACGCGCACCGCATGCGGCGCGTCCCACCAGGCGATGCACACGGTTTCCAGGCCGTCGCGGATGCGCACCAGCACGCTCTCGTTGCATTCCTTGCCGACCGTCTCCAGGATCTCGTTGGCGATCTGGATCAGGTTGAGCTGGCTTTGCGCCGCGGTGCCGATGATCAGCGCGCGATATCCCAGGCTGTAGGTCGCCATGGGCATCTGGCGGCGCACCAGACCGCATTCCTCCAGCGTGGTCAGCAGGCGGAAGGCGCGCGCCTTGGTATTGCCCGACCGGCGGGCCAATTCCGTGACGCCGTTTCCGCCTTCTTCGGCGACGAGGAACAGCAGTTCCATGGCCTTCTGAACCGCATCCACTGTGTATGTCATAAAACCTTCCTGAGTAACCAATCCGGCGCCGGGAAAGCCGGGGCGTTGCCGCTCCCATGCCCCTCCCCGCGAAGCTTCTGGATATTACCTAATCTCACTGAGCGAAACAATAGCACCTGAAACTGAACCACGATGGTTTTTGCGGAGGCGCATTTCCGGTCGCGACGTCCTTGATTCGGCACCGTAGGGCACGTGCTGTCGTGCTGCACGAGCGTAACCATTCATCACGTTTCAAGACTGTATTCCGTTATCGACCGGCAAGCCTGTCAATTGGCTGACGGATGTCATCGGCAGGAGAACGAGGTGCGGCCGCGGCGCCGTGATGGACGACTGTTGTATTTCATGTCGTGTTTCATCTATAGATACATCGTAATATTTTTTGATACATCTGGTTGACGTGGCGATCTTTCCGCTTATATGATGTTGTTCAGTGTTACGACGTATCTTTAGTCGAAACATCGTGGATGCGTACTCATGCGCATTCATGCGCATAAATACGCCTAAATACGCATGAATGCATGAGCGGGTGCTGAGACACAACTCCTTCCGGTAAACATCTGATGGCTGATTACACGATCGATGCAGTCGAGGATGCCGTGAAGCTGCTGTTCCTCGTCGCTCAGGCCCCCGGCCTGGGGGTGACCGAGTTGTCGGTGCGCGCGGGCAATACCAAGGCGCGCACTTTTCGCATGCTGAGGACGCTGGAAAAGCACGGGCTGGTCATGCGCGATACCCGGACGCCGCTCTACACGCTCGGGCACCACGCGCTGTATCTCGGCCTGGCCGCCGGATCGCAGGCGGCGCTGGCGCTGGCGGCGGGACGGGTGATGCAGCAAGTGGGAATGGTGTGCGGAGAAAGCGTGCAATTGCGCATCCGCGACGGGCAGGAGTCGCTGTGCATCGCCCGCTGGGAGCACCCGCAACACGCCAGACTGGGGCCGCGGCGCGTCGGCATACGGCGGCCCTTGCATGCGGGCGCCGCGGGCAAGGTGTTGCTGGCCCATGCGCCGCCGCATGTGCTGGAGGCGGTCATGGCGCACACGCGAGCCAGTTTCACGCAGGCCACGCTGGTCAGCAAAAGCAGCCTGCGCCACGCCCTGGCAAAGATCCAGGGCCTGGGTTACGGCTTGTCGTATGGCGAAGTGGTGCCGGGCGCGGTGGCAGTGGCCGCGCCGGTGCGTGATGCCAGCCGGGAGGTGGTGGCCGTGCTGAGCGTGGCCGGGCCGGAAGCCCGGATCGCCGGCGCCGGGATGACGGCGGTGATCGAGGCGGCAGTGATGGCGGCGCGCGATCTGTCGGAACAGATCGGTTTTCGTTGAGCCGTGAAGAACAAGGAAAAGAAGCAAGGCACGGAGTTTGCTGCGATGTGCAGGCAAGGCGGGATCCGGTACATTTTCACGAAACGCAAAAAACGCATAAGGGAGGAGAAGGTCTATGTCGCACGCATTTTCATGGCTGTCGGGACGAGGCATCATGGGCGCGGTACTGGCGGTGGCCGTGCTGGCCCCGGTCGCAAGCCCTGCATCGGCCGAGGACCTGAAGATCGGTTTCAAGGCGGAACTGACTTCCGCCGATCCGCACGTCCTCAATGGCGCCAACCGCAATATCTGGAACCACGTGTACGAGTCGTTGGTGGCCACCGACGCCAACCTGCGTCCGCGTCCCGGTCTGGCCCTGTCGTGGCGCCTGGTCAATCCGACCACCTGGGAATTCAAGCTGCGCCCCGGCGTGAAGTTCCACAACGGCGCCACCCTGACCGCCGATGACGTCAAGTTCTCCATCGAGCGCGCGATGCGCCTGTCCGGCCCGCGAACCTATCGTTCCTACCTGCGCAATGTGGAGAGCATCGCCGTCACCGGTCCTCTCACGGTTCAGGTCAAGGCCAGGCAGGTCAGCCCGACGCTGCCGGAAAACCTCGGCCTGGTCGCCATCATTCCTAAGTCGCTGGGCGCGGATGTCAGCGAAGAATCCTTTGCCACCGGCAAGTCCGCCATCGGCACCGGCCCCTATAAGTTCGTGAACTGGGCGCACGGCCAGAACATCGTATTGGCCCGCAATCCTGACTACTGGGGCGCCAAGGAACCCTGGGACCAGGTCACCCTGCAATTCATCCCGCGCGAACCGGCGCGCGCCGCGGCGCTGCTGTCGGGTTCGGTGGATATCATCAACGACGTGCCGGCCAACATGGCCGCTTCGCTGAAGGATTACAAGCTGCAGTCGGTCACGTCGTACATGCTGAATTACCTTGCCCTCGACCAGTTCCGCGATAACTCCCCCTTCGTGAAAGCCGTCGATGGCAGCCCGTTGGCCAAGAATCCCCTGAAGGATCTCAAGGTGCGCCAGGCGATGGCGTCGGCGATCAACCGCGACGGCATCATCCGCTTTCTGATGAAAGGCGACGCCACGGCCTCGGAGCAATTGGTGCCCAAGGGCTTCTTCGGCTACGACCCGGAGTTGAAGGGCTTGCCCTACGACCTGAAGAAAGCCAAGGCGCTGCTGGCCGAAGCCGGTTATCCCAACGGCTTCAAGTTGACCATGCATTGCCCCAACAACCGCTACGTCAACGATGCCAAACTGTGCGAAGCGATCGCCCAGGTGTTCAATCAGATCGGCATCAAGGCCGACGTGGCGACCATGCCGTTCTCGGTATTCCAGTCGCGGCTGGCCGGCGCCAGCGGCGGCGAGCCGGAGTTCAGCGTCTCCCTGCTGGGGACGGGCGCGGTGACCGGCGATTCGGGCACCCTGCTGGCGTCCATGATCCACAGCTATAACAAGTCCGGCGGCGGCGCCAACAACTACGGGCGCTACAACAACAAGGAGGTGGACGCCCTGATCGAAAAGGCGGCGGCCGCCAACGACGAGAAGGAGCGCCTGGATTGGCAGAAGAAAGCGGCCAGGGCCGCGCTTGATGACGAAGCCGTCTTGCCGCTACAGCATCTGAACGTGGCCTGGGCGATGAAGAAGACGCTGTCCATCGTCCCGCGCGCCGATGGCTTCACGATGGCGACCGACATCCGCAAACAATAAACAAACCGCGCACGGCGGCGCCGGTCGCCATGCCTGCACCGTTCCCCGGTGCACCGCGCGGGTTTCCTGTCATGACATGCAGTCGATTGAAATCGCCCGGGCGGGCGAGGGGAGCGGCTTGCCTTTTTTGCGCCGCGGCGCGTTGCATCCAAGGCTTCCGTGCCCTATCCGATGGTTCTTGCCAGCAGTTGAATAAATGATGAATGACATAATGAACAAGGCAGCCCAGGCGCAGCCAAACGCCGACATCATCCCCGTCTCCGGGGACTGCGCCCTGTTGCGCGACCTGCAGGTCCGGGTGCGCGACGGCGTGCTGCTGGCCACCGACGTGTATTTCCCGCTGGGCAGCGCGGCCGGCGATGCCCAGCGTTTTCCGGTGATCTTCGAACGCACGCCCTATGGCAAGCATCTGCCGAGTCGCAGCGAACTGAGCGCCGCCGATCCGCGCGTCAAGAGCCGCGCCGAGGTGGCGCAGCATTTCGTGCGCCAGGGGTATGTGGTGGTCTATCAGGACTGCCGCGGCTGCTATGCCTCGCAAGGCGTATTCGCCAAATACGTGAACGAGGCCGAGGACGGCTTCGACACCTGCGCCTGGATCGTCGCGCAGCCCTGGTGCAACGGCCGTATCGGCACCATGGGCCTGTCCTACGCGGCGCACAACCAGGCGGCGCTGGCCAGCCTGGGGGCGCCGGGCGTGGCGGCGATGTTCCTCGATTCGGGCGGCTTCTCCAGCGCCTACCAGGGCGGTATCCGTCAGGGCGGCGCGTTCGAGATGAAGCAGGCGACCTGGGCGCTCAACCGCGCGCTGGAACTGGCGGTCGCGCGCGGCGACCAGGATACGGCCGCGCAACTGCGCAAGGTGGACATGCAAGACTGGATGGCGCGTTCCACCGAATGGTCGATCGGAAATTCTCCGCTGTCGGCCGCGCCCGAGTATGAAAGTTATTTCTTCGAGCAATGGGCGCAGGGCAGTTTCGACGATTACTGGCGTCAGGCCGGCCTGTACGCCAGCGGCTATTACGAACACTTCCCGGCCGCGGCCATGGTGCATATGTCATCGTGGTATGACCCGTATTCGCGTACGGCCAGCGAAAACTACGCGGGCCTGCGCCGCATCAATCCGGGGCCGGTCCATCTGATTCTCGGGCCATGGATACACGGCAACCGCTCGTTCACCTATTCCGGCGATGCCGATTTCGGCCCCGGTGCGACGCTGGATGCCTATCTGGGCACGAGTTTCCTCGATATCCGCCTGCGTTGGTTCGATCAGCATCTCAAGCAGGCCGGCGCAGGCCTGCCGTTGCCGCCGGTGAGCCTGTTCGTGATGGGCGGCGGCAGCGGATGCAAGAACGTGGCCGGGCGCATCGATCACGGCGGTCGCTGGCGCGCCGAGCAGGATTGGCCGATCCCGGATGCGCGCCTGACACCCTTTTACCTGCACGCCGGCGGTGCATTGCGCAGGGAAGCGCCGCAGGAACAGGACGCGGCGCAATCCTATCGCTACGATCCGCGCGATCCCGTGCCCACTGTCGGTGGCGCGGTCACCTCGGGCGAGCCTTACATGTTCGGCGGCGCCTTCGACCAGCGCGGTTCGGCCCAGGTGTTCGGCGCCAGGGCGCCGTTCAAGGCCTTGGCCGAACGCGACGACGTGCTGGTGTTCGAGACCGGGGCGCTGGAGGAGGACGTGGAAGTCAGCGGCGTGATTCACGCCCGGCTGTGGATAAGTTCGGATTGCGTGGATACCGATTTCACCTTCAAGCTGATCGACGTCTATCCGCCGTCGCCGGATTATCCACAGGGCTATGCACTGAATCTGACGGACGGCATCCTGCGCGCCCGCTATCGCAATTCCTGGGAGCATCCAACCCTGATGGCGCCTGGCCAGGTCTATGAAATCGACATCGAAGCCTTCCCGACGAGCAACCTGTTCGTGCGCGGGCACAGAATTCGCATCGATATTTCCAGCAGCAACTACCCGCGCTTCGATTGCAACCCGAACACCGGGGAACCCGACGGCGCCTCCACGCGCACCGAGATCGCGACCAACCGCATCTATATGGACAAGACGCGCTCTTCGCATGTGGTGCTGCCGCTTATTCCGCGTCGCGACACCGATGGGCAGGCGTGATTTCCCGGGCAAGGGCAGTGCGTCGGCGTCCTGGAAAAGATTTTGACGCGCACCGGTCGCATGCATATAGTATTGATCAGTGAGACAGTGTTTTAAATATAACTATTCCGATACCATGCCAGATACTTTACGCGAAGCCAGTATCCCCGCCGGAGGCCGCCATGCTTGAGATGCTCTTCAGGCGTGCCCTGCAAAGCCTGCTGGTGGTGTTCATCATGTCCATCCTGGCGTTCGTCGGGATCAATCTGGTGGGCAATCCCATCTATCTGCTGGTGGCGCCTGACGCCTCGGCAGAGGAAATCGCCCGGGCTTCCACCGCGCTCGGGCTGGATCTGCCGATGCCGCTGCAATATTGGCGCTTCCTGGTCAACGCCTTGCATGGCGACCTGGGCAATTCCTTCGTCTTCAACCAGAGCGCCCTCGGCTTGATCTTCGAACGCATGCCGGCGACCTTCGAGCTGGCACTGCTGGCCTTGTTGCTGTCCGCGCTGATCGGGATTCCGCTGGGCCTGTGGTCAGGGTTGCGCCCGGGCAGCCGCTTGCACAAGTTCGCCATGGGCTTTTCCATCTTTGGCGTGACCGTGCCGGTGTTCTGGATGGGACTGCTGCTGATCCTGGTGTTCTCCGTCAATCTCGGTTGGCTGCCCTCCGGCGGGCGCGGGCCGACGTCTTCGCTGTTCGGCATCCAGGTCAGTTTCCTGAGCTGGGCCGGGGTCAAGTACATGATCCTGCCGGCCGCCACGCTGGCCTTGCACAACATCGCCCTGGTCATGCGCATGACCGAGGCCGGCACCCGTGAAGTGGCGGAGCAGGAATATGTCAAGTTCGCCCGCGCCAAGGGCGTGGGGCCGTGGCGCCTGATGTTCCGCCATATCGGCCCCAACGTGCTGATTCCCATCATCACGGTGATGGGCATCGAGTTCGGCCACCTGATCGCCTTTTCGCTGATCACCGAAACCATCTTCGCCTGGCCCGGCATGGGCAAGTTGATCATCGATTCGGTGCTGCAGCTGGATCGCCCGGTGGTGGTCGCCTACCTGATGGTGGTGTTGCTGCTGTACGTGCTGATCAACTTCGTGGTCGATGCGCTGTACCTGGTGCTCGATCCGCGGCTGCGCTCGCGCGGTTGATGCCGGCGCCTGCCTTATCCCGATTTCCTCGTCCCTGGAACTGGTCATGATGAATGAAGCACAAGCGGAAGCGGCCCAGCCCTCCGCCGAAAAAACTGCGCCGGCGGCCGCGCCCGAGAGCATGAGCCTGATGCTGTTGCGGCGCTTCCTGCGCAACCGGGTCGGCACCGCGGCGCTCGCGCTGCTGCTGATCCTGATCGTGGTGGCGCTGGCGGCGCCATGGATCTCGCCGCAGAACCCCTACGACCTGGCGCAGGTGTCGGTGATGGAAGCCGAACGCGCGCCGGGCGCCCAGAGCGATACCGGCGCCATCACGTTCCTGCTGGGCACCGACGGCGCCGGCCGCGATATGTTCAGCGCCATTCTGTACGGCTTGCGCATCAGCCTGGGCATCGGCGTGATCAGCGCGCTGGCGGCGCTGGCCGTGGGTACCACGGTCGGCCTGGTGGCCGCGTATTTCGGCGGCAAGGTGGATGCCGTTCTCATGCGCGTGGTCGATGTGCAACTGAGCATTCCGACCATCCTGGTGGCGCTGGTGCTGCTGGCCGTATTGGGGCAGGGGGTGGACAAGACGCTGATGGCGCTGGTGCTGGTGCAATGGGCGATCTTCGCGCGCACCGTGCGCGGCGCCGCGATCGTGGAACGCCGCAAGGATTACATCGAGGCGGCCATGGGCCAGGGGCTGTCGCCGCGCCGCATCATGTTCCGTCATGTGCTGCCCAACTGCATGGCGCCGCTGATCGTGACGGCCACCAACCAGATGGCCAACGCCATCTCGCTGGAAGCGACCATCAGCTTCCTCGGCATCGGCCTGCCGCAGACGCAGCCCTCGCTGGGGTTGCTGATCTCCAACGGCTTCGATTACATCCTTTCCAACGAGTACTGGATCAGCATGTTCCCCGGCATCGCGCTGGTGGTCCTGGTGGTGTCGATCAGCGTGGTCGGCGACCAGCTGCGCGTGGTGCTCAATCCCAAATCCGATCTCTGACCGGGCTGCATAGGAAAACACCATGGCATTGCTGGAAGTAAAAGATCTGGTCACCGAATTCCATACCGGCGCCGGCGTGGCGCGGGCGCTGGACAAGGTTTCGTTCACGCTGGAGCGCGGGCAGGTGTTGGGCATCGTCGGCGAATCCGGTTCGGGCAAGTCGGTGACCGCCTTCTCCCTGATCAACCTGCTGGAAAAACCGGGGCGCGTGGCCTCCGGCCAGATCCTGTTCGACGGCGAGGACTTGTGCGCGGCCTCGCCCACGCGCTGGCAGCAGCTGCGCGGCGACCGCATCGCCATGGTCTTCCAGGATCCGATGATGTCGCTCAATCCGGTGCTGCGCATCGGAGACCAGTTGGGCGAGACCGTGCACATCCACAAGAGGGTGAACCGCGCCGAGCGCGAACGCCGGGTGGAAGAGGCGCTGCGGCGGGTGGGCATCCCCTCGCCCAGGGAGCGCATGCGCGTCTATCCGCATGAGATGTCGGGCGGCATGCGGCAACGCGTGTCGATCGCCAATGCCCTCATCAACAATCCCGACCTGATCATCGCCGACGAGCCGACCACGGCGCTGGACGTGACCATCCAGGCCCAGATCCTGTTCGAGATGAAGCAACTGGCGCGCGACAGCGGCACCGCGCTGATCTGGATCACGCACGACATCAGCGTGGTCAAGGATCTGGCCGACGAGCTGTGCGTGATGTATGCCGGTCGCGTGATCGAGCAGGGGCCGGTCGATGAGGTCATCGGCAATCCGCTGCACCCTTATACGCGCGGCCTGATCGATTCGCTGCCGCAGGCCGAGCATCACGGAAAACGCCTGTATTCCATTCCCGGCGGCGCGCCGCCGTTGCTGGCGCTGCCGCCGGGCTGCAGCTTCGCGCCGCGCTGCCAGCGCGCTACGGCAGCATGCCGCCAGACGCCGCCCGTCGTCCGTCACGGCGCCCGGGAACACCGCTGTTTTCATCCTTTGACTCCATCATGACTACATTGTTAGAAGCCGCCGGCCTGAGCAAGAGTTTCGGCGCGAAACCGTCCGGATTCCAGCGGCTGGGCGCGGCGCTGGGCTTATCCAAGGCCGAGGAAGTGCGGGTGCATGCCGTCAACGACGTGTCGCTGAGCGTGGCGCGCGGCGAGGTGCTGGGCCTGGTGGGCGATTCGGGCTGCGGCAAATCGACCGTGGGCCGCCTGATCGCCGGCCTGCTGCAACCCACCGCCGGTGCGCTCACGTTCGATGGCATGCCGCTGGGCGAGGATCGCATCCGCACGCATTTGAACATCCAGATGGTGTTCCAGAATCCCTATGCGTCGCTCAACCCGCGCCAGCGCATCGACCAGGTGATCAGCGAGGCGGCGCTCCAGCATGGCTTGATTTCCAGGAAGGACGCACCCGGCTTCGTCGCCGGCCTGCTCAAGCAGGTCGGGCTGGATGCCAGCTACGCGCAGCGCTATCCGCACCAGTTCTCCGGCGGCCAGCGCCAGCGCATCGCGATCGCCCGCGCGCTGGCCCTCAATCCCAGGTTCGTGGTGTGCGACGAGGCGGTGTCGGCGCTGGATGTGTCGGTGCAGGCGCAGATCCTGAACCTGTTCATGGACTTGCGCGAATCCCAGGAGCTGACCTACCTCTTCATCAGCCATAACCTGGCCGTGGTGGAATACATCGCCGATCGCGTCGCCATCATGTATCTGGGCCGCATCATCGAGCTGGCCGATACCCGCTCGGTGTTCGCCTCGCCCAATCATCCCTACACGCAGGCGCTGATCGCCGATGCCCCCAGGCTGGATCGCAAGACGACCACCCACCGGCCGATTTCCGGCGAGCTGCCCAGTCCCTTGCGCCCGCCCGGCGGCTGCGCCTTCCACCCGCGCTGCCCGCACGCCATGCCGCGCTGCAGCCAGGAGCGCCCCCTGCTCAGGAACATCGCGCCCGGCCACTGGTCGGCCTGCCACCTGAACGATATGCAATAGCACGATCCATCCCCTCGTCGCGTTCAAGGGCCGGCATCGCGGCGCGGTATTGTGACGTCGTCCGGCGGTCTTGAACAGGAGAGGCGGCTGTGAAATTGCTTGGATTGTCCATCGGGGCAAGGCTTATCGTGGGTTTCGGATGTGTGCTGGCGATGCTGGTGGCGGTGGTGGCGACGGTCAACCTGCTCAACGCCAGGAACAAGGAACAGTTGATCCACGAGCTCAACGCTTCCTATACCAAGAGCGAACTGGCCGGCCGCATGAAGGATGCCCTGCTGGAAGGCGGCATCGCCATGCGCAACATCGCCCTGCAGTCGGACGTGGGCGACATGCAATGCGAGGCCGACCGTGCGGAGGCGACCAGCCGGCAATACCAGGCCGCGCTGGGCCGGCTCAGGCAATCCGGCCTGGATCAGGAGGAAAGCCGCATCATCGCCGTTATCACGCGCTTGCAGGGCGAGATCGGCGATGCGCTCAAGGAGGCTACCACCAGCGCCTTGTCCTTCAATATGGAGACGGCGGTTCAACTGATCTCCGGCAAGGTCGATCCCCTACACCGGCAAGCCATCGCCGAGATGGAGAAGCTGGTATCGATAGAACAGAAGGCCGTGCGCGACGTGCTGGCGGCGTCGGTCGAACGCGACCGGCATCTGACCTGGATGATCGACCTGATCGCGCTCTTTGCCGTCGCGGCCGGCGCGGCATTTGCCGCCACCATCCGGGCCGGCATCGTCCGGCCGCTCAACACCGCCGTCGCGGTCGCCACCTGTGTGGCCCGGGGCGATCTGACTTCGGCCATCGAAGGGGAAGGCCGCGACGAGATCGGGCGCCTGCTGGCTGCGCTGCGCGGCATGAACCAGCGGCTTTCGGCCATCGTCGGCGACGTGCGGAGCGGCACCGATGCCATCAATGCCGCCGCCGGCGATATCGCACAGGGCAATGCCCGGCTGTCGGGCCGCACCGATGCCCAGGCCGGTTCGCTGCGCCAGGTGGCGCAATCGGTGGAGCAACTTCATGAAGCCGTCCGCCTCAACGCCGAGAACGTGGAAGAGGCGGGCCGCATCGCCGATTCGGCCTCGGGCGCCGCAGCCCGGGGCGGTGCGGCGATGGAGCGCATGGTGTCCACCATGGGGGAGATTCGCGCCGCATCGGGCGCCATCCATGAAATCATCGGCGTGATCGATAGCATTGCCTTCCAGACCAATATCCTCGCGCTGAACGCCGCCGTCGAAGCGGCCAGGGCCGGCGAGCAAGGGCGCGGCTTCGCCGTGGTCGCGGCCGAGGTGCGCAGCCTGGCGCGGCGCTCGGCCGACGCCGCCAAGGAGATCTCGGCCCTGATCACACAATCCGTGCACACCGTCAATACGGGTACCGAGATGGCCGGCAATGCCGGCCGCCTGATCGGCGGATTGGTGGAAGAGGTGCGGCGCATCTCGGTAGTGGTCAACGATGTCGCCCGCGCCACCGATGCGCAGCGCAGCGGCATCGACGACATCAATACCCGCGTGCGCCAGATGGAAGCCATGACGCGCCAGAACGCCGAGATGGTCGGCGAGGCGGCGATGGCGTCGGGCAGCATGAGCGAACAGGCGGCGCTGCTGGCCACGGCGGTGGCCGTCTTCAAGATCGACGCCGGCGACGGAGCTGTATCAGCCTCGCCGGCATGGCCCGCGCCGGAGGTGATCGAGGATGCGCGGGCCGTCGGAGAACGGGACGTTTCTTTGCCCCGACTGGCCTGATTCATTGCCTCGGCCGGATCGCTTTGGTTGATGCGCCGCCTGGAGCGGCGTTTTTTTTTTGCCTTCAAATAGGCACGGGCAAGCCGCCATTCCCCATGCGGCTGCCGGGATTCGGCTGCCGTGCCACGGCGATTCTCCTGTCTTGCTGCCGGGCGAATGCTGACGTCCTGTCGGATCTCGCGTCGATCAAATCAAGAGACATGAACAGGCGCCGACGTCTCTTGGGTCATGCTTGTTCCGGACAAAAAAACGGCCCGATAACGGGCCGCGAAACAGAGAGATGTCAATACCACGACGACAGGTGACGCCTTGCTCAGAACGTGTGGCGGATGCCGGCGGCCACGAAGCTAGTGCGGTTGTCGGCGCCCGGCGCGCCCGTGCCCACGCCCGGGTTGTACATGCCGGATGCGCCCTGGGTGCCGGCGGTGGTGTACAGCGTGGTGCGCTTGGACAGGTAGTACTGCAGGCCGGCGATGTACATGGTCAGCTTGCCCTTGTTCACGGAACCGATGAAGTCGTAGCGCGACTGGATGAAGCTGGTGGTCAGTGTGAGGGCGCTCGTCAGCTCAATGTCGGCGCCGACGTCGAGGATCTGCGCCTTGCTGTTATTGGAGCCGCCAGCGGTGAAAGCCGCTGTGCCGGTGGTGGCGCTGAAGGCCGTATTGAAATTCGGCGCCGCGCCCGATCCGCTGACCAGCAGCGGCTGCCTGACCTGGGAATAGGTACCGCGCAGGTTGACCTTGCCGAAGTCGTAGTGAGAGCCCAGGATCCAGGTCTTGATGCAGGTCTGGCCGGCCTTGCCGGCATTCGACGCCAGGGTGGTGCTGCAGCCGGCGCCGCTGCCGGCACCCTGGTCGCTGGTCGGATTGGCGGTGGTGCCCAGTTTGGATTGCCAGTAGCCGAAGCCGATGCCGAAGGGGCCGAGGTCGTAGTTGGCGCCATAGCCGAGCGACTGGCCGGTGGCGATGGAGCCGGCCGCTTCGCCGAAGCCGTAGCTGACGTTGGCGCGGAAACCGCCCCAGGTCGGCGTGCTGTAGTAGATCATGTTGTTGGCGCGGTTGCCGCCGATACGGTCCATGTTGTTGGCGTGAACGGCCGTGATGAAACCGCTGTAGGGCGTGATGCTGGAATAGGCGCCGGCGATTTCATCGGTGAAATCCTTGCGTCGTCCGAGGTGCAGCGTGCCGAATTGCGTGCCGGACAGGCCGACGATGGAACGACGGCCGAACAGCGCGCCGCCTTGCAGTGCGGCGCCGTTATCGACCGAGAACCCGTTTTCGAGGCCGAATTCCGCATTCAGGCCGCCGCCCAGGTCTTCCTTGCCGCGAAAACCGATGCGCGAGGCTTGCAGGCCGCCCGAATTGACGGCCGCCTGGTTGCCGGTATCGCGTCCGTTGCCGGTGGCCACCTTGAAGGTGTGATCTTGCCCCTGATTTACGGACACCTATCTAAGCGACATTGGCCAGCTCGTACTGCTCTGGGCTGAGGTAGCCCAGGGTCGAGTGCAGCCGGATCCGATTGTAGTCAACCTCAATGTAGTCAAAC
>WNDX01000051.1 GCA_009914615.1 Herbaspirillum frisingense
GCCTACTTCGACCGGCTTGGGGTACCTCGGCTCTGTTGACCTCAACGACTCGAACCGCCCGGTGCGGACCCGCACGCCGGGTGGTGTGGGAGGGGATCGGCCAGGTTCTGGCCGCCCCTATCCCGATCATAACCTGAACATTGAGAGTGAGAGTGCCATGAAGATTGCTATCCTGCCGGGCGACGGCATCGGTCCGGAAATCGTTGACCAGGCGGTGCGCGTCCTGAATTCGCTGGGCGAGACGTTCGAGATGGAAACCGCTCCGGTCGGGGGCGCCGGCTACGAAGCTCACGGTCACCCGCTGCCGGATGGCACCCTGAAGCTGGCCAAGGAAGCCGACGCCATCCTGTTCGGCGCGGTGGGCGACTGGAAGTACGACAAGCTGGAACGCGCGCTGCGCCCCGAACAGGCCATCCTGGGCCTGCGCAAGCACCTGCAACTGTTCGCCAACTTCCGCCCGGCGATCTGCTATCCCGAACTGACCGGCGCTTCCTCGCTCAAGCCCGAGCTGGTCGCCAACCTCGACATCCTGATCGTGCGCGAGCTCAACGGCGACATCTATTTCGGCCAGCCGCGCGGCATGCGCGAAGCGCCGGACGGTCCGTTCAAGGGCGCCCGCGAAGGATTCGATACAATGCGTTATTCGGAACCGGAAATCCGCCGCATCGCGCATGTCGCCTTCCAGGCCGCGGCCAAGCGCGGCAAGCGCCTGTGCAGCGTGGACAAGGCCAACGTGCTGGAAACCTTCCAGTTCTGGAAGGACATCGTGACCGAAGTCGGCAAGGAATACCCGGAGGTCGAGCTGTCGCACATGTACGTGGACAACGCCGCCATGCAGCTGGTCAAGGCGCCGAAGAACTTCGACGTGATCGTCACCGGCAACATGTTCGGCGACATCCTGTCGGACGCCGCCGCGATGCTGACCGGCTCCATCGGCATGCTGCCGTCGGCGTCGCTGGATGCCAACAACAAGGGTCTGTATGAGCCTTCGCACGGTTCGGCGCCAGACATCGCTGGCAAGGGGATCGCCAATCCGCTGGCCACCATCCTGTCGGCGGCGATGATGCTGCGTTTCTCGCTGAACAAGGCCGAGCAGGCCGATCGCATCGAGAACGCGGTGAAGAAAGTGCTTGCGCAAGGCCTGCGCACCGCCGATATTTATGAAGAGGGCACCACCAAGGTCAATACCCAGCAGATGGGCGAGGCCGTGGTCAAGGCGCTCGGTTAAGGACAATCCCGCCCACGGCGTGGGCGGGTTGCTCGCCGGAAGATCCGGCAAATGTGTTCAATCGAAGTTGATAACCATGGAAGTTCTAAATAGGGAAAGATGATGAAACTGGTTGGTTTAGTTGGCTGGCGTGGAATGGTGGGTTCGGTCCTGATGCAGCGCATGCAGGACGAGGGTGATTTCGATCACATCGAACCGGTGTTTTTCTCGACGTCGAATGCGGGCGGCAAAGCGCCGTCGTTTGCCAAAACGGAAACGACGCTGAAAGATGCCAACAGCATTGACGAGCTGAAAAAATGCGACATCATTATTACCGCGCAGGGCGGCGACTACACCAATGACATCTTCCCCAAGCTGCGCGCCGCCGGCTGGGACGGTTACTGGATCGACGCCGCTTCGTCGTTGCGCATGAAGGACGACGCCGTGATCGTGCTGGATCCGGTCAACAACAACGTCATCAAGGATGCGTTGGCCCGTGGCGTGAAGAACTACATCGGCGGCAACTGCACCAACTCCATCCTGCTGATGGGCGTGGGCGGCCTGTTCAAGGAAGGCCTGGTCGAGTGGGTCAGCTCCATGACCTACCAGGCCGCTTCCGGCGGCGGCGCCAACCACATGCGCGAACTGCTCAAGGGCATGGGCGTCATCAACGCGGCCGTGGCCGATGAGCTGGCGACCCCGTCGTCGGCCATTCTGGACATCGACCGCAAGGTGGCCAAGACCATCCGCGAAGACGTGCCGACCGAATTCTTCGGCGCGCCGCTGGCGGGCGGCCTGATCCCCTGGATCGACGCGCAGCTGGAAAACGGCCAGTCCAAGGAAGAATGGAAGGGCCAGGCCGAAGTCAACAAGATCCTCGGCAACGAGAAGATCATTCCCGTGGACGGCCTGTGCGTGCGTATCGGCGCGATGCGCTGTCACAGCCTGGCGCTGACCATCAAGCTCAAACGCGACCTGCCGCTGGCGGAGATCGAGTCCATCATCCGCGCCGGTAACCCGTGGGTGAAGTGGGTGCCGAACGAGCGTCCCGTGACCGTCAAGGAATTGACCCCGGCCTCCATCACCGGCGGCCTGGAAATCGGCGTGGGCCGTGTGCGCAAGCTGAACCAGGGTCCGGAGTACATTTCCGCGTTCGTGATCGGCGACCAGTTGCTGTGGGGCGCCGCCGAGCCGCTGCGCCGCATGCTGCGCATCATCCTGGGCAATCTGGAGTAAGCTCAGGGGCCGGACATTGTCCGGCCGGCAACATGCCGTCGCCGGCTGAATGCGAATAGGGCTTGCCTATATCGTTGTCAGTCTGCAACAATAGCCCGCCACCATCCACGCATGTGGTTGCTGGCGGGTTTTTCTCGTCTTGAGAACTTGGTTACACTTGCGGGTGTAAGTTCTTGATGATAAGTTGAAAATCCAATTCATTTCATGAAAGCCAACAAAACAGGGCTTGCATGCCAGTCAGGCAGCGTCCGGGGACAGCTCCGAATGCGCCGCGCCGGCGTCTGCGGGTTCGGGCAGGATTGCTGGATTTGATGAAATGGGTCTGCAGTCTGGCTCTTCGGACCCTGCGAGAGGCGCGTTCCCGGAGGAACGGCCGACGGGCAGAGAGCAGCGCCGGCCGGGAAAACCGGATCGTGCGGCACATGCCCCCATTCACGGCTTCCATTTCAATAAGAGCGTGACGGGTTCTAAGCGGAACGTTTCTCTACGCCATATAAAACATGCCTCTGAATACCAACAAGAAGCTTCCTCTGTCCCAGATCAAGAAACTCAGCGCCGCGCTGGCGCTCGCTCTGGCCGTGCCGCTGGGGGCGCATGCCGCCGGACTGGGCAAGCTGACCGTGCTGTCTTCGCTGGGCCAGCCGCTGCGCGCCGAAATCGAAGTCACCGCCGTGAGCGCCGATGAAGCCGGCAAGCTGTCGGCCCGCCTGGCATCGGCCGAGGCCTTCAGTCGCGCCAACGTCGATTACAATCCGGTGCTCGGTTCGCTGTCCTTCGCGGTCGAGCAGCGCCAGGGGCGCCACTTCATCCGCATCAGCTCGTCGCAGCCGGTCAGCGATCCCTTCGTGGATCTCTTGCTGGAACTGAGCGCGGGCAATTCCAAGCTGGTGCGCGAATACACCTTCCTGCTGGATCCGGCCGACAGCAAGGCGCCGCGCAACGCGCAGGTCGCGCCGCTGACGCCGAACGCGCCGAGCGCCGCCAGGAGCGAACCGGCCCCGGCCAACAATGCACCGCCGGCTGCCTCGGCAGCGCCCGCAGCGGCACCGTCAACGGCCGCCGCCCCCGCGCAGGCTGAAGCTGCCGCACCTGCTCCCGCGCAAGCCGCTGCGCCGGCTTCGACGCCTGCACCGGCGTCCGCACCGGCTCAGGCGCCAGCACAGGCTGCCGCGCCCGCGGCGGCTCCCGCTCCGGCCGCCAGCAGCACCCCGATTCCCGTCAGCGGCGAAGAGCCCGCGACCAATATCGTCCAGCGTCCGGCGCCATCCGCGCTGGCCGAAGAACTCATCCGTCGCCAGCAGGCGTCGGCCGACAATACCCCGGCCTCAGCCAGCCCCAGCGCTGCGGCGCCGGCGGCAGGGCAGGGTGAGGTGGGCCGTCCGGCCGTCGCCACCGCCGAAGGCGGCAAGGCAGCCGATTACCGCGTCAAGCAGGGCGACACACTGGCTGGCATCGCCGCGCGCAACAAGCAGACCAACGTCTCGCTGGATCAGATGCTGATCGCGCTGTACCGCGCCAATCCCGACGCCTTCCAGGGCAACAATATCAACCGCCTGCGCGCCGGCAAGATCCTGGCGATTCCGGATCAGCCGACCGCCGCGGCCGTCGATCAGAACGAAGCGCGCGGCATGGTGGTGGCGCAGGCCCAGGACTTCAACGCCTACCGCAACAAGCTGGCCTCGCAGGTCGCCAGCGCGCCGGCGCGCAAGCCGGGCACCGGCAGCCAGAGCGGCGGTGGCAAGATCACCTCGCGTGTGGAAGAACGTTCGGGCGCGGAGGCTAAGGATCGCCTGGAGCTGTCGCGCGCCAACCGCGGCAAGGGTAGCGCGGGCAATGCCGGCGCCGCCGAAGACAAGGCCGCTTCCGAGCGCGCGTTGGCCGAAGCCAACGATCGCGTCAAGGATCTGGAAAAGAACGTCGATAACCTGCAGAAGCTGCTGGAGTTGAAGAACAAGACCATCTCCGACATGACCGCGCAGCAGCAGAAGGAAGCCGACGCGGCCAAGGCAGCGGCGCCGGCGCCGACGGAAGCCGCCAAGCCGGAAGACAAGCCGGCCGCCGCCGAGACCAAGCCCGACGACAAACCAGCCGAAACGGCGGCTGCACCCGCTGCCGCGCCCGCCACTCCCGCGCCGGCCACTCCGGCCGCGACACCGGCTGCTCCTGCGATGGCCAAGCCGGACGACAAGGCCAAGGGCGGCTTCTTCGATAGCATCAAGGAAAACCCCTACGTGCTGGCCGGCGCCGGCGTGATTGCCGCTCTGCTGGTGGCGGGAGCCGGCGTGGTTGCCGTGCGCCGCCGCAAGAAGAAGGCCGACGAACCGGCGGGCGAGCCCGCCATCGAGCCTGAGCCTGCCCCCGCGCCCGTCGCCGCTGCCGTCGCCGAACCCATCGCCGAAGAGCCGCCAGCCGAAGAAGCCGTCGCCGCGGTGGCGCCTGAGCCTGTCGCTGTGGAGGAAGAAGCGCAGGTCGATCCGATCTCGGAAGCCGACATGTATATCGCCTACGGCCGCGACGAGCAGGCCGAGGACATCCTCAAGCTGGCCTTGCAGACGCAGCCGGAGCGTCAGGCCCTGCATTCGAAGCTGCTGGAGATCTACGCCAAGCGCGCCGACGTCAACAACTTCAACAAGGTGGCGCAGGATCTGCACCAGTTGAGCGGCGGGCTGAACGAGGCTTGGGTCAAGGCAGCCGCGCTGGGTATCGAGCTGGATCCGACCAATCCGCTGTATGGCGGCAAGCCGGCGGAGCCTGAGCCCGAACCGGCGCCCGAGCCGGAAGAGCAGGGCATGGAATTCGATCTCAGCGACTTCAAGGGCGCCGAGATCCAGCCGTCGGCCACGCCGGCTGCCTCGGTTGCGGCGCCTGCCGTGGACCTGGGCAAGGATCTGGACTTCGATCTCGACCTGGAAAACGGCGCCAAGCCGGACGACGACGAGCCCATCCTGCCGGCCGCGTCCACGCCTGCTGCCTCGGCATCGGCCCTGCTGGACGGCGGAGAGGACGAGCAGCCGGCCATGAGCCTGTCCGATCTCGACCTCAGCCTGCCGGACGACGCTCCGGCCCAGCCGTCGGCGGCCAATTTGCTGGAAGAAGACGAGGAATCGGCCTTCGAGGCGGAAATGACCACCAAGCTGGATCTGGCCGCGGCCTACCAGGAAATCGGCGACAAGGAAGGCGCGCGCGAATTGCTGGAAGAGGTCATGCGCGGCGGCAACGACGCGCAAGTGGCACGCGCCAAGGACATGCTGGCCGCGCTGGGCTGAACGCGCAGCGATTACAATAGTCCATCTCGCGGGCACCTCGCATGAGGTGCCCGTTTGTTTTACCGGGCCCGATTCGCCGCCGCCGCAAGCGCGTGGCGGAGCGGCCGCGCAGTGACATTCATGACAGATATTTCCCCACAACCCGAGCTCGCTCCCACGGCGCTGGCGCCGACGACGCCCGGCGATGTCGGCCTGCGCCGCGTGGTGCTGGGCGTGCAGTACGACGGCTCGCAATGGCAAGGCTGGCAGACCCAGCCGCACCGCCAGACGGTGCAGGATCAACTGGAAGCCGCGCTGCGGCGTTTCACCACCCGGCCCATCGCCACCACCTGCACCGGCCGCACCGATGCCGGCGTGCACGCGCTGGAGCAGGTGGTGCATTTCGACACGCCGATCTCGCGCGACCTGTTCTCCTGGGTGCGCGGCACCAATGCCTTCCTGCCGCCGGCCATTGCGGTGCGTTGGGCCTGCGAATTCCCCTATGTCGATGACGCCGCCGTCGCTGCCGCCGCGCAGGCGGCCGAGGTGCACGGCGCCGACCGTGCGCTGGCGCAGAGTGGTTTCGGTTTCCACTCGCGCTTTTCGGCGGTGGCGCGTACCTATCATTACGTGCTGTACAACCATCCGGTGCGTTCGCCGCTCCTGGCCGGCAAGGCTGGCTGGACCTTCCGTCCGCTGGACGCCGACCGCATGCATCGCGCCGCCCAGCACCTGATCGGCGAGCACGATTTCACCAGCTTCCGCGCGGTCGAATGCCAGGCCAAGTCGCCAGTGCGCAAGATGGAAAGCATCACGGTACGCCGCCATGGCGACATCATCGTGTTCACGCTGAAGGCGAATGCCTTCCTGCATCACATGGTGCGCAACATCGTCGGTTCGCTGATCGTGGTGGGCAACGGCAACCAGGGGCCGGAATGGATCGCCGAGGTGCTGGCTCAGCGCAACCGCAGTCGTGCCGCGCCGACCTTCATGCCGGACGGACTTTACCTGGCGCGCGTAGACTATCCCGAGGCCTGGGCGCTGCCGCAGGAAAACCGTTCCTGGCCATGGCTGTGAAGCTGCCGGCCAGATCGATGACATCACGACAACTTTCGTACAGGCAATCGCCATGACCCACCGTACCCGCATCAAGATCTGCGGCCTGACCCGCGAACCGGACGTGACCGCCGCCGTCGCCGCCGGGGCTGACGCCATCGGCTTCGTGTTCTATCCCAAGAGCCCGCGCTATGTGACGCCGCAGCGGGCCGCCGAGCTGATCAAGGGCGTGCCGCCTTTCGTCAGCACCGTCGGGCTGTTCGTCAATCCGTCTCTGGACGAGGTGAGGGAAGTGCTGGCCCTGGCGCCGCTGACGCTGCTGCAGTTCCACGGCGACGAGACTGCCGAGGAGTGCGCGCGCATCGCCGCGGCCGTGGTGCGGCCTTTTGTGCGCGCCGCACGCATCGGGAGTTCGACACGGCCCGGCGATTTGCTAGAATGCGAAGATCAATATCGTTCCGCCAGCCCGTTCTTCACCGGGTTGCTGCTCGACACCCTGGTCGAGGAGTATGGCGGCAGCGGAAAGGTTTTCGATTGGTCTCTCATTCCAAAAGAACTCGCGCCTCGGGCCGTTTTGAGTGGTGGCTTGAGCGTACACAACGCCACTGAGGCGGTGGCCGGCGTTCGCCCTTACGCGGTCGACATCAGCAGCGGTGTCGAAGCGGCCAAGGGCATCAAGGATGCCGCCAGGATAGAGGCCTTCATCAGCGCGGTCCGCCTGGCGGATGCTACCCAAGCGTAGCGCGCAACCTGTACAGAGGATTTCCATGAAAGAACTGAACCCGCTCGGCAATTTCGCCGAGCGCCAAGCCATTGCTCCCGCCGCCTTGCATCAGTCGGCGCCTTACAACCTGCCGGATTCGCGCGGCCACTTCGGCCCCTACGGCGGCAGCTTCGCGGCCGAGACGCTGACGCTGGCCCTGAACGAACTGCGCGAAGCCTACGCGCATTACCAGCACGACGAGCAGTTCCTGGCCGAGTTCCATACCGAGCTGAAGCACTTCGTCGGCCGTCCGAGCCCGGTGTATCACGCCAAGCGCTGGTCCGAGCTGGCCGGCGGCGCGCAGATCTACTTCAAGCGCGAAGACCTCAACCATACCGGCGCCCACAAGATCAACAACGTGATCGGCCAGGCCTTGCTGGCCAAGCGCATGGGCAAGAAGCGCATCATCGCCGAGACCGGCGCCGGCCAGCACGGCGTGGCCACGGCCACCATCTGCGCGCGCTTCGGCATGGAGTGCATCGTGTACATGGGCAGCGAAGACGTGAAGCGCCAGTTGCAGAACGTGTACCGCATGAACCTGCTGGGCGCCAAGGTGGTGCCGGTGGAGTCCGGCTCCAAGACGCTCAAGGATGCGCTCAACGAAGCCATGCGCGACTGGGTCACCAACGTCGAATCGACCTTCTACATCATCGGCACCGTGGCCGGCCCGCACCCTTATCCGATGATGGTGCGCGACTTCCAGGCGGTGATCGGCAACGAATGCATCGTGCAGATGCCCGAGATTGCCTCGCGCCAGCCCGACTACGTGGTGGCGGCGGTGGGTGGCGGCTCCAACGCCATGGGCATCTTCTATCCCTACATCGATTACCAGGACGTCAAGCTGGTCGGCGTGGAAGCCGCCGGTGATGGCCTGGATTCGGGCCGCCACTCGGCCTCGCTGACGCTGGGCTCGCCGGGCGTGCTGCACGGCAACCGCACCTACCTGCTGCAGGATGAGAACGGGCAGATCATCGAGACCCACTCGGTTTCGGCCGGCCTCGACTATCCGGGCGTGGGCCCTGAGCACGCCTGGCTGAAGGACAGCGGTCGCGCCAGCTACGAATGCATCACCGATGAGGAAGCGCTGGAAGCCTTCAACACCTGCTGTCGCATCGAGGGCATCATCCCGGCGCTGGAATCCAGCCATGCGCTGGCCTACGCCGCCAAGCTGGCGGCCACGCTGCCCAAGGACAAGATCGTGCTGGCCAACCTGTCCGGCCGCGGGGACAAGGACATGCATACCGTGCAGCAGCGCCAGGGCTGAGGCCGGCGTTTGCAACCAGTGCGGCCTCACGCGATGACGAAGCGGATTTTAAGTCCGCTGCGTCATCGCAAAGAGTGAGCCGCTGGTTTGACGACTACAACATCACATCATCATGTCCAAAATCCAAGCGACCTTTTCCAAGCTGGCCGAGCAGAAACGCAAGGCCCTGATCACCTTCATCACCGCCGGCGACCCGGCACCGGAACTGACCGTGCCGCTGTTGCACGCGTTGGTGGCCGGCGGCGTCGATATCCTCGAACTGGGCGTGCCGTTCTCCGACCCCATGGCCGAAGGTCCGGTGATCCAGCGCGCTTGCGAGCGCGCGCTGAAATTCAACATCAACACCCATGACGTGCTCGGCTACGTGCGCGAATTCCGCAAGACCAACAGCCACACGCCGGTGGTGCTGATGGGCTACGCCAATCCCATCGAGCGTTTCGGCGTCGATGCCTTCATCGCCGCGGCCAAGGAAGCCGGCGTGGACGGCACCATCGTGGTCGATTATCCGCCAGAGGAATGCGAGGAATTCGCCCGGAAGATGCAGGCCAACGGCATGGATCCCATCTTCCTGCTGGCGCCGACCTCGACCGAAGAACGCATCCGCCAGGTGGCCGCTGTCAGCAGCGGCTTCTCGTACTATGTGTCGCTCAAGGGCGTGACCGGCGCCGGCCACATCGATACCGCCGAAGTGGCCGAACGCATTGCGGCCATCCGCAAGCACGTCAAGCTGCCCATCGGCGTGGGCTTCGGCATCCGCGACGGCGCCACCGCCAAGGCGGTGGGAGCGGTGGCCGATGCCGTGGTGATCGGCAGCCGCATCATCTCGGAACTGGAAAACACCCCGCCGGCCCAGGCCTGCGAAGCCGTGCAAGCCTTCGTGACCGGCATCCGCCAAGCGCTCGACGCCTGATCACGGGCCGATCCGCGAAGCCTCCGGCCGGCGCCGGAGGCTTTGTTTTTTGACAATCTTTTTTTTCGGTAAAACCGGCAAAAAATTACCTATAAGCAAGCTTGAGCCGGCTTTACGTTCGCTGCTGGCGGGCTCTGGTACAATTCGCCACCGGAAAAATCTATGAGGTATCTATGAGCTGGCTTGAGAAGTTATTGCCACCCCAGATTCAACGCGGCTCCGCCAGCCGCAAAGCTATCCCGGAAGGCTTGTGGGTCAAGTGCCCCTCCTGCGAAGCAGTGCTTTACCGTACCGACCTGGAGTCCAACCTCCACGTTTGCCCCAAGTGCAGCCACCACATGCGCATCCGCGCCCGTGCTCGTCTCGATGCATTGCTCGACGAGGGCGGCCGTTATGAGATCGGCCAGGAAGCCCTGCCGGTCGATACCTTGAAGTTCAAGGACAGCAAGAAGTACCCCGACCGCCTGAAGGACGCCATGGAATCCACCGGCGAAACCGACGCCATGGTGGTCATGGGCGGCGCGATCATGACCTTGCCGGTCGTGGTGGCCTGCTTCGAATTCGAATTCATGGGCGGTTCCATGGGCTCGGTGGTGGGCGAGCGCTTCGCCCGCGGCGCCCAGGCGGCGCTGGAACAGAAGGTGCCCTTCATCTGCATCACCGCCACCGGCGGCGCCCGCATGCAGGAAGGCCTGCTGTCGCTGATGCAGATGGCCAAGACCACCTCCATGCTGACCAAGCTGTCCGAAAAGAAACTGCCCTTCATCAGCGTGCTGACCGACCCCACCATGGGCGGCGTGTCGGCATCCTTCGCCTTCATGGGCGACGTGGTGATGGCCGAACCCAAGGCGCTGATCGGCTTCGCCGGCCCGCGCGTGATCGAGAACACGGTGCGCGAGAAACTGCCGGAAGGCTTCCAGCGCGCCGAATTCCTGGTGACCAAGGGCGCCATCGACATGATCGTGGATCGCCGCAAGATGCGCGAGGAAATCGCCCATCTGCTGGCGCTGCTGCAAAACCAGGCGGCCGAAACCGTTTCCTGATACGCGGTATACTTCAGGCCCGGATTTGCTGGATGGCAAATCCGGGCTTTGTTTTTTCTGTTTTCGCTTTCCCATGCAGTTGCCTTACTGATCGAGACGTGCCATGACATCGCAAGCTTCCCCGACTCCCAGCACCCTGAACGAATGGCTGGCCTTGCTTGAACAGCGCCACTTCAAGCAGATCGACATGGGGCTGGACCGCGTCATGCAGGTCAAGCAGAAGCTCGATATCAAATTCGACTGCCCGGTGATCATGGTGGCCGGCACCAACGGCAAGGGTTCCACCTGCGCCATGCTGGAATCCATCCTGATGCGTGCTGGCTACCGCGTCGGCCTCTACATCAAGCCGCACTTCCTGCACTTCAACGAGCGCGCCCGCATCAGCGGCGACATGGCCAGCGACGCCCAACTGATGGCGGCCTTCGAGGCGGTGGAGGCGGGGCGTATCGAATGCGGCGAGGTCTCGCTGACCTATTTCGAATTCACCACGCTGGCCATCATGAAGCTGCTGGCCGACGCCAGGCAGGATGTGGTGATCCTGGAAGTGGGCCTGGGCGGCCGTCTGGATGCGGTCAACGTGATCGATGCCGACGTCGCCATCGTCACCAGCATCGACATCGACCACACCGAATACCTGGGCGACACGCGCGAGAAGATCGGCTTCGAGAAGGCCGGCATCTTCCGCCCCGGCAAGGTCGCCGTGTGCGGCGACCCGGTGCCGCCCAAATCGCTGATCGAGCACGCCGAAAAGATCGGCGCCGACCTCTGGCTGATGGGCCGCGACTTCAACTACCAGGGCGACAAGCAACAATGGGCCTATGGCGGACGTGGCATGCGTCGCAATTCGCTGGCTTACCCCAGCCTGCGCGGCGCCAACCAGATCCTCAACGCCTCGGCCGCGCTGGCCGCGCTGGAAGCATTGCGCGAAGTGCTGCCGGTGGGCGCCCAGGAAGTGCGCACCGGCCTGGCCACGGTGGAGTTGCCGGGACGCTTCCAGGTGCTGCCGGGCCAGCCACTGGTGATCCTGGACGTGGCGCACAACCCGCACGCCGCCGCCACGCTGGCCCAGAATCTGGACAACATGGGCTTCCATCCCTATACCTACGCGGTGTTCGGCTCCATGCTGGACAAGGACATCGAAGGCGTCATCGGCCATCTCAAGGACAAGATCGACCACTGGTGCGTGACCGACCTGCCGCTGCCGCGCGCGGCCACCGCGCAACAGCTCAAAGAGGCGTTGCTGGGCGCCGGCGTCGAGCCGGAGTTCAGGCGGGACGCGGCGCGCAGCATCGAAACCTTTGAAACGCCGGCGGCCGCCTATGCAAATGCGCTGAGCAGAGCAGGCGAGAATGATAGAATTGTGGTTTTCGGATCCTTCCTGACCGTGGCAGGCGTCATGCAAGCGCGCCGGCCGGGTTTGCACTGATCCCGAACCCGATTCCGGAGCCGGCATCCGCGCCCCGCGGTGCCAGGACCTGATTTGCCAGGCAGTTTTTCAAGACATTCAGATCAATTCAAGACGACTCCGCATGGGCTTGTTCTCGCTTTTCCGTAAAAACAAGCAGGACTCTGCTTCCGATCAAGGCGAATTCCGTTCGCGTTCCGAAGAGCAATCTTCCGCATTGCGCACCCGCACCAGCCGCGCGGCCAACACCTCCGGCCGCGCCGCGGGCAGCGGTCGCGGCAAGGCCGGCAAGGAGGCCGGCGCCGACCCGCTGTTGCCGGAAAAGAAACGCGCGCGTCGCCGCCTCATTGGCGCCGTGGCCCTGGCGCTGGCCGTGGTCATCGCGCTGCCGATGATCCTCGATTCCGAGCCCAAGCCGCTCAACGAAGACATCGCCATCCAGATTCCCTCGAAGGACCAGCCGGCCACCACGGCCGCCGCCACCGGCGCCCAGCCCGATGCGGCGCAGCCGGCTGCGGATAACGGCAAGCTGGCGTCCGCTTCGTCGACCCTGGACCAGAAGGAAGAAATCGTCGAACCTGCCAGCGTCAGCCAGCCGCCGCCGGTGGCCGCGCCGCAACCGGTGACGCCGCCCGCCGCTTCGGTGGCGCCGACCAAGCCGGTGGAAAAGCCGGCCGCCAAGCCCGCGGCCAAGCCGGAAGAGAAGAAGTCGACCGTGGTCGAGCATAAGGACGAGCCGAAGAAGGACGCTCCCAAGAAGGAAACGCCCAAGCCCAAGGCCGCCGAGCAAGGCAGCGACGACTCCGCGCGCGCGCTGGCGATCCTGGAAGGCAAGTCGGGTTCGGCTGCGGCCGCCGACAAGAAGCCGGCGGCGTCCGGCGGCAAGTTCGTCATCCAGGTGGCCGCGCTGGCCACCCAGGACAAGGTCAATGAATTGCGCAACAAGCTCAGCGGCGCCGGCATCCATTCCTACACGCAAAAGATCGCAACCCAGGGCGGCGACCGCACGCGCATCCGCGTCGGCCCCTTCGGCAACCGTGATGAAGCGGAGAAGATGGGCGCCCGGATCAAGAAACTGGGCCTGAATGCGACCATTGTTCCAGCTTGAATTTGCGCTCCGATAGCTCCATATTGTTGTCATCGTGACGATCTTTGACTACCTGGTGCTGCTGGTGCTGGCCTGTTCGGTGATCATCGGTACCTTGCGTGGCTTCGTGCGGGAAGTGCTCTCGCTGGCCAGTTGGATCGTGGCGCTGGTGGTGGCCAATGCCTACGGCGAGGCGCTTGCGACCATGCTGCCGGAAATGATTCCCGGCGAATCGACGCGGCTGATCGTGGCATTCATCGCGCTGTTCATCGGCACCCGGCTGTTGATGGCGCTGGTGGCGAGAACATTGAGCGAATTGATCAAGGCCAGCGGACTGACGCTGGTGGACAGGGGACTGGGCAGCATCTTCGGCGTGGCGCGCGGCGTGCTGGTGGTGGTGGCCGTGGCGCTGCTGTGCGGCACGACCTCGATCCCGCAGCAGGCGTTCTGGAAGGATGCGGTATTGAGTCCATGGGTGGAGCAGGCGGCGCTGGCCGTGATGCCCTTCCTGCCGGGCAAGTTTGCGGAACATGTGAGTTTTTCCGCCCCTGTCTGATGCCTGGCCCCGTGGCGGGGCGCATCGGTGCGGTTTGCAGTAGCGGTTCATTTTCGTTTTCGTTTTTCGTTAGGAGTCCACCATGTGTGGCATCGTCGGTATCGTCTCTCATAGCCCCGTCAATCAAATGCTGTATGACGCGCTGCTGCTGCTGCAGCACCGCGGCCAGGATGCGGCGGGCATTGCAACCAACCACAGCAACGGTTTCTCGATGCACAAGGCCAACGGCCTGGTGCGCGACGTGTTCCGCACCCGCAACATGCGTTCGCTGCCGGGCAATACCGGCATCGGCCAGGTGCGCTACCCGACCGCGGGCAGCTCCTCCTCGGAAGAAGAGGCCCAGCCGTTCTACGTCAACGCCCCGTTCGGCATCATCCTGGCGCACAACGGCAACCTGACCAATGCGGAACAGTTGAAGATCGAGATGTTCAAGAACGATCGCCGCCACATCAACACCGATTCCGATACCGAAGTGCTGCTCAACGTGCTGGCGCACGAGATCCAGGAAGCCACCACCGGCTACTCGTTGGATCCGGCCGCGCTGTTCAAGGCGGTGGCCATGGTGCACAAGCGCGTGCGCGGCTCCTACGCGGTGGTGTCGCAGATCGCCGGCTACGGCCTGCTGGGCTTCCGCGATCCGTTCGGCATCCGTCCGATGTGCCTGGGCTTCAACGAGAGCGACAAGGGCATCGAATACATGATGGCCAGCGAATCGGTGGCGCTGGAAGGCATGGGCTTCCGCTTCCTGCGCGACGTCAATCCGGGCGAGGCGATCTTCATCGACAACGACGGCAAGCTGTACAACCAGCAATGCGCCGAGAATCCGACGCTCAATCCCTGCGCGTTCGAATACGTGTACCTGGCACGTCCGGATTCGGTCATCGACGGCGCGTCGGTGTACGGCACCCGCCTGAAGATGGGCGAATTCCTGGCCGACAAGATCCGCAGCCGCTTCAAGTCGGGCGAGATCGACGTGGTCATGCCGATCCCCGATTCCTCGCGTCCGGCCGCCATGGAGCTGGCGCTGAAGCTGGGCATCGAATATCGCGAAGGCTTCATCAAGAACCGCTACATCGGCCGCACCTTCATCATGCCGGGCCAGGCGCTGCGCCGTAAGTCGGTGCGCCAGAAGCTCAATGCCATCAGCAGCGAATTCAAGGGCAAGAACGTGCTGCTGGTGGACGACTCCATCGTGCGCGGCACCACCAGCCAGGAAATCGTGCAGATGGCCCGCGAATCCGGCGCCAAGAACGTCATCTTCGCGTCGGCCGCGCCGCCGGTGAAGTTCCCCAACGTCTATGGCATCGACATGCCGACCCGCGAGGAGCTGATCGCCTATGGCCGCAACGAAGAAGAAGTGTGCCGCGAGATCACTGCCGATGCCCTGGTCTATCAGGATGTCGATGCGATGAAGCGCGCCATTTCCGAAATGAATCCGGTGCTGAAGAACTTCGAAGCCTCCTGCTTCGATGGCCATTACATCACCGGCGACATCACGCAGGAATACCTCGATCGTATCGAGTACGCCCGCAAGAATCCCAAACCGGCGCTGGATGATGTGGTGCGCTCGCAGCTGAACCTGAACCTGGCGCGCGTGGACTGACCAGCGTCCTCGCCCTCCGGTTCGAAACGACGCCGGTTGCCGCTCATGCGGCGCCGGCGTTTTTCATTGGCTCGCGGAGATCGTCATCGATGGCGCAGGCGCGGCCAAACTGGCTTATCATTTTGCTTTTGGCGAATTGCGCTACGGATGCTCTGCCCGCGGCCTGATTTCCGCTCTTTCCACGCACTTTCCGCACTTTCCGAATTCCGATCACGCGATGAACGATAAAAACTCCTACGGCTTCACCACCACCATCCTGCACAGCGATCGCCAGAAGGGCATCGAGCACGGTTCGCTGCACAAGCCCATTCATACCTCGGTGACCTTCGGTTACGCGGATGCGCGCCAGCTGGCCGAGGTGTTCCAGGGCAAGCAGCCGGGCTACCGCTACGGCCGCCAGGGCAATCCGACGGTGTCGGCGCTGGAAGACAAGATCACCAAGATGGAAGCTGGCAAGTCCACCATCTGCTTCGCCACCGGCATGGCCGCCATCGGCGCCATCGTCCAGGGGTTGCTGCGCGAGGGCGATCATGTGGTGTCCTCGGCCTTCCTGTTCGGTAATACCAACAGCCTGTGGATGACGGTCAACGCGCAGGGCGCCAAGGTGTCGATGGTGGACGCCACCGACGTCAAGAACGTGGAAGCCGCGATCACGCCGCAGACGCGCCTGGTGTTCGTCGAGACCATCGCCAATCCGCGCACCCAGGTGGCGGACCTGAAGCGCATCGGCGAACTGTGCCGCGAGCGCGGCATCCTGTACGTGGTGGACAACACCATGACCTCGCCGTATCTGTTCCGTCCCAAGTCGGTCGGTGCCGGCCTGGTGGTCAATTCACTGACCAAGTCCATCGGCGGCCACGGCAACGCGCTGGGCGGCGCGCTGACCGACACCGGCGAATACGATTGGGCCCGCTATCCGCACATCGCCGACACCTACAAGAAGAACCCGGCGCCGCAGTGGGGCATGGCGCAGATCCGCGCCAAGGCCTTGCGTGACTTCGGCGCTTCGCTGGGGCCGGAAGCCGCGCACCACATCGCCGTCGGCGCCGAGACGCTGGCGTTGCGCCAGGAGCGCGAATGCAAGAACGCGCTGGCGGTGGCGCAGATGCTGGAAGCCGACCCGCGCGTGGCCGCGGTGCACTACCCGGGCCTGGCGTCGCATCCGCAGCACGCCTTGTCCAAGGAGTTGTTCCGTTCCTTCGGCAGCCTGATGTCCTTCGAACTGAAGGACGGCATCGATTGCTTCGACTACCTGAACCGCATGCAACTGGCGATCCCCACCAGCAACCTGGGCGACACCCGCACGCTGGTGATCCCGGTGGCGCACACCATCTTCTACGAGATGGGCGCCGAGCGCCGCGCCAGCATGGGCATCGCTGAATCGCTGATCCGCGTGTCGGTGGGGCTGGAGGATACCGATGACCTGGTGGCGGATTTCCGCCAGGCGCTGGATGCCTGATCATCCTCGCGAACAGGGCGGATAAAAAAAGCCTGTGCGCTCGAATGAGCCACAGGCTTTTTTCATGACGCTTGCAAACGCGGGTTCAGGGCACCAGGTTGGCGATCGCCTCGCGGTCGGCCCACTTGGTCTTGTAGGTCGGCTTGAAGGTCTTGAAGCGCTCGATCAGCACCGCCGGATCGGCCTCGTGCATCATCAGGCCGGACTGGTCGGCGCTCACGAAGCGCTGCGAGACCAGGTGATCGACGAAGGCGATCAGGTTGTCGTAGAAGCCGTCCACGTTGTACAGGCAGATCGGCTTGTAGTGGAAACCGAGCTGCGCCCAGGTCAGCACCTCGAACAATTCTTCCAGCGTGCCCATGCCGCCGGGCATGGCGATGAAGCCGTCGGAGAGCTCCGCCATCATGGCCTTGCGTTCGTGCATGTCCTTGACGATGTGCAGGCGGGTCAGGCCGTTGTGGCCCAGTTCCTTGTCCAGCAAGGCCTTGGGGATGACGCCGGTGGCTTCGCCGCCCAGCTTCATGATCTCGCTGGCGATGATGCCCATCAGGCCGACGTTGCCGCCGCCGTACACCAGGGCGATGTTGTTGCTGACCATTTCCTGCGCCAGCTTGCGCGCGCCTTCGGCATACGCCGGAGAAGCGCCGGGGGAGGAGCCGCAATATACGCAAATCGATTTCATGTTTCCTCTGCAATGTCCGTCGTTACAATGGCATGGCTGAGTTGAAGGTTTGCCATCGGGCAAACGCTTTATCAAGCCGTCCGAGTGTTATACCATGATAGTGCAGTGCAGCATAAACTTGCGCGGTGACATGCGAATGACAGGCGGGACCATCTGGCCCGTCTGACCGGCCGCGGCGCCGTCGAAAGGACATCATGCAAAACAAGATTGTCAGTCTGGCCCTGCAGGGCGGCGGCTCGCACGGCGCTTTCACCTGGGGGGTGCTGGATCGTCTGCTGGAAGATGGCCGCCTGGGCATCGAAGGCATCAGCGGCGCTTCGGCCGGCGCCATGAACGCCGCCGTGATGGCACAAGGCTACGCGCAGGACGGCCGCGAAGGCGCACGCGCCGCGCTGGAACGCTTCTGGATCAGCCTCTCCACGCGCGAACCCTTCGATTTCATCCAATCCGATACGGCGCCCATCACGCTGCCCAATCCGGCGCCCATGCCCGGCATGCAGGCGCTGCTGGCGATGACGCGCTTCTTTTCGCCGGCCCAGCTTAATCCGCTGGACATCAACCCGCTGCGCGACATCCTGGTCGAGCAGGTCGATTTCGAGCGCCTGCGCGCGCAGCGCGAGATCAAGCTGTTCATCGCCGCCACCCAGGTCAGCACCGGCACGCTGAAGATCTTCCGCAACGCCGATCTGTCGGTCGATGTGCTGCTGGCCTCGGCCTGCCTGCCGTCGCTGCACCGGCCCATCGAAATCGATGGCGAGGCATATTGGGATGGCGGCCTGACCGCCAATCCGCCGATCTTCCCGCTGCTGCATTCCTGTTCCGCGCGCGATGTGATGGTGGTGCTGCTGCACCCCAGCCGGCGCACCGGCACGCCATCCACCAGTCATGACATCGGCCAGCGGCTGTCCGAGATCAGCTTCAGCTCGGCCTTTTTCACCGAACTGAGCGCACTGGCCCTGGCCAAGCGCGAGGCGGAGAATTCCACGCTGGCCTTCGGTTCACTGGAGCGCCGCCTGCGCCAGCTCAATATCCACATGATCGACGCCAACGAACTCATGGAGCAGTTGAGCAACCTGTCCAAGCTGAACACCCAGGCCAGCTTCATCCGCAGCCTGCATCAGCAGGGCCGGGAGCGCGCCTCGGAATGGCTGGAGCAGAACTTCGTGCAGGTCGGACAGACCTCGACCTTCGACCTCGGGCGCTTCCTGCAATAACGCGGGCTTCGCGCACGATCGTTCTAATCTGTCTATACTCTGCTGCTTGATCCATTGCAGCATGAGACAGCCATGAGCCAGAACGGCGCCATCCGACCTTCCCGATCCGAATTCCTGCAGGTGCGCGGCCTGCGCTACCACGTGCGCCACTGGGGCGACCCGCAGGCGCCGGCGCTGTTCATGCTGCACGGCTGGATGGATGTCTCGGCCTCGTTCCAGTTCATGGTCGATGCCATGCAGGGCGACTGGCACGTGATTGCGCCGGACTGGCGCGGCTTCGGCCTGACCGAGCGCACGCCCGCGGATTCCTACTGGTTCCCCGACTACCTGGCCGACCTGGAAGCCATCATCGACCATTACGCCGGCGAGCAGGCCATCGATCTGCTGGGCCACAGCATGGGCGGCAACGTCGCCACGCTGTACGCCGGCGTGCGGCCGCAGCGCATCCGCCGCCTGGTCAACCTGGAAGGCCTGGGCCTGCCCACCGCCAAGGCCGAGCAGGCGCCCGGCCGTTTCGCGCAGTGGATGGACGAGGTCAAGCAGCGTCCCCTCATGCGCGGCTACGATAGCGTGGACGACGTGGCGGCGCGCCTGCAGAAGAACAATGCGCGTCTGTCCGACGAGCGCGCGGCTTTCCTGGCGCGGCATTGGTCGCAGCAGGGCAGCGACGGCCTGTGGCAGATCCTGGGCGATCCGGCGCACAAGCAGGCCAGCCCGATTCTCTACCGCGTCGATGAGATGATGGCGTGCTGGAGCCGCATCACCGCGCCGGTGCTGTGGATCGAAGCCAAGGACAGCGACATCTGGCGCTTCTTCGGCCCGCACGCGCTGATGCGCGAAGAGATCGACCGCCGCATCGGCTTCATTCCCCAGGTGCAGGTGGAGATGATCGACAACGCCGGCCACATGCTGCATCACGACCAGCCGGAACGCCTGGCGCAACTGATCGAGGCCTTTTTCCGGCAGCCTGCCTGAGGCCGCCGGCAGGGCGTGTCCGCGGGCGACGCGGAGCCCCGATGCGCGGTAAAATGGGAACGTTTGCAACCATCATGCACTTCGTGATCGGCGGCAGCCACAAGCGACCGGCCCGCGTCATCGCGCACCATTTCCATGTCCCAGCTCAAGTTCGATCTGCACTGCCACTCCAACGTTTCCGACGGTTTGCTGCCGCCGGAAGAGGTGGCGGCGCGCGCCAAGGCCAACGGCGTCGGCGTGTGGGCGCTCACCGATCACGATGAAATCGGCGGCGTGGCGCGTGCGCGCGAGGCGGCTAAGGCGCTGGGCATGCACCATGTGGGCGGCGTCGAGATTTCGGTCACCTGGGCCGGGCAGACCGTGCACATCGTCGGCCTGCGCGTGGACGAAACCAACCAGGCGCTGATCGACGGCCTGTTCGCCACCCGCAACGGCCGCGAACGGCGCGCGCGCGAGATCGCCGGCGAGCTGGAAAAGATCGGCATCTGTGGCACTTATGAAGGCGCGCTCAAGCACGTGGGCAATCCCGATCTCATCTCGCGCACCCACTTCGCGCGCCATATGGTCGAATGCGGCCACTGCGAGGACACCAAGGAAGTCTTCGCCAACTACCTCACCGAAGGCAAGCCGGGTTATGTGCCGCACCGCTGGGCGACGCTGGGCGAAGCCGTCGGCTGGATCCGCGGCGCCGGCGGCGTGGCAGTGATCGCCCATCCGGGGCGCTACAAATACACCGAGACCCAGTTCGGCGCGCTGTTCGACGAATTCAAGCAGCTCGGCGGCGCGGCCATCGAGGTCAATACCGGCAGTCACACCCCGGACCAGTACGAGGAATATGCCCGGGTGGCGCGCAGCTACGGCTTCCTGGGCTCGATGGGATCGGATTTCCACGGCCCGGGCGAGTCGCGCGTGGATCTGGGCGGCTTGCCGCCACTGCCGGCCGGCGTCAAGCCGGTGTGGCATGACTGGGGATTTTGAGGCCGGGCGTCTTCGATAAGCGGTACGGCGCCAAGCCCGACCCTTGATTTCCGGCACCGCATTCCTATCTAATACCCACTTTCCCGATAGGAGTTTTCCCCATGAAACGCATCTTGCTGTTTATTGCGACCAATATTGCCGTGCTGGTCGTGATGAGCGTCATCTTGTCGCTGCTGGGCGTAGACCGCTTCCTCACCCGTTCCGGCCTGAACCTGCCGATGCTGCTGGTGTTCTCGCTGGTGGTCGGCTTCACCGGATCCATCATTTCCTTGCTGATGAGCAAAAGCATGGCCAAGTGGTCCACCGGCGCCCGCGTGATCGAGACGCCGATGAACGGCACCGAAGCCTGGCTGCTGCAAACCGTCGGCAAGCTGGCCCAGCGCGCCGGCATCGGCATGCCCGAGGTGGCGGTGTACGAGGGCGACCCCAACGCCTTCGCCACCGGCGCCTTCAAGGATTCCGCGCTGGTGGCGGTGTCCACCGGCCTGCTGCAAGGCATGACGCAGGACGAGGTGGAGGCCGTGCTGGGCCATGAAGTGGCGCACATCGCCAACGGCGACATGGTCACCATGACGCTGATCCAGGGCGTGGTGAACACCTTCGTGGTATTCCTGTCGCGCGTGGTGGGCTTCTTCGTGGATTCCGCCCTGCGCCGCAATAACGACGAAGGCCCGGGCATCGGCTACACCGTGACCGTGCTGGTCTGCCAGATCGTATTCGGCATCGGCGCCTCGATGATCGTGGCTTGGTTCTCGCGCCACCGCGAGTTCCGCGCCGACGCAGGCTCGGCGCGCCTGCTGGGCAGCCCGCAGCCGATGATCCAGGCGCTGGCGCGGCTGGGCGGCTTCACGCCCGAAGGCCTGCCGCAGAATATGGCGGCGCTGGGCATCAGCGACAAGCCCGGCATCATGGAGCTGTTCTCGACGCACCCGCCCCTGGAACAGCGCATCGCCGCACTGCGCGGCCAACGCTAAGCGGAACGGCAACAGGAACGGCGGTGGCGACACCGCCGTTTTGCATTTTTTGGAATCATTGATTTGGAAACGATGTCATGAGCCAGTTTTTCGAGATCCATCCCGACAACCCGCAGCTGCGCTTGATCAAGCAGGCGGCGCAGATTATCCACAAGGGCGGCCTGGTGGCCTTGCCCACCGATTCCTGCTACGCACTGGTCTGCCAGCTGGACAACAAGGATGCGGTGGAGCGCGTGCGTCGCATCCGCGGCGTGGACGACAAGCACCACCTGACGCTGCTGTGCCGCGACCTGTCCGAGATCGCCCAGTACGCCAAGGTCGATAACCGCCAGTACCGGCTGCTGAAGGCGGCCACGCCGGGCGCCTATACCTTCATCCTGGAAGCCACCAAGGAAGTGCCGCGCCGCCTGTCGCACCCGTCGCGCAAAACCATCGGCCTGCGCGTGCCGGAAAACCGCATCGCCCACATGCTGCTGGAGGAGCTGGGCCAGCCGCTGCTGGGCACCACGCTGATGCTGCCCGATGCCGAACTGCCGTTGACCAATGCCGACGACATCCGCGTCCAGCTCGAAAAACAGATCGAGCTGGTCATCGATAGCGGCGCCTGCAGCCTGGAACCGACCACCGTCATCGATCTCACCGATGACAACGAACCGGTGCTGGTGCGGCAGGGCAGGGGCGACGCCGGCCTGTTTGGCCTGAAGGCGGCCTGATCCACCCGTCGTCCGGCGTCGGAACGTTGATGCGCCGCCGATGCAATCACGAATCGGACGGCAGGGGAGAGCCCTGCCGACGATTTTCGAATTCTCCGGGGCCGATGTTGCCCCTCTGATAAAATCCCGCCCCATGAACGATCTTATCCAGACTGTCGCGGTGTATGCGCTTCCCGTCCTGTTCGCCATCACACTGCATGAGGCAGCGCATGCCTATGCGGCCAAGCTGTTCGGGGACAACACGGCTTACTCGATGGGACGGATGACGCTCGATCCGCTCAAGCACATCGACCCGATGGGCACCATTCTTATCCCCATCGTGCTGTACTTCGCCACGGCCGGCAGTTTCCTGATCGGCTATGCCAAGCCTGTGCCCATCGAATTCGGCCGCCTGCGCCGTCCCAAGCGCGACATGGCCTGGGTGGCGCTCGCCGGTCCGGGCGCCAACCTGGTGATGGCGGCCATGTGGGTGGCCGCGCTGTGGATTTACCTGCTGGCCGACGCCAACGTGAAGTTCCTGCTGGCCATGATCCAGGCGGGCATCAAGACCAACCTGGTGATCATGGCGTTCAACCTGTTCCCGATACCGCCGCTGGACGGCGGGCGCGTGCTGACCAGCATGTTGCCCAACCGCCAGGCTTATCAGTTCTCGCGGATCGAGCCATACGGATTTTTCATCGTGATGGCCTTGGTCATCACCAAAGTGATCTATTCTTGGTGGATGGCGCCCGTGATGGGCGCGACCGCCTGGCTTCTGTCGTTGCTGACGCCATTCAGTTTCGGCCAATTTTACGGTTTTCTGTGGACGCCAATTTTCTAACCAGCCACCGCCATGTATCCTGACCGCGTCGTCTCCGGCATGCGCCCCACGGGCGCCTTGCACCTGGGCCACTATCACGGGGCCCTGAAGAATTGGGTCAAGCTGCAATCCGAATTGCCCTGCCTGTTCTTCGTCGCCGACTGGCACGCCCTGACCACGCATTACGACGATCCTTCCGTCATCGAGACCAGCACCTGGGAAATGGTGATCGACTGGCTGGCGGCGGGCGTCGATCCCTCGCAATCCACGCTGTTCATCCAGTCGCGCGTGCCCGAGCACGCCGAGCTGCACCTGCTGCTGTCCATGGCGACCCCGCTGGGCTGGCTGGAGCGCGTGCCGACCTACAAGGACCAGCAGGAAAAGCTCTCCGACCGCGACCTGGCGACCTACGGCTTCCTCGGCTATCCGCTGCTGCAGGCGGCCGACGTGCTGATCTACCGCGCCAGCCAGGTGCCGGTGGGCGAGGATCAGGTGCCGCACATCGAGATCATGCGCGAGATCGCGCGCCGCTTTAATCACCTGTACGGCAAGGAAAAGGGCTTCGAGGAAAAGGCTCTGGCGGCCGCCAAGAAGCTGGGCAGCAAGCGCGCCAAGCTGTATCTGGAGCTGCGCACGCAATTCCAGGAAAAGGGCGACGAGGAAGCGCTGGAGCAGGCCAAGGCCATGCTGGACGATGCCCAGAACCTGTCGATGATCGATCGTGAACGCCTGTTCGGCTACCTGGAGGGCAGCCGCAAGCTGATCCTGACCGAGCCGCAGGCCCTGCTGACCGAAGCCTCGCGTCTGCCCGGCCTGGACGGCGCCAAGATGTCCAAGAGCTACGGCAACGCCATCGCGCTGCGCGAAGACAAGGAATCGGTCACCAAGAAGGTCAAGACCATGCCGACCGACCCGCAGCGCGTGCGCCGCAGCGACCCGGGCGATCCGGACAAATGCCCAGTCTGGCAATTCCATCTGGTGTATTCGGCGCCGGACGTGCAGGAATGGGCCGCCCAGGGCTGCCGCTCGGCCGGCATCGGTTGCCTGCAATGCAAGCAGCCGGTGATCGATGCCATCTTGCAAGAACAGCAACCGATGCTGGAACGCGCCCAGCCTTACCTGGACGATCCCTCGCTGGTGCGCGCGATCGTGGCCGACGGCTGCGAGAAGGCGCGCAAGCTGGCCCAGGAAACCATGCGCGATGTGCGCGAGGCGATGGGGCTGGGTTATTGAGCGCAGGCAATGCCCGATGCTCCGGGCGGCACGCTGGCGTCCACATGCCGGAAAGCATGCCTTGCGCCCAGTTTTTTTTTACTTCCGCTTTCATCTGTCTGAGCGGCAAATTGACCGATTGCGGCCTCTATCCGCTACAATCGGGCTTTTATTTTTGACCAACACCTAAAGCACGCACATCATGATCAAGGGCAGCATTGTTGCAATCGTCACTCCCATGCATCCGGACGGCAGCCTCGACTTCGACGGCCTGCGCAAACTGATCGACTGGCACATCGCCGAGGGAACCGACAGCATCGTCATCGTCGGCACGACCGGCGAATCGCCCACCGTCTCGATGGAAGAGCACTGCGAACTGATCAAGGTCGCGGTCGAACACACGGCCAAACGCATTCCCATCATCGCCGGCACCGGCGGCAATTCCACTTCCGAAGCCATCGAGCTGACCGAATTCGCCAAGAAGATCGGCGCCGACGCTTCGCTGCAGGTCGTTCCCTACTACAACCGTCCGACCCAGGAAGGCATGTACCTGCACTTCAAGAAGATCGCCGAGTCGGTTGACCTGCCGGTGATCCTGTACAACGTGCCGGGCCGCACCGTGGCCGATATGAGCAACGAGACCATCCTGCGCCTGGCGCAAGTGAAGGGCATCGTCGGCGTCAAGGACGCCACCGGCAACATCGGCCGCGGCACCGACCTGATCCGCCTGGCGCCGAAGGACTTCGCGGTCTATTCCGGCGACGATGCCACCGCCATCGCCTTGATGCTGTACGGCGGCGCCGGCAACATCTCGGTCACCGCCAACGTCGCGCCGCGCGACATGCACGAGCTGTGCGTGGCCGCCATGAGCGGCAACATCGCGCGCGCGGTGGAACTGAACAACAAGCTGCTGCCGTTGCATAACAAGCTGTTTGTCGAACCCAATCCGGTACCGTTGAAATGGGCCATGCAGGAAATGGGTTTGATCGCGACGGGCATGCGCCTGCCGCTGGCGCCGCTGGGGGCGGCGTTCCACGATACCGTGCGCGCGGCCTTGCGCGAGTCGGGTGTATTAAAATAACGGACTCGGCCGAGCTTCCCGGTTTGCGCCTGTCTTCTGAAATTCGATCCCGCTTTCAATAGTAACGATATGACTAATAGCAAGAACGTTCGTCCTGTAGTCCGCTCCGCGTACAGCACACTTACCCAACGCAGCATCGTCGTCGCACTGGCGCTCGCGGGACTCGCAGGATGCTCGTCCATCGGCAACATGCTCGAAGGCGACCGTATCGATTACAAGAGCGCGGAAAAGGCGCGCGGCCCGCGCCTGGAAGTTCCGCCCGACCTGACCCAGCTGCAGCGCGACAATCGCTACGCGATCCCCGAGGCCAACAAGGGCGTGGCCACTGCGTCCGGCTACACCCTGGAACAGCAGACCAAGCCCACCAACGACGTCACGTCGGTGGCGCCCACGGCCAACGGCAACGATATCCGCATCGAACGCGACGGCACCCAGCGCTGGCTGGTGGTCAGGCAGTCGCCCGAGGCGCTGTGGTCGCAGATCAAGGACTTCTGGCAGGACAACGGCTTCCTGATCAACGTCGAATCGCCCGACACCGGCGTGATGGAAACCGACTGGGCGGAAAACCGCGCCAAGATCCCGCAAGACTTCGTGCGCAACACGCTGGGCAAGGTGTTCGATTCGCTGTACTCGACGGGCGAGCGCGACAAGTTCCGCACCCGCCTGGAGCGCGGCGCCAACGGCACCACCGAAATCTTCATCAGCCATCGCGGCGCCGAAGAAGTGTTGACCGGCTCGGCCAAGGAAACCTCGGTGTGGACCGCGCGTCCGTCCGATCCGGGCCTGGAAGCCGAATTCCTGTCGCGCCTGATGGTGCGCCTGGGCGCTGAAGAAACCAAGGCCAAGGCGGCCGTGGCCAATGCCCCGACGCTGCAGGCCCGTTCCAAGCTGCTCAAGAGTGCTTCCGGTTCCAGCGTGCAGGTCGATGAGAGCTTCGACCGCGCCTGGCGTCGCGTCGGCCTGGCGCTGGATCGCGTCGGCTTCACCGTGGAAGACCGCGATCGCAGCCAGGGCATCTACTTCGTGCGCTACGTCGATCAGAACCAGGACGCCAAGGACAAGAAGGACCAGGGCTTCTTCTCGCGTATCTTCTCCAGCAAGGACAAGGACAAGACTGCCGCCAAGTACCGCATCGTGGTCAACGGCGCCGGCAGCGACGTCAGCAACATCGTGGTCCAGAACGGCGAAGGCAATCCTGATACGTCCGGCACCGCCGACAAGATCCTCGGCCTGCTGAACGATCAGCTCAAGTAAGAAAGCGCCGAGGCTCTCATGAAGTTCGCGAGCCTCGGTAGCGGCAGCGAAGGCAACGCGCTGCTGATCTCGGCCGCAGCCGGCGCCGATCGTCCCAATGCGGGCACGACCGTGATGCTGGACTGCGGCTTTGCTTTGCGCGAGGCGGAACGGCGCATGCTGCGCCTGGGCATCGATCCCTCCGATGTCTCCGCCATCGTGGTCACCCACGAACACTCCGATCACGTCAGCGGCGTCTTCAAGTTCGCGCGGCGTTATCGGATCCCGGTCTGGCTCAGCTACGGCACCTGGCAGGCGGTCGCCGGCCACGCCGCCGACGTCGATGTGCGCTTTGCGCCGACGGCCAGAAACTCGCCATCGGCGTGCTGACCGATGCCGGGCAGCCGACCATGCATCTGGTACAGGCGCTGGGCGCCTGCGACGCGCTGCTGCTGGAGTGCAATCACGATCGCGAGATGCTGGACAAGTCTCCCTATCCCGCCTTCCTCAAGCGCCGCATCGGCGGCGCCTACGGTCACCTGGCCAACGATGCCAGCGCGGAGATCCTGCGTCTGCTGGACAAAAGCCGCCTGAAGCAGGTGGTCGGCGCTCACCTGAGCCAGCAGAACAACACGCCCGAACTCGCGCGCGCGCGCCGCGCTCGAAAGCGTCATGGGTGCGACCTTCGGCGGCATCGGGATCGCCTGCCAGGATGAAGGTTTCGGCTGGCTGGACGTGTAAAGGAAAAGCGAGCAGGTCAGCGGTATGTCAGGCTGGTCCAGATCGCCGAAGAAACAATTTGTTGCGGTTTTCTCTGTCAGCTCACGTGGTTGGCTGTTTTTCCTCCCGGGCGCCACGCGCTTTCTCTCGAATTCCTAAGTTTTGCCGCCGGCCCGTATTAATTCATGCGATGCAACTGTTCCGCCACGCGGTACTGAAACAAGTGAAATGAAATGACGCCGGAGCCGATTAAAGGGTCTCAGAGGCGTTTGTCAGCGCTTTGTCAGTGCCTATCATGTCTGGCCATTGCGCGCCGCCCCGCGCGATCTGGGGCGTTTGGATGGGCATCGCAGGATTTCCGGGGAATTGTTGGCCGGCGGGTAGATGCCGAGCGGGATGACAAGGAGGGAAGTGATCTTGCCCCCGTTTCACGGACACCCCTATAAGCGATTAACTATCGCAATAGGAGGTGGACGATGACCAAGAGCAAGGCAGGCAGAAAGGGGCAGGAGTTCAGCCTGGAGTTCAGGCAGCAGGCACTGTTGCGAGCGGCCACAGAAGGGGTAACCACGGTGGCTCGTGATCTGGGGTTGCAGCCTGCCCAGCTGTACAGTTGGCGCGCCCAGGCGCGGCGGCACGACCAGGACGATCAGGCACAACGCTTGGAGTTGGCCGAACATGCACGGCTCAAACGTGAAGTGGCGCGGCTGGAGGAGGAGAACGCTTTC
>WNDX01000052.1 GCA_009914615.1 Herbaspirillum frisingense
GCGCGAGCACCGCGCCCTGTTGGAGCAATACGCTTTGATCGCCAGCATGAGTGCCAGAGGCAACTGCTACGACAACGCAGCAATGGAGAGTTGGAACCACAGTCTGAAGGTCGAGGCCATCCATGGTGAACACCTCGCCACACGGGAGCAGGCCAAGGCTCATGTGTTTGACTACATTGAGGTTGACTACAATCGGATCCGGCTGCACTCGACCCTGGGCTACCTCAGCCCAGAGCAGTACGAGCTGGCCAATGTCGCTTAGATAGGTGTCCGTAAATCAGGGGCAAGATCACGATGAAGGTGCCCAGCAAGCCGAACACCAGCAGCAGGCCGGGCAGCATGTCGGCCCAGCGCTCGGCGGCCGTGGCAACGGCCTGGCTCAGTTCTTCGACGGTGTGATAGGTCGGCGTGGTCGCGTCCGCGCCTTCGATGGCGGCCAGGCGCTGTTCCCACTGCGCCGGCTGCGCTGCCCTGCGCAGCAAGACGGGGATGGCAATGGCGGCGGCCAGGAAGACCAGCGCGAAGAGGAGTTGCAAGCCGGCAAAGGCCGATCCGTCCAGCCGAGGGAGGAAGAATGACAGCGCCGAATCAGTCATGGTGTTGCTCCATGCGATAGACAACTGCCTGCCCTGCCTGATCGCGCGCCGTGTTGCGCGCACCTTCGTTCATGCCGAACGCCCCCCATGCTTGCCGCCCCTTGTGGTGAATTGATCTTGTGTAAGAGGGAAGACTAACAGAAAGACCGCAACGGCAGGCTGCGACAGAGGCGCCGAGGCAAAGAAAAAAGATCCAGGCCCTTGGCCTGAACCTTTTCTTGGGCGATCACGACAGGGCGGATCTTGCGCCCCGCACCGCCGTCCATCGCTACGCCTGCACCGTCCGCAACTCCCCGCCCAGATTGAACATCCCCACCACCTGCGTCAGATGCGCCGCCTGATTCTGCAGCGCATCCGCCGCCGCTGCCGCCTGCTCCACCAGCGCCGCGTTTTGCTGGGTGACCTGATCCATCTGGTTGATGGCGCGGTTGACTTCGCTGATGCCGGTGCTTTGTTCCTGCGTGGCTTCGCTGATCTCGGCCACGATATCGCTGAGGCGTTTGACGCTGCCGACGATGTCGGTCATGGTCTTGCCGGCCTGCTCCACCAACTGGCTGCCGGATTCGACGTTTTCCACGGAGTCGCCGATGAGGATCTTGATTTCCCTGGCGGCGGAGGCCGAACGCTGGGCCAGCGAGCGCACCTCGGAGGCGACCACGGCGAAGCCGCGGCCTTGCTCACCGGCGCGGGCCGCTTCCACCGCGGCGTTCAGCGCCAGAATATTGGTCTGGAAAGCGATCCCATCGATGACGCTGATGATATCGACGATGCGGTTGGAGGAGCCATTGATGGCCTGCATGGTCTGGACCACACGATCGACGATGGCGCCGCCTTCGCTGGCCACGCTGGAGGCCGATACCGCCAGTTCGTTGGCCTGCCGCGCATTGGCGGCGTTCTGGGCAACGGTGGAGGTCAGTTGCTCCAGTGCCGATGCGGTTTCTTCGAGCGAGCCGGCCTGCTGTTCGGTGCGCGAGGAGAGGTCGAGATTGCCGCTGGCGATTTCGGTGGAGGCGGTGGCGATGGTCTCGGCGCCGGTGCGCACTTCGCGCACGGTGTTGAACAGGTTCTCGGTCATGCCGCGCAGGCCTTGCAGCAGCTGCCCGATTTCATCCTTGCGATCGACGTCCACGCGCGTGCCGAGCTGGCCCGCGGCGACCGCCGAGGTGGCGTGCACCGCCCGCGCCAGCGGTTTGGTGATGCCCTCGGACAGGCGCCAGGACAGGAACACGCCCACCACCAGCGCCAGCACGCCGACGCTGATCAGGATGGCGCGGCCCGAACGGTATTGGGCATCGACGATCTCGGCGCTCTGGTTGATCGAGGTGCGCTGGTGCATCGCCAGCGCCGTCACGCGCACGCTGTATTCCTTGACTGCCGGCAGGAGCTTGCTTTCCATCGCGGCCAGCGCGCCGGCCTCGTCGCCGGACTGCTTGACCTTGATGATCTCGTTGCGCAGGTCGTTATAGATCTTGCGCTGTTCCAGCACGGCCTTGAGCAAGCGCAGGCTTTCACCCGAGGTGATGACTTCTTCCAGCTTCTTCTGGATGGCGCTGGTGCTGGCGATGGTGCCGTCGAGTTGCTGCTTGAAATATTGCTGGTCGGCAGCGACCGGGGATTTGATCAGGGCGATGGTGCGCACGCCGTTGGCTTCGATGTTGGAAGCCCAGTCCACGGCCAGGCGCTCCTTGACCAGATCACTGGCGATCATGTCGGCGGTGCGCCCGCCGATGTCCTGCAGGCGCCACACGCCGATGGCGGTCATCAGGAGCAGCAAGGCCAGTACCGTGGCGAAACCGAGGGCGAGGCGGGTTCCGATCCGCATATTTTTCATGTTGTCGTCTCTTCTAGTTATTTGCCATGGCACCTGCCATGGTCGTTGCCTGACGATAATAATCGGCGCAAACGCGACACAATTCTAAAAACAGGCAGGTAAAAATGCCCCAAGGCGGTACATGCGAGATCCAGATGGGACAACGCGGAGCGCGGTCAGGAACGCACATTGTCATTCCTGAAAAACTTAGAGATTCGATCGCCGAGACGGAACGCGCAATGTCTTTACCCCGCCATCCTTTGCAAGATGCGGGGTCCGGTGTCATGGGGCGTCACGGCGTTCGTCGCCAGAGGACGAAAGCGGGCCGGCAAGCGGGGATTGCCTTCCGGCCCGGGAAGAAAATAATGCTCTTACGTTCTTTTGCTCTTCTGCGCTGGCCTCTCCTGCACCTTATCGGATGTAAAGAACCTGATTGCAGCGCTCACGTCACCGGCGAGCCATCCAGCGCCGCCGCCAGTACGCGCGCCACGTGCACCGCTTCGCGCTGGGCGCCGCCGTGGATCTGATGGCGGCAACTGGTGCCGTCGGCGACCACTACGGTGCCGGCCTCGGCCTTCCTGACGGCCGGCAGCAAGGACAGCTCGGCCATCGCCATCGATGCATCGAAATGTTCCGCCTCGTAGCCGAAGCTGCCGGCCATGCCGCAGCAGGATGACTCGATCACCTCCACATGGGCCCCGGGGATCCATTGCAGCACCGCCGGCACCGGCTTGAAGGCGTCGAAGGCCTTTTGATGGCAGTGGCCATGCAGCAGGATCTTGCCGTGCCGCAGCGGCTTGAGATCCAGCGTCATCCGGCCGGCCTTGTGTTCGGCCAGCAGGAACTCTTCGAACAGGAAGGACGAGTGCGCCAGTTGCCGGGCCTCCTCGCCGTAGCCGTAGTTCAGGAATTCATCGCGCAGCGACAGCAGGCAGGACGGTTCCAGCCCCACCACCGCGACGCCCCGTTGCACGTAGGGCATCAGTGCATCGAGCGTGCGCCGGGCCTCGGCCTTGGCTTCATCGACCATGCCGGCCGCCAGATAGGTGCGGCCACAGCACAGCGGACGCTGTCCCGGCAGCGTATTGAAATGCACGCGGTAGCCGGCTGCTTCCAGCACGCGCTGCGCTGCGCGGGCGTTCTCGGGTTCCATGTGGTTGTTGAAGGTATCGACGAACAGCAGCACTTCCTTCGTCTGCGTCCCGGATCCCGCGGCGACGCCGGCCAGGAAGGAGGTGCGAAAGCGCGGCAGCGAGCGTTGCGGCGCCAATCCCAACATGCCTTTCACCCAGCTTGAAAGCAGCGGCACGCGTTCAGCCAGCGCCAACGCGCCGCCGAGGCGGCCGGCGATGGGCGCGTAGGCCGGCATGCGCGCGATTAGGCGTTCGCGCAGGCTGTGGCCGTGGCGCCCGGCCCAGGCGGCGCGTGCCTCGATCTTGAGCTTGGCCATGTCCACGCCGGTCGGGCAATCGCGCTTGCAGCCCTTGCAGGAAACGCACAGGTCGAGCACTTCCTTGACGTCCCGGCTGGCCAGCCCCTCGTCGCCGAGCTGGCCCGAGATGGCCAGGCGCAAGGTGTTGGCGCGGCCGCGGGTGACGTGCTTTTCGTCATGCGTGACGCGATAGCTGGGGCACATGGTACCGGCGTCGAACTTGCGGCAGTGGCCATTGTTGTTGCACATCTCGACCAGCTTGGCGAGACCGCCGGTGCGGTCGCCGCCGCTGCCGCGTTCGCCTTCGGCGCCGGTCAGCGGATCACGCACCACGTCCCAGGCCGACCAGTCGAGTTGCGGCCGGTATGGCAGCTCCCGGTAGCTGGGTGGGAAGCGGAAGTTGGCCGCATCGTCCATCTTGGGCGGACGCACGATCTTGTCGGGATTGAAGCGGTTGTCGGAATCGAACAGTTGTTTGATTTCGCTAAAGGCGGCATTGATCTGCGGGCCGTATTGCCACGCCACCCATTCCCCGCGGCACAGCCCGTCGCCGTGCTCGCCCGAATAGGCGCCCTTGTATTTGCGCACCAGTTCGGAAGCCGCCTCGGCGATCTCACGCATGTCCCTGGCGCCGCCGCGCCGCATGTCCAGGATCGGCCGCACGTGCAGGGTGCCGACGCTGGCGTGCGCGTACCAGGTGCTTTCAGTACCGTACTTGTGGAAGACCTCGGTGAGCTGGCTGGTGTACTCGGCCAGATGCTCCAGCGGCACGGCACAGTCTTCGATGAAGGACACCGGCTTGCCGTCGCCCTTCATGCTCATCATGATGTTCAGCCCGGCCTTGCGCACATCCCACAGCGCCTTCTGCTCGGCGGCGCCCGGCATCTCGACGACCGCGCCCGGCAGGCCGAGGTCGGCCATCAGCTCCACCAACTGCTTGAGCTTGGCCAGTTGCGCGTCGCGGTGCTCGCCGGCAAACTCCACCAGCAGGATGGCCTCGGGCTGACCCACCAGCGCCTTCTCGATCACCGGCTTGAAGGCCGGGTTGCTCATCGAGAGCGCGATCATGGTGCTGTCCACCAGCTCCACCGCGGTCGGCCCCAGCTTGACGATGTGCTGGGTCATGTCCATCGCCTGGTAGAAGGTCGGAAAGTTGACCACCCCCAAGGTCTTGTGCGCCGGCAGCGGCTGCAGCGCCAGCTTGATGCGGCGGCTGTAGGCCAGCGTGCCTTCCGAGCCGACCAGGATGTGCGCCAGGTTGGCCACGCCGTCATCGGTGTAGGCGCGCGGGTTCTGGCAATCGAAGAGGTCGATGTTGTAGCCGGCCACGCGGCGCAGCACCTTGGGCACGCGGGCGATGATCTCGTCGCGCTCGCGCGCGGCGATCCGTCGGAGGCCGGCGACGATGTCGCCGATGCGGCCGCTGCCGGGCATCTCCGGCAAGCGCGTGAAATTGCCGGCGTGGCCGTCGGCCAAAACCGCTTCGATGCCGAGCACGTTATGCACCATGTTGCCGTACTCGATCGAGCGCGAGCCGCAGGAGTTGTTGCCGGCCATCCCGCCGATGGTGCATTGGGCCGCGGTCGAGACATCGACCGGGAACCACAGGCCGTGCGGCTTGACCCAGGCGTTCAGGTGATCCAGCACCATGCCGGGCTCCACCACGATGGTGCGGGCGCCGGCGTCGAACTCGACCACCCGCTTCAGATACTTGCTGTTGTCGATGACCAGCGCCTCGCCGACGGTCTGGCCGCACTGGCTGGTGCCCGCGCCGCGCGCCAGCACCGGCATGGCGTGATGGCGCGCGATGGCCAGCGCCATGTCCAGGTCGTCCTGGTCGCGCGGCACGACCACGCCCAACGGCATGATCTGATAGATGGAAGCGTCGGTGGCATAGCGCCCGCGATCGGCGCGGCTGAACATGACGTCGCCGCGCAGCTCGCTGCGCAACTGGGTTTCCAGGGCGCTCGCGCCGGCTGCGATGCGCGCGCCCGGCGGCACCAGATGAATAGGTTTGACCTGCATGGCGTTCCTCAACGTTAGGGCTCAGATGATCTCCAGTTCGATCGGCGGCAGATCCTCGATCTGGCCGATGAACATCCCCATCTCCTTGGGGAAGAACATGCCGGTGTAGGAACCGGCGGTGATGACGGTGCCGGCCGGCAGGGCGATGTCCTGCTCCTGGCAGTGACGCACTACCCAGTGCAGCAGGCGGCGCGGATCGCCGGCCGGATTGGCGCCGGCGCCCTTGAAGATGTCGTCGCCCTTGAACGTCAGGTGGGTATGCGGACGGCGGAAATTGAAGCCCTCGTCATAGGCAACCAGGTCGCCGGTGATGAGAGCACCGTGATTCTGCAGATCCGCCAGCTGGTTCAGCTTGGGCACCTCCGGCCAGCCGGCCAGGCGGCTGGAGACGATTTCCATCGAGGTGCCGATATGGGCGATGCCGGCGATCACTTCGCGCTCGGTCGGCGCGGCGTCGCTCGGCAGGAAATCGCGTCCCAGCGCGAACATGATTTCCAGCTCGATACCCAGCACGCCGAACTGGTCGCGGCGCAGCATGGCCGAGGTCGGATGCAAACCCTTCAGGGGCAGCGGCGCCCCCTGGATCGGGCCTTCGGGCGATTTCGCTCCTACCTTCCAGCCGCCTATCCTGGCGTTGATGCGATTGAGGAAAGCGCGCTGCGCCCGGTAGGCGTCGTCGGCCGCCGGCGGCTCCAGCTCCGGCGGGACGATCGCCGTCGCGCCGCGCTGGACGTAGGCGGTGCTCAAGAGATGTCCGAGTTCATCGGACGCGGTCAGCAGGGTCGTCATCGTTGCTCCATGGGTGGCGTTGATGGATCGATCACGCTCAGGCGCGCGCCTTGGCGACCGCGTCTTCCGACGGCGGGCGGCTCTGCTGGAACTTGCTGTCCGGCTGCATGCGGAACGCCAGGAAGACGCCCAGTCCCATCAGGATCATGCTGCCCACGAACGGTAGTTCCCAGTTGCCGGTGCGATCGATCAGGTAGCCCGAGAGCACCGGCGAGATGATCGCGGCCAGCGCCGAGCCGGTGTTCATCATGCCGCTGGCGGTGCCGGAATATTCCGGCGCGATATCCATGGGAATGGCCCACATCGGGCCGATGGTCATCTCGGCGAAGAAGAAGCCGGCGCTCAGGCTGAGCACGGAGACCGTGATGTCGTGCGTGAACATCAACGGCAGCAGCGACAGCAGGGTGAGCAGCATGCAGACCGAGACCATGTAGCTGCGCGCCTTCTTCAGGTTGCCCGAGTTCTTCAGGATGCGGTCGCTGACGATGCCGCCCAGCGTGTCGCCCACCACGCCGGCGAAAAACACGCTGGAGGCGAACAGGGCCGACTTCTTGATATCCATGTCGTAGCTGTGCAGGAAGTACTGGGGGATCCAGCTCAGGAACAGCCACAGGGTCCAGCCGTAGCAGAAGTACACGATGGTGACCGGCATCATGCGGCGGAACAGCGGGCCCCATGGAATCTCCAGGTTTTTCTTCTTCACCGGCGGCAACGCTTCCAGCTCCTGCGCGGTGATGCGCGGATGCCTGGACGGATCCTCGGTGAACACGAAGGCCCACGCCAGCACCCACACCAGGCTGACCACACCGAAGATGTAGAAGGATTCGCGCCAGCCATGGGCGGCCATGATGTACACCACGGCTGCCGGCGCCACCGCATTGCCCACGCGCGAGAAGGCGTGCGTGATGCCTTGCGCGAAGCCGCGGCTATCCTTGGAGACCCAGCGCGACATCGCCGAGGTCGCCGCCGGGAAGGTGGCGCCCTCGCCCAGGCCCAGCAGCAGGCGCGCCAGCAGCAGCGAAACCAGGCCGCCGGCGAAGCCGGTCAGGATGGTGGCCACCGCCCACAGCAAGCCGCACCAGATCAGCGTGCGGCGCGCGCCGAATTTGTCGCTGACCCAGCCGCCGATGATCTGGAATACCAGGTAGGGATAAGCGAAGGCGGAAAAGACCAGGCCGATCTCGGTCTTGTTGAGGTTGAATTCCTTGCCGAAGCCGGACGCCGCCGTACTGACGTTGACGCGGTCCAGATAGGTGATGAAATACATCAGGCAAAGCATCAGCAGAACGACCGTCGTCGCCCGCATGCGCAGAAATTTCATTGCTGTCTCCTGTATGTGCCGGCTCGCTGTCTTGTCTAGCGGCTGTCCTCTTCGGGACCGGGGGCCGGCTTGCTTCATGATGATGTGCATGCGCGGGATGTTTCCCGGCCGGCGCCAATTTCCTCCTGCGGAACAACTTTCTTTTTTTCAGCGACTGCGGGTCAGGCGACTTTCAGGTCCGGCTTTTTCTTTTGTGTGGTCAGTGCCTCCATCGCGGCTTGCACGCCGCTGCCGGCCAGCTTCACGCCGGCCAGTTTCAGGCCCATCTCGCAGCCGGCCAGGGTAGCCATCAGCGTCAGGTCGTTGGCTTCGCCCAGGTGGCCGATGCGGAACATCTTGCCCTTCATCTTGCCCAGGCCGGTGCCCAGCGACATGTCGAAGTTTTCGTAGATGGTCTTGCGGATGGCGTCGGCATCGAAGCCCTCCGGCGTCATCACGCCGGTCAGCACCGGCGAATACACGGACGGATCGGCGCACTGGATTTCCAGGCCCCAGGCGGTGACGGCCTTGCGGCACGCCAGCGCCAGGCGCTCGTGACGCGCGAAGGTGTTGTCCAGGCCTTCGCCCAGGATCATGTCCAGCGCTTCGGCCAGGCCATAGAGCAGGTTGGTGTTGGGGGTGTAGGGCCAGTAGCCGGTGGCGTTCATCTCGATGATCTTGGCCCAGCCCCAGAAGGCCTTCGGCAGTCTGGCGCTCTTGCTGGCGTCGATGGCTTTCTTCGAGACGGCGTTGAAGCTGATGCCCGGCGGCAGCATCAGGCCCTTTTGCGAGCCGGAGACGGTGACGTCCACGCCCCATTCGTCATGGCGATAGTCGGCCGACGCCAGGCCGGAGATGGTATCGACCAGCAGCAGCGCCGGGTGGCCGGCGGCATCGATGGCGCGGCGCACGGACGCGATGTCCGAGGTGACGCCGGTGGAGGTCTCGTTATGCACCACGCAGACCGCCTTGATCTGGTGGCCGCCGTCCTTGCGCAGGCGCTCTTCGATCAGATCGGCCTGCACGCCCCGGCGCCAGCCCTCGATGCCGGGCAGGCCGAGGAATTCGGGCTTCAGGCCCAGCGCTTCGGCCATCTTTTTCCACAGCGTGGCGAAATGGCCGGTTTCATACATCAGGACGGTGTCGCCCGGGCTCAGGGTATTGGTCAGCGCCGCTTCCCAGGCGCCAGTGCCGGAGGCCGGATAGATCACCACGGGCTGCTCGGTCTTGAAGATCTTCTTGATGCCGGCCAACACTTGCAGGCCGAGCGCGCCGAATTCGGGACCGCGATGGTCGATGGTGGGATAGCTCATGGCCCGCAGGATGCGGTCGGGCACCGGGCTGGGACCCGGAATCTGCAGGAAATGACGGCCGGCGGGATGGAAATCCAGTTTAAGCATTTACTCCTCCATGAAAGGCTGGATAAATATATTTTGTATTTTGAATGCAAAATGAATTTAACAGCCACCATGCAGAGCGTAAAGGACTATTTGATCCGGACAGCCTGTACGGCAAGTATCAAATCCCTCGAAAAATCATCTAACTATTTAAATAAATTACTTATTTTTAATCAACCCTTACTAAAATTACCTGCATGCAAGCAGCTTACCTGCCAAGCTTCGAGATGGTAAAATGAAAAGGAAAGTTGGTTAAAAAAGGATTTTGAATGCAAAATTCAGCAATTGAACTCAATGCAGACCAGGGCGCGGCCGCGCCGGCCGTCCCCAGACTGGAACGCCAGCATCTGCACGACACCGTCGTCGAGCATCTGCGCAATTTGATTGTTGAAGCGGTGCTGCCGCCCGGGACCAAACTCAATGAGCGCGAGCTGTGCGAGACCATGGGCATTTCGCGCACGCCCCTGCGGGAGGCGCTGAAGGTGCTGGCCGTGGAAGGACTGATCGAGATCTCGCCCAACCGCGGCGCCTCGGTCTACAAGATGACGGAAACCGAAATCCGGGAAACCTTCGAATTCATGAGCGGGCTGGAAGCCCTGGCCGGCGAGCTGGCGTGCGAACGTATCACCGCCGTGGAAGTGGCCGAGATCAAGGCGCTGCACTACGCCATGCTGGCCTGCAAGGCGCAAGGTGACCTGCCGGGTTACTACAGCCGCAACCAGACCATCCACAACAAGATCAACGAAGCCGCGCGCAACTCGGTGCTGCACGAGACTTACCTGAGCATGAATCGCCGCTTGCAGGCGCTGCGTTTCAAATCCAATTTCAAGCCGGAGAAATGGGACAGCGCGGCGCACGACCACGACGAGATGGTGAAGGCCCTGGAAGCGCGCGACGGCAAGCGGCTGGCGGCCATCCTGCGCCAGCACCTGCTGGACAAGCGCAACGCGGTGATGAACATGCCGACGCCCTGAGCCGGCGGCGCGGCGATCTGGCTGCGCAACCCAATCCGCGGTGCAGTCCACGCAACAGCGGCGGGCAACACGTGCGGTGATTCTCCGATGTCCGGACGCCGCCGATGCAGTCGTCTGTCCTCACCTCTCCTCATGTCACGCCGGCGCCGCGCAAGCCCGTGTCTTGCGCGGCCGCCATTGAAACGGGCAAGGCCTGCTTTCGTTCCCAAACGCAACAATGACGCAGCTCTCATGCCGTTTCCGGCGATCGCCCGGGGACCATTCGTGGATGCTTTGCGAAGGAGTTTTTGCTTGGAGGGACACTGAAGAAAGAAGATAATAGGCGGTCTGTCACAGCTATCTTTCTTCTTATGCACGACATCATCAATGGTTTCCTGCGCTTCCAGCAAGAAGTCTTCCCGGCACGCAAAGAACTCTTCAAGACCCTGGCGACCGGCCAGACGCCCAAGGCGCTGTTCATCTCCTGCTCCGACAGCCGCATGGTGCCGGAGCTGGTGACCCAGCGCGAACCCGGCGACCTGTTCGTGATCCGCAACGCCGGCAACATCGTGCCGTCGTTCGGGCCGGAACCCGGCGGCGTCAGCGCGACCGTGGAATACGCGGTGGCGCAACTGAAGGTGACCGACATCGTGATCTGCGGCCACTCCGATTGCGGCGCCATGACCGCCGTCGCCACCTGCGCCTGTTTGGATCACATGCCCGCGGTGAAGAACTGGCTGCGCCATGCCGACGCCGCCCGCATGATCAACGAGTCGCGCGAGCACGCGACCGAGAAGGATCGCGTCGATGGCATGGTGCGCGAAAACGTCATCGCCCAACTGAACAATATCCGTACCCACCCCTCGGTGGCGCTGGCGCTGGCGCAGAAACGCCTGGCGCTGCACGGTTGGGTGTATGACATCGAGGCCGGCACCATCCATGCTCTCGATGAGAGCAACAACGACTTCGTGCCGCTGGCCGAGCATCCTGCGACCAAGCTCTGATGACTTGCGCTTTCCGGAAGACGCCCGCGCGGCTTCCGGAGAACGAAGGTGGAATGCCGGCGCCATCCGGCGTCCCGCCACTCCCCTCTCGAGCCATCTCCGCCCCGCTCCGCGCGACGACTATTCGCCGGAGATGTAGTTGCTGCACATCTCGCTGATGTCCGTCAGCTGCGTGATGTCGGAACGGGCGCGCAACACGATGAGCACTTCATGGATCTGCGCGCGGCTGGGGATGATTTCCGTGGCGCTGCGCATCATCCAGTCCAGCAGCACCGTGCGCAGCTCGGCGGGAGGAAGCGTCGCGACTTCGCTGCGCGACGGCACATGCGTATTCAATCTGAGATGATGGAACATGCCGGCGTGCATTTCCGCCAGACGCATGTTCTCTCGGGGCACGCCAAAATACTGAAGCGAATCCAAGGTGTTCTCCACTGCTGTCAGGGAGATTCCAGCTTACCCCCATCGCCGCCAGACGCAGCGCGTCTTTGGCGTTTTTTTGATGCATGTCCGGCACGGCGCGATAAATCCCGGCCGCACATGCAATCCAGACAACTCTCATTGAATCACGGTCAAGCTCGACAGGAAGCCGGACGCGGCATCCTCTCGCCGCGTCCGGCTTGCCTGCGGGGGAACGGATGCCGCGTTGGGCGCGGGGCCGATGGTGTGGACCATCCCCCCCCCACGCTGCGTCAGCACATGACGCCTGACGCCTGACGGCATGCTGGCACGGGTGTCGGCGGTGTTCCTGACGGCCCATACCGGCGCGCGGCCGCTGGGTGCGGCGCTGGGTGGGATGGCGGGCGCCGCCTGGGGAGAATCCGCCTACATCCTGATCGCCCGCGCGGGCTTCTGCTTCAGGCGGCGGTGATCATGACATCGGCCGTGACATCGCTGCGCACGGCCGATGGCGGCATGAATGCGTGAGCACGCGAACGCGGCTCAGCCGGATCTTCTTACTGGAGCGAGCAGGTCAACCACTTGGCGATGCGCACGCCATCCAACCGCGAGCCGTCGCCGGTGTCGCTGCCCAGCAAGCTCACGATCACCGGCCGGCGGTTGTGCACCATCATCCGGAACACCATGTTGTGCCCCGCCTCGTTGATGAAACCGGTCTTCTGCACGCTGGCGTTCACCTGGCCGTAGCGGATCAGGCGGTTGGAATTGATGTATTGCAGTTGACCGCGGCCGATGTTGACCAGCTTTTTCTTGTCCACCGAATAGCTGCGGATGAGTTGATAGTGATTGGCGGCCTTCACCAGGTCGGCCAGTTCCTTCGCGGTCGAGACGTTCTCGGGCGCCAATCCGGTGGCGTTGACGAAATGCGTATGCGGCATGGCCAGGCCGGCCGCCTTGGCGTTCATGGCAGCGATGAAGGCTGCACGCCCGCCCGGGTAGTCGCGGCTCAGCGCGGCGGCGGCGCGGTTCTCGGAGGACATCAGCGCGATGTGCAGCATGTCGGCGCGGGTCACGCTCGAACCGACGGCCAGTCGCGAGTTGGTGAACTTCAAGGTATCGAGATCATCGTCGGTGACTTCGAGGCGGCTGCCCATGGCGGGGGGGCTCTGGTCCAGCCAGACGATGGCCGTCATCAGCTTGGTCACGGAGGCGATGGGCGCGACGAGATCGGCGTTGCGGCTATACAGGGGGGTGTCGGTCTGCTCGTCGAGCACATAGACGGCGCGCGAGAACAGGTGCCGCCTGGAGGCCTCGGTGAAGCCGCAGCGCGGCAGCAACTCGGGAGCCGCGCCCTTGGCGGAAGGACGCTCGACGCCCTCGGGGGTGACGGCCTGCCGCGCGGCGGAAGAAGACGGAACGGCTTTGCGCACCGCGGCGCCCTTCTGCACGCGCGGCCGCGAATGCGACGAGGCCCTGGCGGCCTTCTTGGGCACGGCCGCCTGGCCCTTGGCCTTGGCGGCGCCGCGTCCTTCCGGAGCGCTCTTCTTGCGTGACGAGCGCTTGCGGTTCTTGGCGCCGGCGGTGGCCGGACGGTGCTTACCGACGGTGGAGCCTTCGGACTCGGCAGCCGCCACCTTGCCGGAAATGGCCGTGAACATCAGGAACAGCACACTGCACATCAGCAGCCGGCTCAGCGCCCCTGTCCTTTGCATCGCCACGAAGAAACGTGGAAAAAAACGGGGAAAATCCCTGCTGAAATTTTGCCGCTGCACACAGAACATCATTGAAAACCTTCACCGGTACGTTCATCCAAGACCGGTCATGATACGGAAACTTGGACGCCGGCGCAGGCTTGCGTCGCGTGTTGCGAGCGTCGGTGCGATGAAAATCAGCCGCGCACGGCGGCCTCGATCGCGGCGATGTCGATCTTGCGCATGGTCATCATGGCATCGAAGGCACGCTTGGCGGCGGCGCGGTCGGAACCGGTGACCGCCTCCGAGAGCACGCGCGGCGTGATCTGCCACGATAGCCCCCACTTGTCCTTGCACCAGCCGCAGGCGCTTTCCTGCCCGCCGTGGCCGACGATGGCATTCCACAAACGGTCGGTTTCTTCCTGGGTATCGGTGGCGATCTGGAAGGAAAAGGCTTCGCTATGCTTGAACGCGCTGCCTCCGTTGAGACCGATACAGGCAATGCCCGCCACCGTGAATTCGACCGTGAGCACGTTGCCTTCCTTGCCGGCCGGGTAGTCGCCCGGGGCGCGATGCACCGCCGTCACGGCGCTGTCGGGAAAGGTCTTCGCATAGAATTCGGCGGCTTCCTGCGCATCGCCGTCGTACCAAAGGCAGATCGTGTTTTTGCTGGCCATCCCGGTGCTCCTGGATCAAGTCGGACAAGAAGGAGGCGATGCGCAGACCGCACCGCGCACCGCAGCCTGCATGATCTGCCATAAACGGCGCGCTGCCAACCGCGTCAGGAAACCGTCAGCTCTGCCGTACCGGCATGATGGCTGCGATACATCTCCAGCGTCAGCGCCTGGCCATCGTGCGACAGCAAGGTGGCGATCGCGTCGGCCGCACCGGTCGCGGAAGGCACGGTGCGCACGAACATCGCTTGCTCGAAGGCGTTCACCGCCGTCAGGGCGGCGTGCGGCGAATCGCGATGGGCGGCCAGCGCCGCGCCGAGCTCGGCCGCGTCCAGCATGGCGTTGTTGACGCCGTCGCCGCCGAAGGGCGACATCACATGCGCCGCATCGCCGATCAGGGTGAGCCCGCGTCTGGGCTGCCAGCAGTGACCGACCGGCAAGGCATGGATGGGGCGCAGGGCAAAGTTGTCGTTACTGGCCCTGAACAGCGCGAGGAAGATCTCCGCAAACCCGGCGAACTCTGCGGCCAATGCGGCGCGCACCTGGTCGGGACGCGCCAGGTCGAACTTGCGCGTCATCCACGCCACCGGCACGCGGAAGATGGCGTAGCCGCGGAAGTGACCGTTGCCGTTGCGCTGCACGATGATGGCCTTGCCATCGGCTTCGACGCCGCACTTGCCGCGCCCGACCAGGCGCGCCAGTTCCGGATGAAGGCGATCGGCATCATCGATGCCGAACTCCAGGAAGCAGACACCGCTGTACTGCGGCGCATATGGCGACAACCAGGGCCGCACGCGCGACCAGGTGCCGTCGGCCCCGACCACCAGATCGAAGGGCCCGGCGCGCTTGTCGCCGCAGCGCAGGCGCCAGCTGCCGTCGGCGTCCTGCTGCAGATCGTCCAGGCCGTGGTTCCAGATCACGGTGCCGGCCGGCAGCGCATCGAGCAGCATGGCGCGCAAGGCGGTGCGATCCACCTCGGGCCGATCCTGCGCCAGATGGCCGTCATCGTAGAGCAGCGTGCCGGCCTTGTCGTAGAGCCGGCTGCCCTGGTCCTCGGCGCGCGCAATCTTCCGGAACGCCTCGGACAGCCCAGCCGCGCGCAGTGCCAGCAAGCCCGAATCCTCATGCAAATCGAGGGTGCCGCCCTGCGGCCGGAACAGCGGATCCGGCTCGCGCTCGAAGACGCTGGCGCGGATGCCATGCTGATGAAGAATACGCGCCAGCGTCAGGCCGCCCGGCCCGCCGCCGATGATTGCAATACGCATCGCCATGGAAAGACTCTCAATTTATAATAGGTACCTATCCAATATAAATAGGCGCCTATATAAATGTCAAGCACCACCGATCTCGCCTCCCCGTCCAATCCGATGCCACTGATCGGCCAGATCAACCGCGCTTTCGCGCGCGCCACCGAGCAGCCGCTGAAGCAATTGGGATTCGCCATGAGCCAAGTGCCGGTGCTGGTGACGCTCAAGCGCAACGGCCTGTCGTCGCAGGCCGACCTGGCGCGCGCAGCGCAAGTGGAGCAACCCAGCATGGCCCAGCTCCTCAATCGCATGGAGCGCGACGGGCTGATGCAACGCGTGCCCAATCCCCAGGACGGCCGCAGTCAACTGATTTCACTCACGCCCCTGGCGTCCGCGCGCATGCCCAAGGGCAAGGCCGTGATGGACGCGATGTGCGGCAAGGCCCTGGCCGGCTTCAGCGACCAGGAGCAAGAACAGTTGCATGCATTTTTGCAGCGCGTGCTGGACAATCTGCAGGCGGTCAACCAGGAACAGGCGGGCTGAACCGGCACACGCAAATCCTCTCCCACACGCCGGCCCCGGCGCGAAATCTTCTTCCCCGTCTGCAACCGCGCGGCGCATAATCTGTCTGTTCGCCGATCCGGAGCGCCGCGCCGCAAGCGCCCCGGACGGCGCTGTTCGATTCCTCTCTCTGCCTTATTGCTTATGTCCAATCTCATCGTGCATGGCGGTCGCCCGCTGCGTGGCGAAATCATCCCGTCGGCCAACAAGAACGCCGTTCTCCCCATCCTGTGCGCCACCCTGCTGACGGATCAGCCGCTACGGCTGGTCGGCATCCCTGACATCACCGATGTCAAAAAGATATTGGATATCTTCCGCGTGCTCGGCAGCGAAGTCGCGGTGGATTACGCCACCGGCATCCTGGAACTGCATCACCACCTGACCACCTTCGATCCCGCCCGACACCGCCTGCCGGAGGAAATGCGCTCCTCCATCATGCTGGTGCCGCCGCTGCTGGCCCGCTTCGGGGTCGCCCGGCTGGAGAACGACGTCAAGGGCTGCACCCTGGGCGTGCGCGAGATCGATCCGCACGTCGAAGTCTTCCAGCGCTTCGGCGCGCGGGTGGAATCGAGCTCGGATTCCCTGATCGTGCGCACCCGCGAACAGATGCAGGGCAATCACCACTGGCTGGACTACGCCTCGGTCACCACCACCGAGAACTTCGTGCTCTGCGCGGCCTCCGCCAGCGGCGAATCGGTGCTGACCAATGCCGCGTCGGAACCGCACGTGCAAGAGTTCTGCCGCTTCATGGCCATGATGGGCGTGGACATCGACGGCATCGGCACCTCCCGCCTGACGGTCAGGGGCGGCAAGAAACTGGGCGGCGGCGAATTCCGCTTCAGCGAAGACTTCCACGAGATCGCCACCTTCCTGGCGCTGGGCGCGATCACCGGCGGCGAGATCCGGGTCAGGAACACCGCGCCGGAACAATTCCCGCTGATCGACCGCACCTTCGCCAAATTCGGCGTCGAGGTGGTGCACCAGGACGGCTGGTCCTACACCAGGCAAAACGGCCCGCTGAAGGTCAGCAAACCCTTCACCTCCAACATCCTGACCAAGGTGGAAGCGGCGCCCTGGCCGTATCTGCCGGTCGATCTGCTGCCCATCTTCATCGCGCTGGGCGTGAAAGCCGAAGGCAGCACCATGTTCTGGAACAAGATCTACGACGGCGCCATGGGCTGGAGCAGCGAGCTGTCCAAGTTCGGCGCCCACGTCTTCCTGGGCGACCCGCACCGCCTGATCACCTTCGGCGGCATCCCGCTCAGCCCGGCCACGGTCGAAAGCCCCTACATCATCCGCGTGGCGATCGCGCTGTTCATGGTCGCGGCCAGCATCGACGGCCGCTCCGAAATCCGCAACGCCCTGCCGATCCGCCGCGCCCACCCCAAATTCGTGGAAAACCTGCGTTCGCTGGGAGCGTCGGTGGATTGGGTCGATGAAGAATAACTGAGCGCCGGCCATGCTCGCCGCCTTCATCCGCAGCACCGCCGCCGACGCCCAGGCGCTGGCGGCGATCCGGGTGACGGCGATGCGCGCGAGCCTGGAGAAGGCCGGGCGCTTCGACGCGGAACGCGCCCGCATGCGCTTTCTGTCCGCCTTCGATCCGGCCTGCTGTTTCTTCATCAAGATCGGGGAGCATGCGGCCGGCCTGTTCACCCTGCGCCGCGAAGCGGACGCCTTCATACTGCAACACTTGTACCTGCTGCCCGAATACCACGGCCGGGAACTCGACTCGCAGGTACTCAGGCGGCTGCTGGCCCACGCCGACCGCGAACGGCTGCCGATGCGGCTGGCGGCGTTGCGCGGCAGTGACGCCAATCACTTTTATCAACGCCACGGTTTTCTCCGGACATCCGAAGAAGCGTGGGACATCCACTACGAGCGGCCGGTCCCCGTCAGGGAACATCACACTGCCCAGGCCTCCTCGCCGGCTCACACGCCGCGCATCAGGCCGCTGATCCCGGACGACCTTGCCGCGCTGGAAGGCATGCTGCGCCAGCACATGCGCGACCTGCACAGCGGCGAGGTGGTCGAGGACGAGGTCCGCGCCATCTGCACCTGCATGTCAGGGGCGCTGGATGGAGAGGGCCACTTACGCAGCTATCTGGTGGCCGCCGACGAACGCGACGAGCCCCTGGCGTGCACGGCGATCGCCGAGCCGCAAGCGCGGATGCGCAAGCGGCCGGCGCCGAACTGCTCATCGTCAACAGCGGACCGAGATATCGGCATGGCTGGGGCTTCTACGACCGCAGCTTCGACCGGGAACACGGCATGCTGCCCGATTACTATGGCCCGGGCCGCCACGCCAAGAGCTGGAGCAAGAAGATTGCCTGAGGAAATGCCTCCTTCTTGCCCTACGCAGCTTCTTTCTACAGTCACTTCTTGTCGAGAAACACCCGCATGCTGGCCAGCTTGCCGTCCCGGATCGTGAAGATGTCCTCGCCGCGGATCAGGCCGGGTTGCTGCGCCGGGCCGTAGGCCCAGGTCACGCGGCCCATGCCGTGGTTCCATTCGGCGGCGGCCGGCGTGAACACAAACCCAGGATGCTCGCCCTGCACCCGCCGGATCAGTTGTCCGACGCTCACATAGCCGGTGGCCATGCCCTGGTAGTCGGCCACGAAGAAATCCGGGGCATAGGCCTCGGTGAACTTGGCGGCCCAGTTCCCCGGGTTGGCGTCGTTCCAGATGTCGAAATGCCGGTCGATCAGCGCCTGCACGGTCGCGATGTCTTGCATGCTGGTATCCATTGTCCATTCTCCTGAAAAACCGGCGGTCGCCGTCAACGCGAGCCGCCGGATTGCTGCCACACTGAAAAGTGACGGGTCCTCAGCGCTGGCCGATGCCGCGCCTCACACCTGCGCCATGCCGCCGTCCACGAACAATTCGATGCCGTTGATGAAGCTGGCGGCGTCGGAGGCCAGGAAGGCCACGGCCTTGCCGATTTCCTGCGGTTCACCCAGGCGGCCCAGCGGCACTTGCGAGGCCAGGAAGTCGAACAGGCCCTGGCGCGCATCGTCTGGCACCAGGTCACCCAGGCCGGGGGTGCGGACCGGGCCGGGGCTGACGACGTTGACGCGGATGCCGCGCTCCTTCAGGTCGAGCGCCCACGAACGGGCGAAGTTGCGCACGGCGGCCTTGCTGGCGCTATAGACGCTGAAGTTGGCGGTGCCCTGCACCGACGTGGTGGATGACGTCAGGATTACCGAGGCGCCATCGGTCAGCAGCGGCAAGGCCTTCTGCACGGTGAACAGCACGCCGCGCACATTGGTGCCGAAGATGCGGTCGAAGTGTTCTTCGGTGATCGCGCCCAGCGGCATCATGTCGCCGCCGCCGGCATTGGCGAAGAGGATGTCCAGCTTGCCGGCGCTCTTGGCGATCTGGGCGTACACGGCGTCCAGTTCGGCCAGCACCGAGGCGTCGGCGCGGATGCCGGTGGCGGCGCTGCCGATGGCGGCCACGGCCGCCTCCAGTTCGGCCTGGCGGCGGCCGGTGATGAAGACGCGCGCGCCCTGCGCGACCAGTTCCTGGGCGGTGGCCAGGCCGATGCCGGTGGTGCCGCCGGTGACCAGAGCGATCTTGCCGTTGAGTTGCTTGTTCATGATGTTGTCCTTTGCGTTAAGTGTCGTGATCGGGATGTCTGCCTGGCCGTCACCTCGCTGTGCGGGGCTTGTCGTGCAAGGCATGGAAGCACTTTAGCGGCCCGGACTTTATTGAAAAAGTATGTAAAATGAAAATGACTATCCATACACATGGATAATCAAGCGCATTTTTCCCCGACGGAGCACGACGCAATGGATCAGATACAGGCAATCCGGGCCTTCGCCCGGGTGGTGGAAGCCGGCAGCTTCACGCGCGCGGCCGATTCGCTGGACATGCCCAACGCCACCTTGAGCAAGCAGGTGCAGGAGCTGGAGGCGCATCTGGGCGTGCGGCTGCTGCAGCGGACCACGCGGCGCGTGACGGTGACGCCGGAGGGACAGGACTATTACGAAAAGACCATGCGCATCCTGCGCGACCTGGAAGACATCGACACCTCGTTGAGCGCCGCGCGCGGCAAGCCGCGCGGCCACCTGCGCATCGACGTCGGCGGTTCCACCGCGCGCGACGTGCTGATCCCGGCGCTACCGGATTTCATCGCCCGCTATCCCGACATCCGCATCGACCTGGGCGTCTCCGACCACGCGGTGGACCTGATCGGCGACAACGTCGATTGCGTCATCCGCGGCGGTCCGCTGGACAACTCGTCGCTGGTGGCGCGCCATATCGGCAACGCCGGCATGGTCACCTGCGCGGCGCCGGCGTACCTGAAGCAATACGGGGTGCCGGCCTATCCGGAGGAATTGAAGAACGGCCACCGGCTGGTCAGCTACGTCCTGACGCAGAACGGCCGGGCCGTGCCCTTCCGTTTCCTGCATCAGGGCGAGAAGACCGAGATCAAGATCGAGCATCGCGTCGGCATCAACGAAAGCAACGCCCACCTCGCCGCCGCCGTGGCCGGTCTGGGCATCGTCCAGACCTTCGCCTACGCGGCGGGGCCGGCGCTCAAGGATGGCTCGCTGGTGGAGATATTGAAGAAATGGCGGCCGGCGCCCTATCCCTTCCACGTGGTCTATCCGCAGAACCGGCACCTGACGCACAGGCTGCGGGTCTTCATCGATTGGCTGGTGGAGAGTTTTCCGGCGCGGCTGGGTTAAGCCTGGCCAATCCCGCGGTGATGGGGTGCCCTGCAATGAACGAAGCGGCGCGCGGCGCTCAGTCCAGACCGGTCTTGCCCAGCGTCCAGTAAGCCTTGCTGAGGATGCGCGCCGACGGCACGTTCAGCGCATTCAGGCAGCGCTTGACGCGCTGGATGGACGAGGCCTTGCCGGTCAGGATGAACGCCGCGCCGGAGGCGGCCAGCGGCGGCAGGCGGCGCTCGATGTCATCCAGATGGACGTCGCCGTTCTTGCGCTCGAACAGTTCCGTATTGCCGAGCCGGATCTGGGACAGCGCGCTCAGCGTATCGGCCAGGCCGTTGACCTCCAGCACGCATTGCAGCGCCCTGCCTGCCTCCGTCGCGGCCAGCGCGTAAGCCAGGCCGATCGAGGTCTCATCGCCGAACAGCACCGGTGTGCCCGCCAGGCCGGCGGCATCCAGCGAAGCGCGCGGGCCGAAGACGTGGCACCCGTTCCCCGGCGCGGCCTGGCGGATCCAGTCGCTGCCCGGCTCGGCGCCGTGCGTGTAGCCGAGGATGCGGGTACGGCCGGCGGCCGCATCCCATTCGATGGGCGTGAAGGTGCGCGCCACGAAGGCCGAGCCCATGGCGATCTGCACCTTCTGGCCGGGCGTCCAGGCTATCCCCTTGAACTCCGGGCTCTCCAGCGTCAGCAGGCGAAAGCCCGGCGCGACATCCTCGGCGGCGGCGATGCCGGCCTGCTTCATCAGCATGCGGATCAGCGCCCGGCCCAGGCGGCCGGGCTGGCGTTGCGGCGCTGTCATCGCACGAACACCGAGAATTCGTTGCCGCGCCCCGGGCTGATGGGAATGGGCTGCGACAGATAGCCGTTGGCCGGATCACGCACGTAGTCGAGATAAGGATTGTCCAGGTCGAAGGCGTTCTCGGCCAGGACCGGCGTGCCGCTTTTCAGGCGCGGCTCCAGCAGCTTGAGCACCGGCAGATAGAAGCTGAAAGCGCCATCCAGCAATACCAGATCCACGTCGCCATCCAGGCCGCCCAACGTCTCGCGTGCATCGCCGACACGGATCTCGACCAGGTCGGCCAGCCCCGCGGCGTCCAGGTTGGCGCGCGCACGCTCGGCCTTGCCCGGCTCCAGCTCGGTGCCGATCACCAGGCCGCCGCCCATGTCGCGCAACGCCGCTGCCAGGAAGATGGTGGAAACGCCCATCGACGTGCCGAACTCAACGATACGCTTGGCGCCGCGCGCGCGCACGCATTGGTAGAGGAAGCGGCCGTACTCCGGCGCCACGTTCAGGAAGTTGTCGGCATAGCCGCGGTAGAAGGCGCGCACGTCGCGCTGCTCTCCGGCCAGGTGCTCGGCGATGGCGTCGGCGAGGATCTGTTCATTTTGTTCGGCGCCGTCGAATTGCGCCATCAAGGCCCGGTCGGCCTGCTCCGCTTCCTGGAACAGGCGTTGCAAGGTGTCGGCCACGCGGCCGCTGCTCAGTGAATTCATGGGATGTTCCCTGGAAAGACGCGGCCCGGGGAATTCCGTCGCCGCCTGCGGAACATGGTAAGGACGCCGCTTCTTGGCAGCATTGCTCAATTTTGCCAAAATAGTTGGAAATCACGCCAATCCTTGCCTTCCACGCCGATCCCGCGACATGCCCTTCCTGAGCGAGCTCTCCCATGCCACCGAGTGGATGGACCCGGACCTGGTGCCGCGTCCCATCGTCACCTTCGGCGCCACCGGCACCACACCGCCCAGGCTCAGCCCGGAGCAGGAAGCCTTCTACCGCGATCGCCGCGAGAACGACTTCCACCAGCACATCAAGGGCCAGTTGCTGCTGGCCCAGCGCGGCATCCTGAGCTGCGAGATCGAAGGCGGCCTGTGGATGGTGCCGCCGCAAAGCGCAATCTGGATTCCCTGCCAGACGCAGCACAAAGTCACCGCCTCCGGCCCCATCGAGTGCTACATCATGTTCATCTCGCCGCAGGCGGCGTCGGCGTTGCCGCCGAACTGCTGCACGGTGTCCATCTCACCGCTGCTGCGCGAACTGCTGGTGCGCGCGGCGGCCTTCCCTTTGCTGTATCCGGAAGGCGGGCTGGAAACGCATCTGGCCACCTTGCTGCTGGACGAGATCGCCATCGCCCCCACCGGCAACCTGCACCTGCCGATGCCCACCGACGCGCGGCTGCGCAAGATCGTGTCGATGATCACGGACACCCCCGCCGAGCGCGGGACGATACAAAGCTGGGCCAAGCGGGTGGGACTGAGCGAACGCACGCTGGCGCGGCTGCTGGCGCAAGAGACCGGGATGAGCTTCGGGCGCTGGCGCCAGCAACTGCACATCATGCTGGCGGTGAAATGGCTGGGCACCGGCTCCTCGGTGCAGCAGGTGGCCGACGATCTGGGCTATGAAAGCGCGGGCAGCTTCGTGACCATGTTCCGCAAGGCGATCGGCACCTCGCCGGCGCGCTACATGGCGCAACGGCGCGGGATCGTGGCCTGATTCAATCGCCGTTGCGGGCCTGCTCCAGCATCCGCAGATAGCGCTTGGGCGGATGCCCCAGCAGCCGGGTGAACAGCGTGGTGAAACTGCTGGCGCTCTGGTAGCCCAGCTCCAGCGCGGTTTGCGTGATGGACTGGCCTTGCGCCAGGCGGTCGATGGCGCACACCACGCAAAAATAGTCACGCCAGCGGCGAAACGACATCCCCGTTTCCTTCATGAACAGCCGCGCCAGCGTGCGCCCGCTGGTGGCCGAGCGCTGCGCCAGTTCTTCCAATTGCAGGCTCAGGCCAGGGTCCTTGCGCAGGATGTCGATGGCCTGCCGCAGCCTGCGGTCGCGGCCGTGCGGCACGAACAGGCCCGTGCCGTTCCAGTGATGCCCCATCTGATGCACCATCAGCCGCGCGACCAGCTCCTGGGCGTCGCTCCGGTCACCGGACGCCGCCAGATGCACCGCTTCGTGCGCCAGGTGGCGCATCAGGTCGCTCACCGAGATCAGCGTGCAATCCGCCGACTGGCCCTCGCATAGCCGGGCATCGAAACGGATGTTGATGAGCGAGGATTCCTTGCTGTAGCGCGCGCCATGGCTGCACCCCGCCGGGATCCAGATGGCGAAGCCGGGCGGCGTCAGCCAGAAGCCTTCCTCGGCCGTGATGGTCGCCGTGCCTTTGAGCACCAGCAGCAACTGGCCTTCGCCATGGTCGTGGTGCGCGATGGAGCGGCCGGCGGGGTGATGCACTTCCTGCGCGAAGACGAGACTGGAAATCATGGCGCTTGGGCAAAAAGGGTTGGCGGATTGGCGAAAGAAATCAATATGGATTGCTTCCATACTACACAAACCCCAACAGACCCATCCGCCACAGGAAACCCCATGCCACTCAATATCGCAGGAATCGCCGGCAGCGTCCGGTCCCAGTCTTACTCCAAAGCCGTCCTCTCTTCGCTGGCGCAATTGCTGCCGAACGGCGCACGCTTCGACACCATCGACATCGGCGCCCTGCCCCATTACAACGAAGACGTCGAACGCCAGGCGCTGCCCGAGAGCGTCGCCCATGCACGCAGCCTGGTCGCCGGCAGCGACGCCCTGCTGATGGTGGTGCCGGAATTCAACCATGGCTTGCCGGGCGTGCTGAAGAACACGCTGGACTGGCTGTCGCGCCCGGCCTTCAAGAGCTGTGCGCTGGATAAGCCGGTGTTCTTCGTCACCCTCTCGCCCGGCGCGCTGGGCGGCGTGCGCGCGCAATACCAGTTGCGCGAAACCCTGTCGTCGATGCTGTGCCGGCTGGTGCCGCTGCCCGAGATCGCCATCACCCACGTCGGCGCCAAGGTCGCGGACGGCCGCCTGCACGACGCCGCCACGCTGGACTTCCTCAAGGCCGCGCTGACGCGCTTCTTCGAAGGCGCCCAACTGAATGCGAAGGACGCCGCGCGATGAAAGAATACGCACTCGCCCTGGGCGGCGGCATGTTCGTCGGCGTGCTGTTCGGTTGGCTGAAACTGCCCTTGCCGACGCCGCCGACGCTGATCGGCATCACCGGCGCGTTCGGGATTTATCTGGGCAGCGTGCTGTTGAGATATTTCTACGGATAGGCGCCGGTCTGGCCGGTCGGGCCGATCAGGCCGGGCCGCTCACGCTGCCCGCGCCTCGCTGGGCGGATGTCCGATGATGCGCTTGAAGGCACGGCTGAACGAGGCTTCCGAGTCATAGCCCAGGCGGTTGGCGACCACCGCCACCCGCATGCCCTCGCGCGCGATCCACTCGCGCGCCTGGAACATCTTGACCCGGGCCACGTACTTGGCCGGCGTCTCGCCGACCGTGCTGGAAAACTTTTCAATGAAGCTGGAGCGCGACGCGCCCATCACCTCGGCCAGTTCGGCCACCGACCATTCACGCTCCGGCTGCTTGTGCACCGCCGCCAGCACGCGGCCGATCTGCGGGCAGCGCACCGCGGCGATCCAACCGCTGGCGTTGCTGCAGGCACATTCCACCCAGCCGCGGATGATGCTGGCGGCCAGCACGTCGGCCAGCCGCGCCAGGATGCCGCATGCGCCGATGCGATCCATCGCCACTTCGCGCTCCATGGCCTCCAGCAAGGCCAGCACCGCCGGGTCGCGCTGCGCCAGGTCGCAGGCGCGCATGAGGTCCGGCATCATGGCCAGCAGCGGGTGCAGGGGATCGAGATTGAAGCGCATCTTGCCGCAGAACAGCACATGCGATGGCGCGGGTTGGCCCTCGGCCGCATCGGCCTCGCTCTTGACCAGGTACAGGTTGTCCGACAAGGCCTGGCGCGGCAGCACGCCGGGTTCCACGATCGGCGCCCCGGGATCGCTGGCCAGCACGTGCGGAGTGCCGCGCGGCAACAGCAACGCATCGCCCGGGTTCAGCAGCATCCAGCCGGTCTCTTGCGTCTGTATCCAGCAATGGCCCTGGGCCACGAAATGAAACATCGCCTCGCGTTTCGGGTGGTAGGCCACCGCCCACGGCTCGGACATCACGTAACGGCCGTACTCCACGCCGTCCAGGCGCAGGCCGAGAAGGATCTCGGTCAGGGTATCCGGGGTTTCCGGCAGCTCTTTAGACACCATGTCAACTCCTTCGCTCGTTTTTTCAGCCTTCGGACGAATAGGCAAAAGATTAGGCTTTAACGGCATGGAAAGTCCAGATTTTAACCTATACACTGCCATTCCTACGAATTCCCGAGGCAACATCATGCTAGAAGCCACTCGCGCCGATACCACCGGCTCGCAAACCACCGACCATCCGGTCGGCCACGCCAACTGGGCCGGCATCGCCAGCCTGACGCTGGGCGTGTTCGGCCTGGTCACCGCCGAATTCCTGCCGGCCAGCCTGCTGACGGCCATGTCCACCGACCTGGGCGTGAGCGACGGTGCAGCCGGCCAGGCCGTGACCGCCACCGCCATCGTCGGCGCCATCGCCGCGCCAACCATACCGGTGATCACCCGCAACTTCGACCGCAAGCGCGTGATCATCGCGCTGAGCTTGCTGCTGGTGATCTCCAACCTGCTCGCCGTCACCGCCGCCAACCTGAGCGTGCTGCTGGTCTCGCGCGTGATGCTGGGGGTCGCGCTGGGCGGCTTCTGGTCGATGGCCGCGGCGCTGGCGATGCGGCTGGTGCCGGAAAAACTGTTCGCGCGCGCCATGTCGGTGATCCTCACCGGCGTGTCGGTGGCCACGGTCTGCGCCGCGCCGATCGGCGCTTACATGGGTAACCTGTGGGGCTGGCGCAGCGCCTTCGTGGCCGCCGGCGTGGTGAGCGTGATCACGCTGGCTACCCAATTGTTCGCCATTCCCAAGCTGCCGCCCAAGGACAACCCCAGCCTGAAGGTACTGTTCGAGCTGATGGGCCGCGCCGATGTACGGGTGGCGCTGATCGCGGTGCTGCTGGTGATCTCGGGCCACTTCGCCGGCTTCACCTACATCCGTCCGTTGATGGAACACATCACCCACCTGTCGGTGAGCGCCATCTCGGCGGTGCTGCTGGGCTATGGCGTGGGCGGCTTCTTCGGCAACTTCGCCGGCGGTTTCATCGCCGAGCGCAGCGAACGCTATGCCATCGTCGCCGGCGGTACACTGATCGCGGTGCTGGCGGCGACGCTGTGGGCGGCCGGCTCCTCGGCCACGGTGACGGCGGTGTCGATCGCGCTGTGGGGCTTTGCCTTCGGCGCCTTCCCGGTGGGCTTCCAGACCTGGATCGTGCGCGCCGCACCGGATCAGGCCGAAGGCGCCGGCGGCCTGCTGGTGGCGGCATTCCAGATCGCCATCGCCAGCGGCGCCATCGGCGGCGGCGTGCTGGTGGATCACGTCGGTGCGTTGGGCGGACCGATCTTCGCCACCATCGCGCTCACGCTGGGCACGCTGCTGACCTTGCGCTACGGTCCGCGTCCGGCACGCGCCTGAGCGTCCGAGCCTTCATCGCACCCTGCCGTCCCACGACAGGATCAAGCCCGCTTCGGCGGGCTTTTTTTCGTTCGCAGGCAAGGATGTTGATTTTAGGATAAATTATATAAATCATTATTTCCCCTTCGCCGCGCGGGCTACGATCCGCGCCTCCCGCCAACTCTTCCACCAAGGAGAAATCTTCATGATCTCTGCAATGGACGTCATCCTCCGCCTGTCCGTCTCCGCCATCCTCGGCAGCCTCATCGGCATCGAACGCGAACGCCTGTCCTGGGCCGCCGGCCTGCGCACCCATATGCTGGTATGCGTGGGCTCGACGCTGATCATGCTGGTGTCGGCCTACGGCTTTTCCCACATCCTGCTGTCCGACAAGGTGGTGCTCGATCCCTCGCGGATGGCCGCGCAGGTGGTCTCGGGCATCGGCTTCCTGGGCGCCGGCTCCATCCTCCTGCGCGGCGAAATCATCCGCGGCCTGACCACGGCCGCCAGCCTGTGGACGGTCGCCGCGATCGGCCTGGCCGTGGGCGGCGGCATGTATGTGGCGGCGGTGGCCGGCACCTCCATCGTGCTGATCATCCTGGCCGGCATCAAGCCGCTGGAGCGGCGCTATTTCTCCGACAAGCAGAAGCGCGGCATCACCTTTCTGGTCCACGCCGACACCTTCAACATCGGCCACCTGCATGAAATGCTGGGCGCCTCCGCCGGTCGCGTGAGCAAGTTCGTGGTGAAGCGGGAACCGGAAAGCGGCGGCTACGACGAGGTCTCCATCGTCTTCAGCCACGTCTCGGAAAAGGAATTCCACAAGATCGCCCAGGCCTTCCTCAAACTGGACGGCATCAAGTCCTTCGACTACACGGATATCTAATGCGATCCCGCCGGCGCGTAGCCGCCGGTTTCAACTGAAACGCCACTCCGCGTTTTTGCAACGCGGCTGCAACCGGCCGGGATCAGGATGTCTCCATACCGGATGAACAGTAAAGGCCGCAGCGGCCGGTTCAGACGGTACACCTCCGATTGACCTGCCCCCGGAATATCCGTACAGGTCAAAACTAGAGGTAAGGTTGCTTCTCAGCGCCCCGAAGCGGGCAAGGAGTAGCCATGAAACGATCGAGATTTAGCGAAGAGCAAATCGCCTATGCGTTGCGATTGGCCGAGGG
>WNDX01000053.1 GCA_009914615.1 Herbaspirillum frisingense
GGCTGCACTCGTTTCGGCGCCTGAAGATTCGTTACGAACGCTATGCTCATATCCACGAAGCCTTCCTGTCATTGGCTTGCGCCTTGATTTGCTGGACCCGGTTAAAACAACTTTTAAAATAATTTCGCAACAGCCTCTAAGTTCGACCTGTTCGCCTCCGGCATGGTGGTGGCGCTGGTGGCGGCGCTGGCGCTGTTCTTCCAGAAGACCAAGGTCGGCCGCGCATTGCGCGCGGTGGCCGACGATCACCAGGCCGCGCTGTCGCTGGGCATTCCGTTGCAGCACATCTGGGCCGTGGTGTGGGGCGTGGCCGGCTTCGTGGCGCTGATCGCCGGCCTGCTCTGGGGTTCGCGCAATGGCGTGCAGTTCGCACTCACCATGACGGCGCTGAAGGCGCTGCCGGTGCTGATCCTGGGCGGCTTCACTTCGATCCCCGGCGCCATCGTCGGCGGGCTGATCATCGGCGCCTCCGAGAAGCTGGCCGAGATCTATATCCCGCCGGTGATGCAGGACGCCTTCGGCGGCAACTTCGGCGGCATCGAAGGCTGGTTCCCCTATGTATTCGCGCTGCTGTTCCTGCTGGTGCGGCCGGAAGGCCTGTTCGGCGAGCGGCACATCGACCGGGTCTGACCACAATCATCGGATGCGCCGCGCAGGGCGGCTACCCAGCCCGACAGAGTTCAGGAGAACGACATGCTGTACCGTGAAGCAGGACAATTCAAGACAAGCTACATCGCCGACAGCCAGATCTTCCCGATCCGCCAGGATCGCATCGTGTTCGCGCTGTTCATGGCCTTCGCCTTCGTCGCCGTGCCGTTCCTGGGCAGCGAATACTGGTTCTCGGCGATCCTGATTCCCTTCCTGGTGTTTGCGCTGGCGGCGCTGGGGCTGAACGTGCTGACCGGCTATGCCGGCCAGTTGTCGCTCGGTTCGGCCGCTTTCATGGCAGTGGGTGTGTATGCGGCCTACAACTTCCAGCTGCGCATCGAAGGCATTCCCATCCTGCTCAGCTTCTTGTTGGCCGGCGGTTGCGCGGCCATCGTCGGCGTGCTGTTCGGCCTGCCGTCGCTGCGTATCAAGGGCTTCTACCTGGCGGTGGCGACGCTGGCGGCACAGTTCTTCGTGGTGTGGGCGCTGACCAAGTTTTCCTGGTTCTCCAACAACAGCTCCTCGGGCGTGATCAGCACCCCCAAGGTCGATCTGTTTGGCATCGCCATCGATACGCCGGTGAAGAAATACCTGTTCGTGCTGGCCATCGTCTGCGTCATGGGGCTGGTGGCCAAGAACCTGGTGCGATCGTCCACCGGGCGCGCCTGGATGGCGGTGCGCGACATGGACGTGGCGGCCGAGGTGATCGGCATCCCGCTGATGCGCACCAAGCTGACCGCCTTCGCCGTGAGTTCCTTCTACTGCGGCGTGGCCGGCGCGCTGTACGCTTTCTGCTACCTGGGTTCGGTGGAGCCGGACGGCTTCTCGCTGGATCTGTCCTTCCGCATCCTGTTCATGATCATCATCGGCGGCGTGGGCAGCATCCTGGGATCTTTCCTGGGGTCGGCCTTCATCCTGCTGCTGCCGATCTTCCTGGACAACGCCTTGCCGCCCTTGGCCGCGCTGCTGCATTTGCCGTTCACCAATGCCACCGTCTCGCATATCCAGATGATGGTGTTCGGCGCGCTGATCATCGTCTTCCTGATCGCCGAGCCGCACGGGCTGGCGCGGCTGTGGCAGATCGCCAAGGAAAAACTGCGCTTGTGGCCGTTCCCGCACTGAGCGCAAGCAGGAGCATGAGTGGGTGGGTTGGAAGGGCCGGGATGCCGGCGCTGCATAAGTCGGCAACGACAACATAAAAGGAGACGAGACCATGAAGAACCTGATGAGACATCTGATGCTGGCCGGGGCCTGCGCCGCCGGCCTGCTATCGGCCGCGGCGCCTGCCGTGGCGCAGAGCAACGAGCAGTTCATCGCCATTCCCAGCTACCGGGTCGGGCCTTACGGCACCAACGGCCAGTCTTACTACGGCGGCTACGTGGACTACCTCAACTACGTCAATCTCAAGGATGGCGGCATCAACGGCGTCAAGCTGTCCTGGGAAGAGTGCGAGACCGAGTACAACAACGCCAAGGGCGTGGAGTGCTACGAGCGCATGAAGAACAAGAATCCGGTGACCAAGGGCACCGCGATCAACTCCATGGCCACCGGCATCTCCTATGCGCTGATCGACAAGAGCGCCGAAGACAAGGTGCCGCTGCTGATGATGGGCTACGGTCGCACCGATGCGGTGGACGGTTCGGTATTCCCGTTTGCCTTCCCGCTGGTGACGACTTACCAGATGCAGGTCTCGGCCATCGTCAAGTTCCTCGCGAGCAAGAACGGCGGCTCGCTGGCGGGCAAGAAGATCGTGTTCCTGTATCACGATTCGGCCTACGGCAAGGAACCCATCGTGGTGCTGCAGGCCGAGTCCTCGATCGGCAAGTTCAAGCTGGTCGAGATCCCGGTGGCGCACCCCGGCAATGAACAGGGCGCGCAGTGGCTGCGCATTCGCCAGGAGAATCCCGACTACGTGATCTTCTGGGGCTGGGGCGTGATGAACCAGACCGCGCTGAAGGCGGCGCAAAAGGTCGGCTATGCGCGCGACAAGATCGTCGGTTCCTGGTGGGCCGGGTCTGAAGAAGACACCGTGCCGGCCGGCGACGCCGCCAAGGGCTACATGAGCGCGACCTGGAACGTGGCCGGCAAGGGCGTGCCGCTGATCGCCGACATCGATAAGGTGGTGTACGGCGCCGGTAAGGGCAACATGCAGGACAAGAACAAGGTCGGCTCCATCCTCTACAACCGCGGCGTGTCGGCGGCCATCGCCACCGTGGAAGCGGTGCGCACCGCGCAGGACAAGTTCGGCAAGGGAAAGGTCATGAGCGGCGAGCAGGTGCGCTGGGGCCTGGAGAACCTGAACATCACCAATGCCCGCCTGCAGCAGCTGGGCGCCACCGGCCTGCTGCCGGAAATCAAGACCTCGTGCGACAACCATGAGGGTTCGGGCAAGGTGAAGATCCAGCAGTGGGACGGCAGCAAGTGGGTGCTGGTCTCCGACTGGATCGAGGGCAACAAGAATCTGATCCACCCGCTGTTCAAAGCCTCCGCCGCCAAATACGCAAAAGAAAAAGGCATTACTCCTGCCTGCATGAAGTAGGCGCTTGCGCCGGCGGCCCTGAACGTCTCCCACCGGCCGCCGGTGCTTTTTTGGATTGCCAACCGACAATGAGCATCGCGATGAATACTGCAACGACTGCCGCGCAAGCCGCCACCGGCACGGCGCTGTCGATCAACAACATCGAAGTCATCTACGACCACGTGATCCTGGTCCTGAAGGGCGTGTCGCTGGACGTCCCGGAAGGCAAGATCGTGGCGCTGCTGGGCGCCAACGGCGCCGGCAAGAGCACCACCCTGAAGGCGATCTCGAATCTGCTGCATGCCGAGCGCGGCGACGTCACCAAGGGCAGCATCGAGTTTCGCGGCGAGCGGGTCGATCGCATGACGCCCAACGATCTGGTCAAGCGCGGCGTGATCCAGGTGATGGAAGGGCGACACTGCTTCGGCCACCTGACGGTGGAAGAGAACCTGCTGACCGGCGCCTACACGCGCGGCATCGGCAATGCCGAGGTGAAGCAGGAGCTGGAAAAGATCTACGACTATTTCCCGCGGCTGAAGGTCCGGCGTAAATCGCAGTCCGGCTATACCTCGGGCGGCGAACAGCAGATGACGGCGATCGGTCGCGCGATGATGGCCAAGCCGTCGATGATCTTGCTGGACGAGCCCTCCATGGGACTGGCGCCGCAGATCGTGGAAGAGATCTTCGAGATCGTGAAGGACTTGAACAGCAAGGAAAAAGTGTCGTTCCTGCTGGCCGAGCAGAACACCATGGTGGCGCTGCGCTACGCTGACTTCGGCTACATTCTGGAAAACGGCCGGGTGGTGATGGAGGGGGCGGCGCAGGAATTGTCGGATAACGAAGACGTCAAGGAGTTCTATCTCGGCGTCTCCGCGGCCGGCCGCAAGAACTTCCGCGACATGAAGTTCTATCGCCGCCGCAAGCGCTGGCTGGCCTGAGGCGGGGAGGCGATATGGCAGACCCGAATCAAGTCCTGGCGGAACTGGACGCGCTGGAGCGGCGCGATCCGCAGCAGCGCGAGGAACAGTTGATGCAGCGCCTGCCGCAGTTGCTGGCGCGCGCGCAATCGGCGCCCGGCTGGGCGCGCATCCTGCGCGGCATCGACGGCGCCGCGATCGCCTCGCGCGCCGAGCTGGCCCAGTTGCCGGTCACGCGCAAATCCGATCTGAAGGAATTACAGACCCGCGAGACGCCCTTCGGCGGTCTCAACACCACGCCGCAGCGGCAGTTGCGGCGGCTGTTCGTCTCGCCCGGCCCGATCTACGATCCGGAAGGCCATGGCGCCGACTGGTGGCGTTTCGCCAGCCCGATGAAGGCCTTGGGCCTGAAAGCTGGCGACATTCTGCAGAACTGCTTCGCTTACCATTTCACGCCGGCTGCCTTCATGGTGGAAGGCGCGGCGGCCAGGCTGGGCTGCGCCGTCATTCCGGCCGGCATCGGCCAGACCGAACTGCAGGTCAACGCGATGGGCGCGCTCCGGCCCGATGCTTATGTCGGCACGCCGTCCTTCCTCAAGATCATCATCGAGAAGGCGCAGGAAATGGGCGCCGACATCTCCAGCGTGCAGCGCGCGCTGGTCAGCGCCGAAGCCTTGCCGCCGTCGCTGCGCGCCTGGTTCCATGCGCATGGCGTGCCCAACGTGCTGCAGCTGTACGCCTCGGCCGACATCGGCAACATCGCCTACGAAACCATGAGCGAAGGCGCGGTGCATCCCGGCATGGTGCTGGACGAGGCGTTGATCCTGGAGATCGTGCGGCCCGGCACCGGCGACCCGGTGGCCGAGGGGGAGGTGGGCGAGGTAGTGGTGACCTCGTTCAATCCGGACTATCCGCTGATCCGCTTCGGCACCGGCGACCTGTCGGCGGTGGTCTCGGGCATCTCGCCCTGCGGCCGCACCAATACCCGCATCAAGGGCTGGATGGGGCGCGCCGACCAGACCACCAAGGTGCGCGGCATGTTCGTGCATCCCTCGCAGGTGGCCGACGTGCTGCGCCGTCACGGTGACGTGCTGCGCGCGCGGCTGGTGATCAGCGGCGAGATGGCCAATGACGTCATGACGCTGCATTGCGAAGTCGGCGATCCGGAAAATCCTGCCGTCGATGTATCGGCGTTGGCAGGCAGCCTGCGCGACGTCACCAAGCTGCGTGGCGAGGTGCTGCTGGTCGGGCCGGGCAGCCTGCCCAACGATGGCAAGGTGATCGAGGACGCGCGCAAGTACGAGTAGGGCGTGTGGGGGCAGGCGCAGGGCGTGGTTCGACGAAGGAGCGACGCATGTAACTGCAATCGCTGTTGGCCACCGTGGCGCTGATCTTGCCTTGCCTGCCGGCGAATCAGGCCGGGCGGGGAGCGCGTGAGCGCGACGAGGTGCGGGGCGCGGGACGCTGATCAGGATGCCGCGCTGTTGCCTTGCATGATGTACTGAGTCGGAGGAGTCGCGAAAAAATCTTCATCCGCCGTATTGTGCGACTGCAGAATCGCGCATAGAATCTTTTGCGGAACATTCGTTCCAACGTCGCTCGGACGGTTCCGGGCGCTTACGTGAAAGTCACACATGACGCAATCCGCAGATTCGCGCGAGCCTTCGCGCACGCTTGACGTTTCTTCTTCCTCGTCTTCTGCCTCCACCCCATCCCCCGCAGACGCCTTTCCGGTGAGCTTCCCGCGCATCGACCGCTTGCCGCCCTACGTTTTCAACATCACCGCCGAGCTGAAGATGGCCGCGCGCCGCCGTGGCGAAGACATCATCGACATGTCCATGGGCAATCCGGACGGTCCGACGCCGCCGCATATCGTGGAAAAGCTGGTGGAAGTGGCGCAGCGCCCGGACACGCACGGCTATTCGTCTTCCAAGGGCATCCCGCGCCTGCGCCGCGCCATCGCGCACTGGTACAAGTCGCGCTATGAGGTGGAGTTCGATCCCGACAGCGAAGCCATCGTCACCATCGGCTCCAAGGAGGGCCTGGCGCACCTGATGCTGGCCACGCTGGACAAGGGCGACACCGTGCTGGTGCCCAACCCCAGCTATCCGATCCATATCTACGGCGCGGTCATCGCCGGCGCCAACATCCGCTCGGTGCGCATGAGCCCGGGCGTGGACTTCTTCGACGAGCTGGAGCGCGCGGTGCGCGAGAGCTATCCCAAGCCGAAGATGATGATCCTGGGTTTTCCCTCCAATCCGACCGCGCAGTGCGTGGAGCTGGAATTCTTCGAACGCGTGGTCAAGCTGGCGCGCGAGCACAACATCCTGGTGGTGCATGACCTGGCCTACGCCGACATCACCTTCGACGGCTGGAAGGCGCCCTCCATCATGCAAGTGCCGGGCGCGCGCGACGTCGCGGTGGAATTCTTCACGCTCTCCAAGAGCTACAACATGGCCGGCTGGCGGATCGGTTTCATGGTCGGCAACAGGAAACTGGTCGCCGCGCTGGCGCGCATCAAGAGCTATCACGACTACGGCAGCTTCACGCCGGTGCAGGTGGCGGCGATTGCCGCGCTGGAAGGCGACCAGTCCTGCGTCGAGGAGATCCGCCTCAACTACGAGAAGCGCCGCAATGTGCTGGTCAAGGGCTTGCACGAGGCAGGCTGGATGGTGGACGTGCCCAAGGCCTCGATGTACATCTGGGCGCGCATTCCCGAGCCTTACCGCCAGTTCGGTTCGCTGGAGTTTTCGCGCATCCTGCTGGAGCAGGCCAAGGTCTGCGTCTCGCCCGGCATCGGCTTCGGCGAGTACGGCGACGAGTACGTGCGCTTTGCGCTGATCGAGAACGAGTCACGCATCCGCCAGGCGGTGCGCGGCATCAAGGCCATGTTCAAGAGCGCCAAGGGCGGTTGAAGCGCGGCTTGCAGGAAGCAAAACGGCGCGGGATCTCCGCGCCGTTTTTTATTGGCGCCGGCGAATCTCAGATCCAGACGTCGCCCGGCGTGGTACGTTCGCCGCCCTGGTCGCCGGTGTTGGGCGTGCCGCACGGCTCCACCAGCAGCAGCTTGACTTCTTGCTCGGCCACCGGCTTGTGTTCGCGGCCCTTGGGCACGACATACATCTCGCCCGCCTTCAGCGTCACCGCGCCGTCTCGGAATTCGATGCGCAACTCGCCCTCGATCACGATGAAGGTTTCGTCGGTGTCGGCATGCGTATGCCAGATGAATTCGCCTTGCAGGCGGGCCAGCTTGAACTGGTAGTCGTTCATCTCGGCAATGATCTTTTGCGACCACTGTTCGCTGAACAGCGTGAATTTGTGGGAGAGATTGATGGGCTGGTAGGCGGATTGCGTTGCTGCCATGAGGCGCTCCTGGGTTGAAAGCGCCCAGTCTAGGCGGCGCGCGCGGTGGCGTCTTGAACGATCGTGCAGCTTCAGCGGCGGCGTGCCTTGAGCATGCGCAGCCAGGCGCCGGGCGGCAGGCCGTAGGCGCGCACGAAGTGGCGCGTCATGTGGCTCTGGTCGGCAAAGCCGGCCGCCGCGGCTGCGGATGCCAGGTCGGCGCCGCCCGCCGCCAGCCGGCGCACCAGTTCCAGCCGGCGCATCGTGAGATAGCGGTAGGGGCTGGTGCCATACAGCGCGCGAAAGTCGCGCGACAGGCTCCAGCGGTCGTTGCCGCTGACGGCGGCCAGCTGGTCCAGCGAGAGATTGTCTTCCAGCGAGGCCAGGATGAATTCACGCGCGCGTTCGGCGGCGGCGAAATCGAAGGCGCGGCGCCCGCGCCGCGTGCCCGCCACGGCGCTCATGGCCTGGGCCAGATCGTAGAGGGCGTCTTCTTCCTCCAGATTGTCCAGGTGGCGATCCATGCCGCGCAGCAGGGCATCGATGGTGTGGAACAGCCGCGGATCCTGCGACAGCCCGGTGTCGATGTAAGGCAGCGGCCGACCGCCCAGCGCCTGTTGCAGCAGCGCCGGCTGCACGTAGATCATGCGGTAGCGGAAACCCTCGCGGTTGCCAGCCTGGCCATCGTGTAATTCGTCCGGATGCAGGACGATGGAGCCGCCCGGCAGGCTGTGACGCAGTTCTCCACGGTAGTGAAAACTCTGCACGCCGGCCAGCGTGCGGCCGATGGCGTAGGTGTCGTGACGGTGGAAGTCATAGCCGCGGCCGCTGAAATAGGCTTCGATGCGCTCCATGCGCGACGATGGTGGTGCGTGCAGCACCCAGTCGCGGGGAGAGTGTCGGATGGAAGTCATGGAGGGGAGTTCAACGCGCGGATCGGATGCCGTGATTGTAGATCACGTCGTGCAGGCGCGCTGCAACGGTGGTATCGTCGGCGTGCGCCGCAACACAGCTCGTCAGGAACTGTGCGGCGTGTTTTCTGGTCTGAAAAAAGTTGTCATCCGCATCAATTTCATCATGAAAAAAATAATACTCGCCGCGCTGATCGCCGCCGCCTCGTCGGCCGCCATCCTGCCCGGGGCGCAAGCCCAGGTTTCCGTCAACATCAATATCGGCGCGCCGCCGCCGCCGCGCGTGGAGCGCATGCCACCGCCGCGCCACGGCTATGTCTGGGTGCCGGGCTACTGGGACTGGAACGGCCATGCCCATTATTGGCGCAGCGGACGCTGGGTGCGCGAACGGCACGGCTACGTCTATGCCCAGCCGGTCTGGCGCGAAGGCCCGCGCGGCTGGGAGCTGGATCGCGGCGGCTGGCGTGGCGGTCCGCCGGCGCCCCCGGGGCCGCCACCGCCGCCGCGTTACGAGCATGAGCGCCATGAACACCATGGCCGCGATTGCCCGCCCGGACATGCGCGCAAGGGCGAGTGCTGGTAAGCGCTTTGCCGCGTCGGCTGCTGCAAACGAAAACGGCCGCAACGTCTTGTACGTTGCGGCCGTTTTTCATCGGCAAGACGCCAGGTCGTCAGACCTTGTCCATCAGCGCCGAGACGGCAAAGGACACGATGCCGGCGGTGATGCACCACACCGCCAGGCGGTATTGCGGAATGAACTTGGTGATGAAGGGCAGCAGGAAATACAGCACGACGGCGATCAGGATGCTGGTGATGAGTCTTTTCATTGTCATGGCGGTGTTGGTTGAGCGCTGGCCGCTATGATAGTGCGATTTTGCTGTCAGTGGATCAATCAGCGCGCCGGGACGGCGGGAGCCGCTGCCGGCGCCGCAGGTGGGGCCGCTGCGGCCGCCGGCTTTTCAGCAGGAGCGGAGGGATTGGACGCGGTGGGTTTGAGCGGCGTGGCGCCCGGCGGCAGATTGCCGTCCTCGGCGTCGGCTGGACGTCCGCCGCCATGGCGGTTGAAGAAATCGATGATGGTGCGCGAGGAGTCCAGGTTCTGCGACGACTTACCGCCATTGGCGATGGGGATGGTGCTGCCCGGCCAGTTGTGGCCACCGCCCTTGACCTCGTACAGGATCACCGCCTGCGCATCGCTCTTGCTGTGATAGGTGTACTTGCGGATGGTGGTGCCGTCGCCGGCGGCGTCGGGAATGTCGCTCACGTCCGGCCTGGGATCGGCGCCGTCGGCCTTGACCCAGGCCTCGATGGTCTTGGCCACGGAGAGGCGCGGCAGCTGCGAGGCCGCTTCCTTGCTGCCGATGCCGCCCAGGAAGGGGATGAAGGGATCGTCACTGCCATGGATGTGCAGCACCGGCAGGCCGGCCTTGATGGTCTCCGGGGGCACGTCCAGCACCGCGCTCACCACCGCCACGCCCTTGAACAGCTCGGGCGCTTCGGCCGCCATGCGGTAGGCCATCATGCCGCCATTGGACACGCCCACCAGATACACCCGCTTGGGGTCGGCCAGGCCGTCATCAGCCAGCTTCTTGATCAGCGCGCGCAGGAAGGCGACGTCATCCACCTTGTGCATTTGCGCGTAGCCGCAGCAGCCGCCGGAATTCCAGGTGCGCGCGTCGATGGTCAGGCCGGTGCCGTTGGGATAGACGATCATGTAACCCGCCGCTTCGGCGATTTCGGTCAGGCCGGTGGCGCGCGCCATCACCGAACCGGTGGAGCCGCTGGCGTGCAGCGCGATGATCAGCGGTTGCGCTTCGCCCTGGGCGCTGCGCTCGGAGAAATACGCGCGCGACAGATTGCCCACGCGCAGCGTTTTGAGCGACATGTCGACGGCATGCGCGGGGAGGGCGCTGAAGGCGCCGCACAAGGCAGCCAGCAGGAAGGCAAGGGCGAAGCGGGGCAGGATGCGAATCGTCATGGCAAGCGTGATGGTCGAGGCGGTCGCAGGTGTTGACGCCATGTTAACGCTTGGTGACGAAGGCGAAAAGAGGAGCAGAGGGGGATTTACATCTGTAGGGCATGGCGCGCCGTCCGTATCTCATGAGGCGGGAACGGACGGCGCGGATCAGCTTAGCCGCGGGCCGGGATGGCCAGGCCGCGCACCACCGCGGGACGCGCCACGAAGGCTTCCAGCGCGCGCGCCACGTTGGGGAAGTCCTTGAAACCGACCAGCTCGCCGGCTTCGTAGAAACCGACCAGGTTGCGGATCCAGGGGAAGGTGGCGATGTCGGCGATGGAGTATTCGTCGCCGCCCAGCCACTGGCTTTGCGCCAGGCGCTTGTCCATCACGCCCAGCAGGCGCTTGGATTCGTTGACGTAGCGGTCGCGCGGACGCTTGTCTTCGTATTCCTTGCCGGCGAAGCGGTGGAAGAAGCCGAGCTGGCCGAACATCGGGCCGACGCCGCCCATCTGGAACATCACCCACTGGATCACCTGATAGCGCGCGGCCGCATCCTGGGGAATGAACTTGCCGGTCTTCTCGGCCAGGTAGATCAGGATGGCGCCCGATTCGAACAGCGGCAGCGGTTTGCCGCCGGGGCCGTCGGGGTCGATGATCGCCGGGATCTTGTTGTTCGGGTTCAGCGACAGGAACTCTGGCGACATCTGGTCGTTGGTCTCGAAGCTGACCAGGTGCGGCTCGTAGGGCAGGCCGGTTTCTTCCAGCATGATCGATACCTTCACGCCGTTGGGCGTGGGCAGCGAATACAGCTGGATGCGGTCGGGGTGCTGGGCCGGCCACTTCTGATCGATGGCGAAGCTCGACAATGCGTTGCTCATGTTGGGGTCCTATGCGGCAGTGAATTGGGGATCGAATTCCTGCGCGAACTTCTCGAAGGCATCGACCGTCACCGGGCGGCAGAAGAAATAACCCTGGTAGGCGTGGCATCCGGCATCGGCCAGGAAGCTGCGCTGGGCATCGGTTTCCACCCCTTCGGCGATGACTCCCAGGCCCAGGCTTTGGGCCAGGGTGACGATGGTCTTGGCGATCGATGCATCGTTGGGATCGATCAAGACGTCGCGCACGAAAGACTGGTCGATTTTAAGCTGATTCAGCGGCAGCCGCTTGAGGTAGGACAGCGACGAGTAGCCGATGCCGAAATCGTCCAGCGAGAACTCCACGCCGTAGGCCTTGAGCGCGAACATCTTCTGGATGATGTCTTCCACGTTGTCCACCAGCAGGCTTTCGGTCAATTCCAGTTTCAGGCGGCGCGGATTGGCGCCGGTGCGCTCGATCGCGCTCAGCACGGTCTGCACGAAATCCGGCTCGCGGAATTGCTGTGCGCTGACGTTGACGGCAATCGTCAGGTGCGCGGTCTGCGGCAACTGGGCCCAGTGCGCCAGTTGCTTGCAGGCGGTTTCCAACACCCAGTTGCCCAGCGACAGGATCAGTCCGGTCTCTTCGGCCAGCGGGATGAAGTCGCCCGGCGGCACCATGCCGCGTTGCGGATGCTGCCAGCGCACCAGCACCTCGGCGCCGGTGACACGGCCGCCTTCGACCACCTGGGCCTGGTAGTGCAGCAGCAACTGGTCGCCTTCGATCGCTTTGCGCAGGCCGGCTTCCAGCGCGGCGCGTTCCAGCACCACGGTCTGCATGGCCGGGTCGAAGAAGCGCAGCGAGTTGCGGCCGGTTTCCTTGGCCTTGTACATGGCCAGGTCGGCCTGCTTCATCAGCTCGTCCACCGAGGCCTGGCGGCCGCGGAACACGGTGGCGCCGACGCTGGCCGTGGTGCGGTATTCGACCTCGTCGAGCTGATAGGTGCAGCCCAGCGCGGCCAGGATCTTTTCGCCGACGGCCTTGGTCTGGCTGGCGGCTTCCTGCGGATGCTCGTTCAGGCCTTCCAGCACCACCACGAATTCGTCGCCGCCCACGCGCGCCACCGTATCGTTCTCACGCACGCTGGCCACCAGGCGCTGCGCCACCTGTTTGAGCAGCAGGTCGCCTTTCTCGTGGCCGACGGTATCGTTCAGGGTCTTGAAGTGATCCAGGTCGATGAACAGCAGCGCCGCGCAGGTCTTGGTGCGGGTGGACAGGGCGATGGCCTGCTTGAGGCGGTCCAGCAGCAGCGTGCGGTTGGGCAGACGGGTCAGGGCGTCGAAGAAAGCCAGCTCGCGGATGCGTTCCTCGGCCAGCTTGCGGTCGCTGATGTCGTGGTGGGTGCTGACGTAATGGGTGACGTGGCCATCCTTGTTCTTGACGGCGGAAATGGTCAGCCACTCGGGATAGATCTCGCCGTTCTTGCGGCGATCCCAGATCTCGCCCTGCCACTTGCCGAAGCGTCGCACGCTCTCGCGCATCTCCTGGAAGAAGGCCGGGCCGTGGCGGTCCGAGCGCAGCACGTTGGGATGCTTGCCGACGATTTCCTCGGCGCTGTAGCCGGTGATTTCGGTGAAGGCCTTGTTCACGCGCAGGATCTTGCTGTTGGCGTCGGTGATCAGCATGCCTTCGCGCGAATCGAAGGCCACCGCCGAAATGCGCAGCTCGGCTTCGATCTGCTTGCGTTCGGTGATGTCGCGGCTGCTGGTGCGAAAGCCGGTGAAGGTGCCCTGCGCATCGGTGATCGGCGCCGACGACAGCGCCAGCCAGAACACCGTGCCATCCTTGCGCACGCAGCGGAACTCGACGTCCTCGCGCTTCTGGCCGTCCATGCACCTGGCCAGCTCGGCGCGGATGCGCTTCTCGTCCTCGGGATGCACGATGGTGCCGATGAAGTCCTTCATCGCCAGGCATTCCTCGACCGAATAGCCGGTGTAGTCGCGCACCGCGTGGTTCACCCAGCGCGGACGGCCATCCAGGCCCCACCAGACTTCCCAGTTGACGGTGCAGTCGGCGATGGCGCGGAACTGTTCCTCGCTGGCGCGCAGCTCGGCCGTCATCTTTTGCGCCAAGCGCACCGCGCGCACGCGACTGGACATCATCAGCCAGGCCAGCAGCGCCAGCGAGATGCTCATGCCGATGCCGGTGGCCGCGATCAGATGTTCGGCATTGCGGCCGAACTGGATGGCGAAGCTGTCCAGCGTGTTCATGGACAGCGTCCAGTTGTGGTTGGCCACGACCAGGTATTCGGTGGCGGACAGGCGCATCGGCAGCGCCTGCGAGCCGTTGTCATGCGAGCGATATAACAGGGCGGAGGGAGTGGCCTCGACGCCGTCATACAGCGAGAAGGCGATGCCGCGCGCGCTCTCGCCGTAAAGGCTGGCGATCACGTCATTCATGCGGAACACCGCATGCACCCAGCCCAAGAGGCTGGCGCGGCGCTCCGCGATGGTGCCTTGCGGCTTGCCGCGTTCGTACAGCGGCAGATACATCATGAAGGAAGGCTCGGTCTTGCCGCCGTTCTCCAGGTCCAGCTCGATCTTGCCGGAGATGGCCGCCATGCCGGAATCGCGCGCCTTTTCCATGGCCGTGCGGCGCACCGGATCCGACCAGTGGTCGAAGCCGAAGGGCACGCGGTTGCGGCCGACATAGGGTTCTAGCAGGATGGTGGGGGCGTAGGCGTTGCGATTGCCGGCGGGCCGGATCTCGTAACCGTCCAGGCCTTGTTTGGCCATGCGCGCCGTGTGGGCGTCCAAGCCCGTGGCCGGGATCCACTCTTCGATGCTGATCGCCTGGATGCCGGAGAAATTGGCGTCCAGGTTGAGCGCGCTGACGTAATCGTGGAAGCCGTTGCGGTCGATCGCACCGGTGGCGGAGACCAGGCCTTGCACGCCGTGCAGCATCTGCTCGTAGGAGGCCATGCGCTGCTCGATGCGGCTGACCGTCTCGCGCAGCGCCGAGGCGAACTGCGAATGCAGCTCCTTGTTGGAGGCGTCGCGCTCGTGATTCCAGGCGACCCAGGTCACACCCAGGCCGGCGGTCAGGATCAGCAGGGGCAGGAGAATCAGGCGGATCCAGTTCACGGCTTGCTCTGGAACTCGACCATCGCGGCCGCCAGCTCCGGGTTGAAGTATTTTTCGAAGATGCGGCGCACGGTGCCGTCGGCCAGCATGCCGTCCACCAGTGCGCGCCACTTGTCCTGCTCGGCCGGCGGCAACGCCTTCTTGGACATGATCAGGCCGTGTGGCACCGACGGATCGTTGAAGCCGATGATGGCGGTGACGTCGCGGATGCGCTTTTCCTGCACCACCGGGTAGTCGAAGGGCTCCATGATCATGCCCTGGATGCGGTTCAGCAGCAGCGCCTCATACAACGGCTCCAGGCCGCCGGCCAGGCTGACGCGGTTGGCGTTGCTCAACTTGTCGACCAGCTTGTTGGCATTGTCGCTGTAGCGGAAGCTGCGGATGATGCCGAGATGGAAATGGTCGTTGCGGGCGAAGTCTTCCAGGCGCGTGATGCCGGAATCCTTGCGCACCAGCAGGTAATACTTGTTGCTGAAATACCAGGCGAAGGAGGCGAACTGTTCGCGCTCGCGGTTGGAGATGCCCGACAGGCTGAAGTCCAGCGCGCCCGACTCGATCAGTTGCCAAATGCGCGCGCGCGACATCAGGCTGACATTGACCTTGCAGCCGCTGCGGCGGATCAGTTCGTCGGCGAAGTCCTTGTCGATGCCGGTGTCGGTGGCCGCGGAGTACAGCAGGCCGTGGTCATGCAGCGCCAGCGTGTAGGGGCGCGAGCAATCCGGACCGGCGGGCGAGGCCGCTGCCGCGGGGCCGAGGGAGAAACCGAACAGCGCAATCAGCAGGGAGGCGGCGCCCAGGCGGGAGCGCGTTGCGCCGTTGCGAAAAATTTGACTGAAAATACTGCCCCCTATTCGTGCTCCGCCATTCGGACCCGGAAACGCAAAAGAAAGGCGCGGCCTTGCCGCCGGCGCCTTTTTCGTCGTCCGTCGTCTCTCCCCGAGCAGCCGCGCATGCGCAGCAATTATCCATGCGTTGACTTCGGCTGTCCGCGTATTGGTATGACCACCTGCCGGCCATCCAATTTACATGGAACTCGCTAATTTATTGAAGATTTTTTAGATCAACGTCGAAGGAATGTTACCCGAGCACAATGCAATCCGCAACACAATGCGAGGGCCTTTGCAATCGTGGTGAACAGAGGTGCACGACGGGCCTGGAACGGGCGCGACGATGGGGCGCAGCGCATGAAAACAGGGCGCCGCAAATGAGAAAAGCGCCGGCGGCCTTGGCGCCGCCGCGCGTAGGCAGGCGCGATCAGATGAACATGCCGCCCGAGACTTCCACGCGTTGGGCGTTGATCCAGCCGTTTTCCGGACGCAGCAGCGAGGCCACCGCGGCGCCGATGTCGTCCGGCAGGCCGGCGCGGCCCAGCGCGGTCTGGGCGGCGACGAAGGAATTGAGCTCGGCGTTGTCGCGCACGCGGCCGCCGCCGAAATCGGTCTCGATCGCGCCTGGCGCCACCGTGTTGACGGCGATGCCGCGCGCGCCGAATTCCTTGGCCATGTAGCGCGTCATCACTTCCACGCCGCCCTTCATCGCCGCGTAGGCCGCGTAGCCGGGCAGCGAGAAGCGCGCCAGGCCGCTGGAGGTGTTGAGGATGCGGCCGCCGTCGGCGATCAGCGGCAGCAGCACCTGGGTCAGGAAGAAGGTGCCCTTCAGGTGGACGTTGCACAGTTCGTCGAAGACGTCTTCGCTGGTCTCGGCGATGGAGGCGTGCATGCCCATGCCGCCGTTGTTGACCAGATAGGTGAAGCGCTCGCTGTTCCAGGTGTCCTTGAGCGCGCCGCGCACGGCGTCGGCGAAGGCCGGGAAGCTGCGGCTCTTGGACAGGTCGAGTTGCAGCGCCACGGCCTTGGCGCCGGCGGCTTCGATCTCGGCCACGGCTTGTTCGGCGGCGGCGTGGTTGCCGACGTAGGTGAGGATGATGCCGACGCCTTCGCGCGCCAGATGCAGCGCGGCGTTCTTGCCGAGGCCGCGGCTGCCGCCGGTGATGAGGGCGATGCGGGGTGTGGTGTTTGCTTGGGTCATGTCTGGCTCCGATGGAAGTTGAGGAAAACTGCGATGTTCTTGACTACGGAGCTCAGTATATTGAGGAGATTTTTCTTAATAAATTTCCGATTTGATATTAGACTTTTCAATATCCAATAATAATCGGAGCCCGCCGTGAACCAGCTCGATACCCTCCAGATCTTTCAGCGCGTGGCCGAACTGGCCAGTTTCAGCGGCGCCGCGCGCCAGCTCGGGCTGCCCAACGCCACGGTCTCTTTGGCCGTGCAGCAGTTGGAGCAGATGCTGGGGACGCGCCTGCTCCAGCGCACCACGCGCCGGGTGCAGATGACCGGCGACGGCGAGGCGTTCTACCAGCGCAGCAAGGAATTGCTGGACGATTTCGAATCGCTGCGCGCCATGTTCCGCTACGGCGGCAAGGCCTTGACCGGCAAGTTGCGGGTGGACATGTCCAGCGCCATGGCGCGCGAGGTGGTGCTGCCGGAGCTGCCGGCCTTCCTGGAGCGCCATCCGCAGCTGGAGATCGAGCTCTCGGCCAGCGACCGGCGCGTCGATCTGGTCAGCGAAGGCTTCGATTGCGTGCTGCGCACCGGCACGCTGGACGATTCATCGCTGGTGGCGCGTCCCATCGGCCATCTGGTGCAGGTCAACTGCGCCAGCCCGGCCTATCTGGAGCGCTACGGCGTGCCGCGCACGCTGGAGGATCTGGCCGGCCACAAGCTGGTGCACTACCGGCAGGTACTGGGCGGGCGATCGCCCGGATGGGAATGGTTCGACGGCAAGGAGACGCATTACGTGCCCATGGGCGGCCGCGTCACCGTCAACAGCACCGAGACTTACGATGCCGCCTGCCAGGCCGGCCTGGGCATGATCCAACTACCGCTGGTGGGCGCCAACAAGCGGCGCTTGCTGGATCAGGGCCTGCTGGTCGAGGTCTTGCCGCAATACCGCCCGGCGGCGATACCGGTGTCGCTGCTCTACGCCAGCCGCCGCCACGTGCCGGCGCGCCTGGCCGAGTTCATGGATTGGCTGCATGCGGTGATCTTCCCGCTGACGCGGGAAGGCGGCATGCAGGTCTGAGCCCGAGGGAAATCAGGCCAGCAGGGTACGGCCCACGGCATCGATGGTGACCGTGCCGCGCCCGATCTCGATCACGCGTCCGCCGACCTGGATGGCGCCTTCGGTGGACACCGCCAGGCGTAGCAGCGACGGGCGCTCCACCGCCGCGCCCTGGTCGATCGCATAGCGCGCCGGCAGCGCATGGCCGGTGGCCAGCAGCCAGCCGCCGAGGTTGGCGCAGGCCGAACCGGTGCCTGGGTCTTCGGCCACGCCGCCGCCTTGCTTGGTGAAGAAGTAGCGCGACAGCACATTGCCCGGTTGCGCTTCGTCGAAGGCGAACAGATAGGCCGTCTTGCGGCCCAGGCTGCTTTGCGGCCAGCGATCCAGCGTCGCGCTGTCGGGCCGGGCGCGCTTGACTGCCTCGGGTGACTTCAGCGGCACCAGGAACTGATCGGCGCCGGTATCGACCCAGATCGGATCCGAGGCCAGGTCGCTCTCGGCCAAACCGAACAGAGCCGCCACGTCGATGCGCGACAAGGGTGAGGGCGCCGTCTTCGGGCCGCCGGCGCTGGGCGCGGTGAAGGTCCACACGTCGCCCTCGGCGTTCACCGGCACCACGCCGGCCTTGAATTCCAGCGTCAATGCATCGCCGGTTCCCAGCAGATCGCGCACCACGTGCGCGCTGCCCAGCGTCGGATGGCCGGCGAAGGGCATCTCATAGCCGGTGGTGAAGATGCGCACGCGCGCGTCGGCCACGGTGGAGGGCAGGATGAAGGTGGTTTCGGAGAGATTGAATTGCAGCGCCAGCGCCAGCATGGTCGCATCATCGATGCCGCGCGCATCTTCGAACACGCACAGGGGATTGCCGCCGAAGGTCGATTCGGCGAAGACGTTGAGCAGGCGGTAAGCGTAGGTAGCGGGCATGACGGTCTCGCGGCAGAGTGGTCGGAAGCGGCCGATTGTATAGGCCGCTTCCGGCGCGAGACAGATACAGTTTATTCGTCCACGGCGATACAGTTGCGGCCGAGTTGCTTGGCCTTGTAGAGCCGCTGGTCCACGCGCTCCAGGAAGGCGATGCGGTGATCCTGGGTCGAGGGGATGATGGTGGTGACGCCGATGCTGATGGTGACGGTGTCGGCCACCTGCGATTTCTCGTGCGGGATGGCGGCGTCCAGCACCAGCTTGCGGCAGCGCTGCGCCACTTGCAGCGCGGCCTTTTCATCGGCCTCCGGCAGGATCAGCACGAACTCCTCGCCGCCGTAGCGCGCAAAGAAGTCGCGCGTGCGCGTGGCCGCCTTGCTCAGCGTCTCGGCCACCTGCTTCAGGCATTCGTCGCCGCGGATATGGCCGTAGGTGTCGTTGTACTGCTTGAAGTAATCGATGTCGAGCATGATCAGCGACAGCGGCGTGCGCGTGTTGATGGCATTGGCCCATTCCACTTCCAGCGCCGAATCGAACATGCGGCGGTTGGCGACGTTGGTCAGGCCGTCGCGATAGGACAGCGCTTCCAGTTCCTTCTGCAGCTCGATCAGGCGCGCCTCGGTCTTCTTGCGCTCGGTGATGTCGAACATGAAACCGATCAGCGCGTTGGGACTGCCGTCGGGATTGCGCACCACGTGCACCACGTCGCGGATCCAGACGTGCTCGCCGTCGCGCGTCAGCGCGCGGTAGTCGGCTTCGTGATCCACGCCCGACTTGGACTGCGAGATGCAGAAGTTCACCACCGCCTCGCGATCCTCGGCGTGGATGCGCATGGCCCAGTCGTCGGCGGTCTGCCAGCTCTCCGGCGTCCAGCCCAGCAATTCCTCGATCTGCGGCCCGATGTAGGCGAACTTCATGGTGCTCCAGTCGATCTTCCAGGGAATCGCCTTGGTCGATTCCAGCAGCGTCTTGTACACGGTGCTATCGGGTTCCATCTGGTCTGGGCTGGCGTCGGTCATCGGTCGTCGGTGGGTAAAGATGAGTAAAAGGTCGAAGTTGGAGTGCGGAAACTTTCTGCGGCGTCCCGTTGCGTCATGGAAAAGCATGAAGCATTCCAGGCCGCCAGGATGCGAGTGCCGGACCGCGGAGAGCTTACCCCGGATCGATGACAGCGGGATGAAAATGTCTGTACAAGAGGGTGAAAGCTGGCGCGCATGGCTCCGTACGGGGCTATCGTTTTTCCTTATGGCCCCATCCTCAATCGGTATTTCCTTGTCCGCGCGACACGGGGATAGACTTCAGTCACAGCAGTTTTCGAGACGGAGATTGTTGTGTTGACCGCTACCACGGTCGAAGTGTCTGGCAGTGATGCACCGTACCCGGGGCAGTAATGGCAGGCGCTATCTGAAGCAAAATTTTGGAGACAAGCAATGGAAATCCGTTCGGCAGCTGAGCCTGCCGGAGCGACGGCGCCTACCGTAGAAGGCGTACGCGACTCCGCACAGGCTGCGACCCAAGTGAGCGCTCACTCGCCGGTCCCGCAGGGGACGTCAGGCAACCCCGCAGCAGGCGGCTTGCACACCGCCGTTGCACATGCATCGGATAGCGTCCCGCTGGCCCCGGTCAGCCTGGACGACAAATATACCGCCACCGAAGGCTCGATTTATCTCTCCGGCATCCAGGCCCTGGTGCGCCTGCCGATGCTGCAGCAAATCCGCGATGGCCAGGCGGGCCTGAACACGGCCGGCTTCATTTCCGGCTACCGCGGCTCGCCGCTGGGCGGACTGGACGAAGCGCTGTGGAAGGCGCAGCCGCACCTGGAGAAGCATCGCGTCAAGTTCCAGCCCGGCGTGAACGAAGACATGGCTGCCACCGCCGTCTGGGGCACCCAGCAGGTGCGCCTGATCGGCCCGTCCGACTATGACGGCGTATTCGCCATGTGGTACGGCAAGGGCCCCGGCGTGGATCGCTGCGGCGACGTGCTCAAGCACATGAACCATGCCGGCACCTCCGCCCACGGCGGCGTGCTGCTGGTGGCCGGCGACGACCACGGCGCCTATTCCTCGACGCTGCCGCACCAGTCCGACCATATTTTCTCGGCATCGATGATTCCGATGCTGTATCCCTGCAATGTCCAGGAGTACCTCGACCTCGGCCTGCACGGCTGGGCCATGTCGCGCTATTCCGGCTGCGTGGTCGGCTTCAAGGCGCTGGCCGACACCGTCGAGTCGAGCGCCTCGGTGGACGCCAACCCCTTCCGCATCGACATCAAATACCCGGCCGACTTCGCGATGCCTGACGGCGGCCTCAATGCCCGCCTGTCCACCGACACGCTGGGGGTGCAGGCGCGCAAGCAGGAAGCGCTGATGCAGGACTACAAGATCTACGCAGCCCTGGCTTACGCGCGTGCCAACAAGCTCAATCGCGTGATGATCGACAGCCCCAAGGCGCGGCTGGGCATCATCGCCTCCGGCAAGTCCTATCTCGACGTGCTGGAGGCGCTGTCCGAACTGGGCATCGACGAGCAATTCGCGGCCGAGATCGGCCTGCGCCTGTTCAAGGTTTCCATGCCCTGGCCGCTGGAGCCGGAAGGCGTACGCGAATTCGCCCAGGGCCTGGACGAGATCCTGGTGGTGGAAGAAAAGCGCCAGATGGTCGAATACCAGTTGAAGGAGCAGCTCTACAACTGGCGCGACGACGTGCGTCCGCGCGTGATCGGCAAGTTCGACGAAAAGGGCGAGTGGGTGGCGCCGCGCGGCGAATGGCTGCTGACGTCCAAGGCCGATTTCTCGGTAGCGCAGATCGCCCGCGTGATCGCCGCGCGCATCGCGCGTTTCCATACCAGCGACCTGATCAAGGCGCGCCTGGCCTTCCTGGACGCCAAGGACGCGGTGCTGTCCAAGGCCGTCAACACGCCGCCGCGCCCGGCCTATTACTGCTCGGGCTGCCCGCACAATACCTCGACCAAGGTGCCGGAAGGCAGCTTCGCGCTGGCCGGCATCGGCTGCCACGTGATGGCCACCGCCATCTATCCCGAATACAACAAGCTGACCACCCACATGGGCGGCGAGGGCGCGCCCTGGATCGGGCAGGCGCCGTTCTCGCAGGTGCCGCACGTGTTCGCCAACCTGGGCGACGGCACCTATTTCCACTCCGGCTATCTGGCCATCCGCGCGGCCGTGGCCGCCAAGGTCAACATGACCTACAAGATCCTCTACAACGATGCGGTGGCGATGACCGGCGGCCAGCCGGTGGACGGCACGGTGTCGGTGCCGATGATCGCGCAGCAGATGGCGGCCGAAGGCGTCAAGCGCATCGCGCTGGTGTCCGAAGACATCAGCCGCTACACCGACCGCTCGGCGCTGCCGGCCGCGGCGACCGTGCATGACCGCAAGGACATGGATGCCGTGCAGCGTGAATTGCGCGAGCTGCCGGGCGTCACGGTCATCATCTATGACCAGACCTGCGCGGCCGAGAAGCGCCGCCGTCGCAAGAAAGGCGAATTCCCCGATCCCAACCAGCGCCTGTTCATCAACGAAGCCGTCTGCGAAGGCTGCGGCGACTGCGGCGTGCAATCCAACTGCACGTCGATCTTGCCGCTGGAGACCGAGTTCGGCCGCAAGCGCGCGATCGACCAATCTTCCTGCAACAAGGATTATTCCTGCGTGAAGGGTTTCTGCCCCAGCTTCGTCACCGTCACCGGCGGCAAGCTGAAGAAATCCAAGACCGGCGTGGCCAGGAAGGATGCCGCGGATGAGTTCGGCGCGCTGCCCCAGCCGGCGCTGCCTTCCTGCGACACGCCGTTCAACATCCTCATCAACGGCATCGGCGGCACCGGCGTGATCACCATCGGCGCACTGATGGGCATGGCGGCGCATCTGGAGGGCAAGGGCGCCTCGGTGCTGGACATGACCGGCATGTCGCAGAAGAACGGTTCGGTCACCTCGCACGTGCGCATCGCCGCCACGCGCGACGCCATCCGCGCCCAGCGCATCGCTACCGGCGAGGCCGACCTGATCCTGGGCTGCGACATGCTGACCGCGGGCTCCTTCGATGCCATTTCCAAGATGCGTCCGGGCCGCACGCGCGCCGTGGTCAACGTGCACCAGCAGTCGCCGGGCCAGTTCGCCAAGAATCCGGACTGGCAATTCCCGTTCGAAGAGGTCAAGGCCCTGATCGTGGAATCGGTGGAGCAGCAAGCCGACTTCATCGACGCTACCCGTCTGGCGACCGCGCTGATGGGCGATTCCATCGCCACCAACCTGTTCATGCTGGGTTATGCCTGGCAGCGTGGCGAGTTGCCGCTGACCGAAGCCGCCTTGCTGCGCGCCATCGAAATGAACGGCGTGGCGATCGAGGCCAACAAGACCGCCTTCCTGTGGGGCCGCCGCGCGGCGGTCGATCTGGCCAAGGTGCAGAAGATCGCCTTGCCGGCCCAGCCGGTGGTGCTGCGCATGCCGGAGACGCTGGACAAGCTGGTCAAGCGCCGCGTCGCCTTCCTCACCGATTACCAGAACGCCGCCTACGCCGCGCAGTTCGCCGAAGTGGTGGAGGCGGTGCGCGCCGCCGAAGCGCCGCTGGGCAGCGACAAGCTGGCCATGGCGGTGGCGCGCAACCTGTCCAAGCTGATGGCTTACAAGGATGAATACGAAGTCGCGCGCCTGTACACCGACGGCAACTTCATGCGCCAGCTGGAACAGCAGTTCGAAGGCGATTTTTCATTGAGTTTTAACCTGGCGCCGCCCGTCTTCTCCAGGAAGGACGCCAAGGGCCATCTGGTCAAGGCCCGCTATGGCAGCTGGATGTTCAAGGCGTTCAAGCTGCTGGCGAAGATGAAGGGCTTGCGCGGCACGGCGCTGGATCTGTTCGGCCGCACCGAGGAGCGCCGCATGGAACGGCAGTTGATCGCCGACTATCGCGACATGGTGCTCAATCTGCTGCGCACCCTGGATGCGTCCAACCACGCGCTTGCTATCGAGCTGGCGCAGTTGCCGGATCAGGTGCGCGGCTATGGACATGTCAAGGACAAGGCCGTCGCCACGATGCGGGAGCGCCGGGCGGCTTTGCTTGCCAGCTTCGGCAAGGCGGGAGCCGGCCGTCATGCATTGAACGCAGCCGCTTAAAGCCGCTGGATTCCGACTTCCGCCTGGATGACGGCGCGTATGCGATGCGCCGTCATCCAAGCGCAGTCCGGGAGCCAGCGGCGTTGCCGTCGAGGCCGCCCTCAATGTCGCGCCGGCGACAACCCGGTTCCCCAAATTCCATTAATCTAGACCCATATCAAGACCAAAACAGGAGACAACCATGGACTTCGACCTCAACGAGGATCAACTGGCCTTCCAGCAAAGCGCGCGCGATTTCGCCGCGGGCGAGATGGCGCCGTTCGCGGCCAAGTGGGACGAGGAGGCGCATTTCCCGCTGGACGTGATCGCCAAGGCCGGCGAACTCGGCTTTTGCGGCCTGTATACCCCGGAAGAAGTCGGCGGCCTGGGCTTGACGCGACTGGACGCCACCGTCGTGTTCGAAGAACTGGCACGCGCCTGTCCCTCCACCGCGGCCTACCTGACCATTCATAACATGGTGAGCTGGATGATCGCCTCCTGGGGCACGCCGGCCATCAAGGACACCTGGTGCGAGAAGCTGGCCGCGGGCCGCAAGATCGGCTCCTACTGCCTGACCGAGCCGGGCTCGGGCTCCGATGCGGCCTCGCTCAAGACCACCGCCAGGCTGGTGGATGGCCACTATGTGCTCAACGGTTCCAAGGCCTTCATCTCCGGCGCCGGTTCCACCGACGTGCTGGTGGTGATGGCGCGCACCGGCGGCGAGGGCGCGCGCGGCGTGTCGGCCATCGTGGTGCCGGGCAACGCGGCCGGCATCAGTTACGGCAAGAAGGAAAGCAAGATGGGCTGGAACAGCCAGCCCACCCGCACCATCAGCTTCGACAACGTCAAGGTGCCGGCCGATCATCTGCTGGGCAACGAAGGCGAGGGCTTCGTATTCGCCATGAAGGGCCTGGACGGCGGCCGCATCAACATCGCCACCTGTTCGGTCGGCGCCGCGCAGGCAGCGCTGGACGCGGCGCATGCCTACATGAAGGAGCGCAAGCAGTTCGGCCGTCCCATCGCCGATTTCCAGGCGCTGCAATTCAAGTTGGCCGACATGCAGACCGAACTGGTCGCGGCGCGCCAGATGGTGCGCCTGGCCGCCACCAAGCTGGACGCCAGGTCGCCCAACGCCACCACCTATTGCGCCATGGCCAAGCGCCTGGCCACCGATCTCGGCTTCCGCGTCTGCAACGAAGCGCTGCAACTGCATGGCGGCTACGGCTACATCCGCGAATACCCGCTGGAGCGTTATTTCCGCGACGTGCGCGTGCACCAGATCCTGGAAGGCACCAATGAAATCATGCGCGTGATCGTCTCGCGCCAACTGCTCAACAGCGACAACCTCGACGACATCCGCTGAGCCTGACGCCGGATTCTCGCATTCCCGCATCCCCGCATCCCGAAAGGAAAGCATGGCCACCTACACCAATCTCAAGCTGGAAAAGACCCATCACACCGCAGTGCTGACGCTGTCCAACCCGCCCGCCAACACCTGGACCCGCGATGCGCTGGCCGACCTGACGCGCCTGGTCCATGACCTCAACGCGGACCGCGACATCTACACGCTGGTGGTGACCGGCGAAGGCGAGAAATTCTTCTCCGCCGGGGCCGACCTCAAGCTGTTCGCCGACGGCGACAAAGCCATGGCGCGAGAGATGGCGCGCCGCTTCGGCGAAGCCTTCGAGACCCTGTCCACGTTCCGCGGCGTATCGATCGCCGCCATCAACGGCTATGCCATGGGCGGCGGCCTGGAATGCGCGCTGGCCTGCGATATCCGCATCGCCGAAGAACAGGCCCAGATGGCCTTGCCGGAAGCGGCCGTGGGCTTGCTGCCTTGCGCCGGCGGCACGCAGAACCTGCCGTGGCTGGTGGGCGAAGGCTGGGCCAAGCGCATGATCCTGTGTGGCGAGCGCGTCAACGCCGAGACCGCCTTGCGCATCGGCCTGGTGGAAGAAGTGGTGGCCAAGGGCCAGGCCAGGGGGCGCGCGCTGGAGCTGGCGCTGCAGGCCGAAAAGCAGAGCCCGTCTTCGGTCGCCGCCAGCAAGAAGCTGATCCAGGGCGCACGCCATAATCCCTTGGGCACGATCCTGCAGACCGAGCGCGAGCTGTTCATCGATCTGTTCGATACGCAAGACCAGAAGGAGGGCGTCAATGCCTTCCTGGAAAAGCGCAGTCCCGCGTGGAAGAATGCTTGACGATCCGGCAACGGAGAAGTCGCACGCGACAAGCCGGCCCGAGGGCCGGCTTTTTCTTGGGCCGATGTTCTCCGATGCCGATGAAGGCCAGCGTGGGGCGGGAACGTTTCGCGCCGGTGTCTTTCTGAAGCACATGGCTTGCGCCGGTGGCCTTGGCCATTCCTTGACAGAACAATAATGACGAATCTCTTCCTGCTCCCCGTTGTGATGCTGGTCATCGCCATCTTCATCAGCCGCCAGGCCCGGCCCGGACAGCGTCTGCGCGCCGGCGCCACCATGGTGGGCGGCAGCCTGCTGTGCGGCGCGCTGGGAGTGGGCGTGGTGATGGTCATGCCGTGTTCCGGCTTCGGTTCCTCCTTCGAAGGTGCTTGCGGTTACGGCGCGATCTTCACTGCCATTGGTGTCGGCGTGGTCGCGTTTCTGATGGCCTTCGTCGTGCTGGCCGTGCAGGTCGGACGAGCCATCCGCCATCAGGCGGAAGCGGCCAGGGCGGCTGAATGAACGTGCATGCGCCGTTGTTGCCGTGCATGCCAAGGGATCAACGGGAAATCCTTCCATGAGTTCCGACATGGTCTTCGAAGCGATGCTGGTGGCCTTTCTCATCCTCGGGCTGCTGGTCTTCGCCTTTTTCCTCCAGCGCACGGTGCAGATGTATCGCCTGCGGCGCGACGCCTGGTTTGCCGTCAAGCGTTTCCTGGGGCTGCTGTTGGGCAGCCTGGGCGGCGGCATGGCCGCGGTCATCGCTGGCTTGCTCATCGTTACCGCCTGGGAGGCGCTGCGCCGCTCGGTCGGCACGCCCGCTTGCGCGGGCGCCTGCTATGGCTATGCCGCAGCGGCGCAGGCCGAAGCATTGGCGCTGGTGGTGTTTTGCTTCTACCTCGGTTTCTTCGGCTGCCTGGGCTTAGGCGCCGAAGTGGTGTGGCGCAAGGCCAGGTCGCGGGCGGCCGGGACGCCGCCGGAGCAGGGAAGCGAGCCGCATCCCGCGGCGTGAACGAGACCGCCGGCGGCCGGATGAGGGCGGCCGGCGCTGACAAAATCGGCATCGCGCCTGACTGATCCGCGCATTTTGGTTATGCTTGCGCTACCCGCGCCCTGCCGCGCACAGCAAACCAGGCCTTCATGAGCATCGACTACAGAACCGACCTTCCCCTCTCGGTGGAGCAATTCATCGACGTTCTCTCCCGCACTTCGCTGGGCCCGCGCCGTCCGCTGGACGATCGCGAATGCATGGAAGCCATGATCCGGAACGCCAACCTGGTGGTCACTGCCTGGGATGGCGATCTGCTGGTGGGCGTGGCGCGCAGCGTCACCGATTTCGTCTATGCCTGCTACATGTCCGAACTGGCGGTGGACGAGAATTACCAGCGCCGCGGCATCGGCAAGGAACTGATCCGCCATGCCCGCAGCCGCCTCGGCCCGCGCTGCCGGCTGCGCCTGCTGGCCGCGCCCGACGCCGCCGACTATTACGCCCACATCGGCTTCGCCCACAGCCCGCGCTGCTGGGAGCTGACGCCGGGCAGCGAACTCAAGTGAGCCTGTCGACCCTGCTGACCCCGCTGATCCTTTTTACGCAACGCCAACCACCAGACCATGATCGAGATTCAAGCTTTTTCCCCCGAGCACGCCGCCGGCGTGGTCGATGTCATCCTGCCGATCCAGCAACAGGAGTTCGAGATCCCCATCACCCTGGAAGGGCAGCCCGATCTCAATGACATTCCCGGCTTCTATCAGAAGGGCAACGGCAATTTCTGGGTCGCCCTGGAGGGCGGCAAGGTGGTCGGCACGGTGTCGCTGCTGGACATCGGCAACCAGCAGGTGGCGTTGCGCAAGATGTTCGTCGCCGCCACCCATCGCGGCAAGGAACACGGCACCGCCGGGCGCCTGCTGGACGGCGCGGTCGCCTGGGCCAAGCAAAAGGGCGTGACGCAGATTTACCTGGGCACCACCGCCAAGTTCCTGGCGGCGCATCGCTTCTATGAGAAGAATGGTTTCCGGCTGGTCGAGAAATCGACACTGCCGGCGGCGTTTCCGGTGATGGTGGTGGATACGCGGTTTTATGCGCTGGATTGCGCTTGAGGTTTTCCTTGCGCCGGATCAGCGCCGGTCAGGCGCAACGAACGACGCTCGGCTCTGACTTTGTCAGGACGACGAAGGAGTGATCAAGCTCGGGTAGTGATCGCCAGCGTGCCTGTGCATGCTGCCCATGCCCGTTCTGACCAACGACGCTAGACCTATCTCCGTCGCCCCGGCGCAGGCCGGGGCTTAGAGGCTGTTGCGAAATTATTTTAAAAGTTGTTTTAACCGGGTCCAGCAAATCAAGGCGCAAGCCAATGACAGGAAGGCTTCGTGGATATGAGCATAGCGTTCGTAACGAATCTTCAGGCGCCGAAACGAGTGCAGCC
>WNDX01000054.1 GCA_009914615.1 Herbaspirillum frisingense
GAAAGCGTTCTCCTCCTCCAGCCGCGCCACTTCACGTTTGAGCCGTGCATGTTCGGCCAACTCCAAGCGTTGTGCCTGATCGTCCTGGTCGTGCCGCCGCGCCTGGGCGCGCCAACTGTACAGCTGGGCAGGCTGCAACCCCAGATCACGAGCCACCGTGGTTACCCCTTCTGTGGCCGCTCGCAACAGTGCCTGCTGCCTGAACTCCAGGCTGAACTCCTGCCCCTTTCTGCCTGCCTTGCTCTTGGTCATCGTCCACCTCCTATTGCGATAGTTAATCGCTTATAGGGGTGTCCGTGAAACGGGGGCAAGATCAGACTACTCAAGAGCTTTTGCATGACTCACCTCTTTCTTTGAATGACAGAAATCACAAATGGGGGAGGGAAGCCCGGCGATTAAGTTGTTGTACCGGATCGTGGCGCATTCCGGATTTTGTTTGTCCTGTTCCGACTTTGTTTTTTGGAAGGCGACCTGGTGAGGGTAGCGGCTGAAACAACAAAGCTCAATGAAAACCGCGCAAGAGCTTGTGCGTTTCGTTGCGCTGTAAGAGACGTTGATGCGGCGTCATCAAGCGCGGCTGACAAGCGCGGCTAACAAGCGCTGCGGCGATAGCGCAGAGCTGCAACTCTGCGCTAGCCGGAGAAGATGCGGGAGATGGAAAGAACGGCAGGGCTTACTTGAAGTGGTAGCTCAACGCAACCAGCGCCATGTCTTCGATCTTGCGATGGACCAGCGGGCTGTCGGCCACCGAATTGTCCAGCCACTTGCGGCGCCAGGTCAGGTTCAGGCGCCAGTCGCCGAAGACCGGCATGTCGGCCGATAACCCGAGGATGGGGTTGGTCGAGGAACCTGCGCTGTATTGCTTCAAGCCGCTGGCGGCCGCTTCGCCGGAGGTGACGCCGAAGAAGTAGTCGTTGTAGTTGCCGCTGCGGTATTCCACACCGGCCTGCGGATAGATGCTGACGCGGCCCACGTCCACCTGCGCGGCGTAGATCGCTTCGGCCAGCATGCCGTGCGACTTGTTGAAGTCGTAGAAGGTGTTCAGGAAGAAGGCGCCGTAGGGGGTCTCCTGGTAAGTGCCGATGCCCAGCGGAATCGGGTCGGAGCGGCGGTGCAGGCCGTGGTCGGCGTCGAAGCCTTCGAAGTTGATGCGGCCGGCGAATTCCAGGTAGCCATAGCCCAGGCGCGCGGTCTTCACGCCGAAGGTGTCCAGGCGCGCGAAGAAGCGGCCGTAGTCGAAGTAGGCGTAAGGCAGCACGTTGTTGTGGCTGTGCCGGCTCAGGCCGTTGCGTTCGAGGTGGAACACGCCGGCGCCGATGTCGCCGACGATGCGGTCCGGCAGGTCGGCGCTGCCGTCGGCGGCGGGCGTGGCTTGCTGGGCCATGACGGGCGCGGCGAACAGCAAGGCCAGAAGGAAGGCGATGGAAGTTTTCATTGTTTCTTGTTCTTTGCGGTTGGCGGGCTGTGGATGAATCTGCAGCTCGCATTGTAGCCGCTGGCGGCCGATGTTTCAGGCAGCGTCGCTGGCCGGAAAGTTCGCATCCGTTCGCACAAAAGAAAAACGGCCTGCGCGAGGCAAGCCGTTTGTCGTGGCAATACCTTGGTGCTATCAGGCCAGATTCAGCGCCGGATAGTCCGTATAGCCGGCCGCGCCGCCGCCGTACAGGGTATCCGGATTGAAGGAGGCCAGGTCGGCATTGTGCTTCAGGCGTTCCACCAGATCGGGGTTGGCGATCCACGGACGGCCGAAGGCCACGATGTCGGCCAGATTGCCTTCGCGGGCCTTGGTCGCCAGCGGCAGGTCATAGCCGTTGTTGGCGATATAGAAGCCCTTGAACAGGTCGCGCAGTACCTGCAGGTCGAAACCGTGCTCGACCTGGCGCGGGCCGCCGGTGGCGCCTTCCACCACGTGCAGATACACCAGCTTGAAGCGGTTCAGCTGTTCCACCACGTAGCTGAACAAGGCCTTGGGATCGCTGTCGGCGATGTCGTTGGCCGGGCTGATCGGCGACAGGCGGATGCCGACACGCTCGCTGGGGATCACCGAGGTCACGGCTTCCACCACTTCCAGCAGCAGGCGTGCGCGGTTTTCGATGCTGCCGCCGTAGGCGTCGGTGCGGCGGTTGGTCTTGTCGCGCAGGAACTGGTCCAGCAGATAGCCGTTGGCGCCGTGGATCTCCACGCCGTCGAAGCCGGCCTTGATGGCCAGTTGGGCGGCGGTCTTGTACTGCTCGATGATGCCGGGCAGTTCGGACAGTTCCAGCGCGCGCGGCTCGACGAAGGGCTTGAAGCCGGTTTCGGTGAAGGCATTGCCTTGCGGCGTGACCGCCGACGGCGCCACCGGCAGGGCGTTGCCGGGTTGCAGGTCGGGATGGGAGATGCGGCCGACGTGCCACAGTTGCAGGAAGATGTGGCCGCCCTTGGCATGCACGGCGTCGGTCACTTTCTTCCAGCCGGCCACCTGGGCCTCGTTGTAGATGCCGGGCGTCCACGCATAGCCCTTGCCTTGCGGCGAGATCTGGGTGGCTTCGGCGATGATCAGGCCGGCGCCGGCGCGCTGGGCGTAGTATTCGGGCGCCAATTCGCTCGGCACGTCGCCGGCTTGCGCGCGGCTGCGGGTGAGCGGCGCCATGGCGATGCGGTTTTGCAGCTGGATGGCACCCAGTTGCACAGGCTTGAACAGGTCGCTGGTTTGGCTGGCGATAGTCATGTAAATCCTTTCTTGGCGTTGGCTGGGGAATGTCGGGCCGTGCTGCGGTTGCGATCCCGTGGCACCGTGCCGGCCTTTGTTATGCGATCCGCGATGCCGGCCGCCTGCGAGGCGGATGGTATCCGGTAAAACCCGACCAGTTTAGTCGAGAATTATTTTTGCTGCAGGGCGCCACGCGTTTTTCCGGGCGGCAACGATGCAAGGGTCAGGGCAGGGAGGGAAGCTGATCCAGCCATGGGCCCAGGCGCGACATCGCATCGCCGCGTGCGGTCTGGTTGGCTTCGACCGCCTGGCGCTGGCGGCCGGGATCGTCGAAATCGTGGGTGGCGCCGACGTAGAGCGTCACCACCGGGTCCGGCGTGCCGACGGCCAGTTCGACCTGGCGCATGACGCGCTGGCAGACGCCGGGCGAGACTTCTTCGTCCGCGCTGCCCAGCAGCACTTGCAGTGGCCGGTCGACGCGCGGTTTTTGCGAGAGCAGGGCGCGCGGGCCGCACCCGGGATAGAACACCAGCGCCGCGGCGAACGACGGCGCGCCGGCAGCGGGCGGGTGCAGCGCCTGCCGGTACATCACGTTGAGCACCGTGCTGGCGCCGTTGGACCAGCCTTGCAGCATGATGCGCCCGCGCGCCACGTCGCCGCGCGCGGCCAGCCAGGCCAGCGCGCCTTCGGCGTCCAGCGGGCGCACATCCAGTTCATTGACGGCGGCGCGTTGCGGCGCTCCATGCGTATGGCGGCCGAAGCCATGCGCCACGCCGCGCGGGCCGAAGCTGTCCACATGCAGCGCCAGGTAGCCGCGCCCGGCCCAGTAACGCGCCCAGGCGCGATGGCGCTGGCTCAGCGTGCCGGCGTTGCAGGGGGAATCGATACCAGGCCCGACCTGGGTGCATTGCGCGTTGACGTTGAGAGCGTAGGAGCCGGCACGTCCGTGCAGCATCACGATGGCCGGATGCGGGCCCGGGCCTGCTGGTTCGAACAGATAGCCGGTGAGCTGGGTCTTGCCGTCGGCGGAGGGGAAATGCACGGTCTGCGGCATCGCGGCCTCCGCGGCGAACGAGGGGCGCGCCAGGGCCAGCAGGGCCGCCGCCGCCATGGCAGGCGCGAAAAAAAGCCACCGGCGAACCGGTGGCTGGTGGTGCGCATCGACCTCAGGCAGCGCCACGGCGTATGAAGACTGGAAAAATTTTCCGCCCCCAGCATCGCCGTGGACGCCGCCTCGCATCATGCGCGCGCCGACTTGCCGCGTGCCTGGTTCAGCAGCCAGGTGGTCAGCAGCGGCACCGGACGGCCGCTGGCGCCCTTGGCGGCGCCGCCCTTCCAGGCGGTGCCGGCGATGTCCAGGTGGGCCCAGGTGTACTTGCGGGTGAAGCGCTCCAGGAAGCAGGCCGCGGTCACGCTGCCCGCCGGCTGGCCGCCGATGTTGGCGATGTCGGCGAAGTTGGACTTCAGTTGTTCCTGGTAGATGTCCTGCACCGGCATGCGCCATGCGGTGTCGCCGGTTTCCTTGCCGGCTGCCAGCAGGGCGTCGGCCAACCGGTCGTGGGCGTCGTCCTCGCGGGTGAACAGGCCGGAATTGTGGTGGCCCAGGGCCACGATGCAGGCGCCGGTCAGGGTCGCGATATCGACCACGGCCGCCGGCTTGAAGCGCTCGACGTAGGTCAGCGCGTCGCACAGGATCAGGCGGCCTTCGGCGTCGGTGTTGAGCACTTCGATGGTCTGGCCGGACATCGAGGTGACGATGTCGCCCGGCTTGGTGGCGCGGCCGGACGGCATGTTTTCGCAGGTCGGGATGACGCCGATCACGTTCAGCTTGATGTCCAGTTCGGCGATGGTGCGGAAGGTGCCCAGCACCGAGGCGGCGCCGCACATGTCGTACTTCATCTCGTCCATATTCAGGCCGGGCTTGAGCGAGATGCCGCCGGTGTCGAAGGTGATGCCCTTGCCGACCAGGACCACCGGCGCATCCTTGGACTTGCCGCCCATGTGCTTGAGCACGATGAACTTGGGCGGCTGGTCGCTGCCGTTGGTGACCGAGAGGAAGCTGCCCATCTTCAGCGCTTCGAGCTGCTTGCGGTCCAGCACTTCCACGCCCAGCTTGAAGTCCTTGGCCAGCTTCTTGGCGGTATTGGCCAGGTAGGTGGGGGTGCAGACGTTGCCCGGCAGGTTGCCCAGATCCTTGGTCAGGGCCATGCCGTTGGCCAGCGCCACGGCTTCGGCCAGCGCGGTCTTGGCGGTGGGGCCGTTGGCGACCGATGTCAGGAAGACAATTTTCTTCACGCCGGTCGGCACCGGGTCCTTCTTGCTCTTGAGGATGTCGGAGCGGTAGATCGAATCGCGGCCGGCCAGCACCACGTTGCGGATCGCCCAGGCCAGGCCGCGGCCCTTGATGCCGTCGAAGGGCAGGGCCAAGGCGGCGTCGTCGCAGCCCAGGGTGGCCAGGGTGCGCACCAGCGCCTGCGCGGCGGCGGCGAAGCTCTTGTCGCTCACTTCTTCATCGGCGCCCAGGCCCAGCAGCACGATGCGTTCGGCGGCGATGCCGGTGACGCCACGCAGCAGCAGGGTCGAGCCCGGCTTGCCGGAAATGTCGCCGGACTTCAGCGCGGCGCTGATCGCGCCCAGCTTGTCCAGCGCGCCGGCCGCCTTGGAAAGCTTGCGGTTTTCGTAGATGCCGACCACCAGTGCGCCAGTCTTGACGGCGGTTACGGCGGTTTTTGCGTCCAATGTTTTTGTGCTAAAGTCCATCGTTCGTCCTTTGTATGAATTACCCGGCGATTATAGAACTCATTTCGGCGCCACGCGCGCATGAGTTCCGCCTGGCGGGCCAGCACCGGACAGGGCGCTCCGGCCCGAAGCCCAATGACCAGACAAATTCCAGCTTCCGCATGATTTTCCAGCGCGCACTACGACGCGAATTGACGAGCACCGCAGGCGCCGTCTTCACCACGCTGTTCACCATCACGCTGACCGTGATGCTGATCAAGATCCTTGGTCAGGCCGCCGGCGGCCAGGTCGCGTCGCAAGACGTGATCGCGCTGATCGGCTTCCAGTCGCTTAACTACATGCCGGTGATCCTGATCCTGACCGGTTTCATTTCCGTGCTGCTGGTCATGACCCGCAGCTATCAGGATTCCGAAATCGTGGTCTGGTTCGCTTCCGGCCTCTCGCTCACGCGCTGGATCCGCCCGGTGCTGCTGTTCGGCTGGCCCATCGTGGTGCTGGTGGCGGCGCTGTCCTTCGTGGTGACGCCCTGGGCCAACCAGCAGAGCGCCGAGTACCGCGAACGCTTCGAAAAGCGCGAAGACATCGCCCGCGTCTCGCCCGGCAAGTTCCAGGAATCGGCCAGCGCCAACCGTATCTTCTTCGTCGAAGGCATCTCCGGCGATGCCTCCAAGGTACGCAACGTCTTCGTCAGTACCATCAATTCCGACGGCAAGAACAGCGTGGTGGTGGCCAAGGAAGGCGAGACCGTGGTCGATCCCGACGGCGAGAAGTTCGTGGTCATGAACAAGGGCCGGCGCTACGACGGCGCGCCCAGCCTGCCGGATTTCCAGATGGTCGATTTCGAACGCTACGGCCTGTTGATCGGCAGCCAGTCGCAGAGCGCCGCCGGCGACCGTTCGGCGCGCGCGCTGCAGATGGCCGAACTGATCGCCAAGAACGATGGCTACGCGCGCGGCGAGCTGCTGTGGCGCATCGCGTTGCCGCTGATGGGGCTGGCGCTGATGCTGCTGGCCATTCCGCTGTCCTTCGTCAATCCGCGCGCCGGCCGTTCGCTGGGCTTGCTGGTGGCGTTGCTGCTGTTCGTGGTCTATAGCAACACGGTGAGCGTGTTCCAGGCCTCGGTGGCGCAGGGACGCATGACTTTCCTGCTGGCCTGGTGGCCGGTCCACCTGATCGTGGCCCTGCTGATCGTCGGTATGTTCGCGCTGCGGCTCAATATCAACAGCCGTTTCCATCCTTCCCGGTTGTGGGCCTGCGTGCGCCGCGCCATGACGTTCAAGCGCGAGGCCTGAGATGAGAGTCATCCAACGTTATTTCACTTCCGAGGTGACGCGCTCGGTGCTGTTCGCGCTGGCCGCGTTCCTGGCGCTGTTCGCCTTCTTCGAGCTGATGGGCCAGCTGGAGCAGGTCGGCCGCAACGGCTACAAGCTGCAGCAGGCGCTGCTGTATGTGGTGATGGGCTTGCCGGGCAACGTCTATGAACTGATGCCCACGGCGGTGCTGATCGGCACCATCTACACGCTGTCGCAGCTGGCGGCGCGTTCCGAGTTCACCATCATGCGCGTGTCCAGCATGTCCACCGGCATGGCCGCGCGCGTGCTGGCGCGCATCGGCCTGGGCTTCGCCGTGCTGACCATCGTGTTCGGCGAACTGGTCGCGCCCAAGGCCACCGAGTGGGCCGAGAAACTCAAGCTGCAGGCGCAGGGCGCCTCACTGTCGTCGCAGTTCCGTTCGGGCATGTGGGCCAAGGACGTGATCAAGGACAACGGCCTGGAAGGCAATGTCACCGGCAGCCGCTTCATCAACATCCAGACCGTGCAGCCGGACGGCCGCATCGAAGGCGTCAAGCTCTACGAGCTGGACAACGACTTCCACATGGCGCGCATGGTCACGGCCAAGTCCGGCATGTACGACGGCAATCACCAGTGGACCCTGGCGGAGGTAGTGCAGTCCGACTTCGCCGAAGGCAAGGATCGCAAGATCACCGAGCCGGTCAAGACCGTGAAGATGGGCGAGATGAAACTGGTGTCGGAAGTCACGCCGGAAATCCTGTCGGTGCTGTTCGCCGATCCGGACCGCATGTCGGCCTACGACCTGCGCGCCTACACCAAGCACCTGGAAGCCAACAACCAGCGCACCGACCGCTACGAGATCGCGTTCTGGAAGAAGATCGTCTATCCGCTGTCCATCTTCGTGATGATGGCGCTGGCGCTGCCGTTTGCGTATCTGCACTTCCGTGCCGGCGGCGTGAGCCTGAAGATCTTCACCGGCATCATGATCGGCGTGTGCTTCCAGCTCATCAATAGTCTGTTTTCCCACCTCGGCCTGCTCAATACCTGGCCGGCCTTCATCACGGCGGCGCTGCCCAGCCTGTTGTTCATGGTGCTGGCCGCCGGCGCGCTGTGGTGGGTCGAACGCAATTGACCACCGGGCCATCCTCCATGTCTTCCACTCCCACCCATGGCCTCATCCTGTTCGCCCACGGCGCGCGTGACCCGGCCTGGGCCGCGCCCTTCGAGCGCCTGCGCGCGCTGACCCAGGCGGCCATGCCTGACACCGATGTGCAGTTGGCCTTCCTGGAGCTGATGCAGCCCGATCTGCCCACGCTGGCCGCCAGGCAGGTCGCCCATGGCGTGCAGCGCATCACCGTGGTGCCGGTCTTCCTCGGCCAGGGCGGCCATGTGCGGTGCGACTTGCCGCAGTTGCTGGCGCAGCTGCGCCAGGCGCATCCGCAGGTGCACATCGCGACCGTTCCCGCCGCCGGCGAGGATGAGGCCGTGCTGCAGGCGCTGGCGGCCTATTGCGTGAGCGCGGCCCGCGCCTGATCCGCTTTCGTTTCCTCATGCCGCCGGCTGAACCGCGGCGCCCGATTTCCTGTCACACCTTGCATAGGGCGATGGCGCATGTGTGTCGCGCCGCATCGCTTCATTCAGACTGACAGGAAAACATCCATGTGGCGCTACCGGCGCATCCTTTATCTGCTGCTGTTCCTGGGCTTTGTGCTGGCCCTCTTCGAATGGAGCGGGCTGCGCCACAACCTGAGCGCGGACTATTTGCACGACAAGCTCGAAGCCAACCTCTACAGTGGCCTGGCGATCTATATTGGATTGTTCTGCCTGGGCAACCTGCTGCACATCCCGGGCTGGATCTTCCTGGCGGGGGCGGTGTTTTCGCTGGGGAAACTCTGGGGCGGGGTGGCGACCTATGCGGCCGCGGTACTGTCATGTTCGCTGACCTACGTCTTCATCCGTGCCATCGGCGGCGACGCGCTGCGCGTGATCCACCACCGCTGGATGGTGAAGATCCTGCATCGGCTGGATACGCATCCGGTCTCCAGCATCTCGCTGCTGCGCGTGCTATGCCAGACGATGCCGACGGTGAATTATGTGCTGGCGCTGTCAGGCGTGAGCTTCCGGCATTATCTGCTGGGTACGCTGATCGGCCTGCCGTTGCCGATCGCGCTGTATTGCCTGTTCTTCGATTACCTGGCGCGCCTGCTGCACTGGCATTGAGGCGCGCCGGGCGTCAGGGCAGCCGGGCGTCAGAACAGGCGCGCGCCGTTCGGGACGGCCTGGTCGGGCTTGAACAGCACCACCTCGCCATTGGCGTCCGGGAAGCCCAGCGTCAGCACTTCGGACATGAACTTGCCGATCTGGCGCGGCGGGAAGTTCACCACCGCCGCCACTTGGCGGCCCACCAACTGTTCCAGCGCGTAATGCGCGGTGATCTGGGCGCTGCTCTGGCGGATGCCGATGCCGGCGCCGAAATCGATCTTCAGCTTGAACGCGGGCTTGCGCGCCTCGGGGAAGGCTTCGGCGGAGACGATGGTGCCGATGCGGATGTCGACCTTCAGGAAGGCGTCGAAATCGATGGGCTCGGCGGCGGGGGTGTTGGTGTCGTGCAGCAGGTGCATGTCCGTGCTTTCTTGTTTGTGTCCGTGGTTGGCGTTGCGGGGCGGCTTCGATACGCCGCCGTGGGGCGCTCAGTCCGAACGGTTCTTGATGCCTGCCATCTTGGCGACGCCGTTGATCGTCGTTCGGGCCGAGCCGCGTAACCTCGCGCGTCAAAGAGGGGCGACAGGCTGCTCAGTCGCGCTCGGCCAGGGCCGGTCCTATCATCACCAGCACCGGTCCGCTGCAAGCCTGCAGACCGGCTTCCAGCCCGGCCAGTTGCAGGTGGTAGATGTGTTCGTCCGGGCGGCTGCAGTTTTCCACCACTACCACCGGCGTGTGCGGCGCATAGCCCAGTTCCAGCAGACGGCGCGCGGTGGCGGTCGCTTCGCGGCCGCCCATGTACTGCACCAGCGTGTCGCCGTTGGGCATGATCACTTCATCGGGCTGGTCGGGGGCGGTGCTGGAGGTGAACAGCGACACGCTGCGCGCGATGCCGCGCCGGGTCAGCGGCCGCTTGGCCGAGGCCGCTGCGGCCAGGGCGGCGGTGATGCCGGGCACGACTTCGTAGGGGACGTTGTGTTCTTCCAGCGCGCGCATTTCTTCGTCGGCGCGGCCGAACAGCATGGGGTCTCCGCCTTTGAGACGCACCACGCGGCGGTATTGCTGCGCGGCTTCGACCAGCTTGCGGTTGATCTCCGGCTGGGCGGTGGAACGCTGGCCGCTGCGCTTGCCGACCGACACTTTCACGGCCTGCGGACAGAGTGCAAGGATTTCCTCGGTCACCAGCGCGTCGTGCAGCACGATCTCGGCCTGGGCCAGCAGGCGCGCGCCGCGCACGGTCAGGAGGTCGGCGGCGCCGGGGCCGGAACCGATCAGCCACACCCGGCCCGGGTGTTGCGGGCTGGGTGCGGGGGAGTTGGAGGAGTGTGGGGAAGCTGCCTGATCGGTGGCCATGGCCTTGGGTATGCGGTTCGGATCGATGAAAATTCAGTCGATCCGAATCATACCAGCGGCCACCGTCTGGTGCGTCACTTCGTCGATCAGGATGAAGGCGCCGGTGGCGCGGATATCCTGGTAGCTGTCGGCGGCGATCGGCGCTTGCACGTTCACGGTCACGCGCGCGATGTCGTTGAGCTTGAGGGTGTCGGCCGGGCGACGTTCCTGGGTGTTGATGTCCAGCAGCGTATCGACCTTGGCCACGCGCGCGGCGACCTGCTTGGTGGTGTGCTTGAGCCAGTACTTGCGGCGCAGATCCAGCGGGTCTTCCGACAGCCAGCAGACGTCGGCGGTGACCGCCTTGAGCACGGTCGGCGCCTGGTCTGCCGCGGCCAGCAGGTCGCCGCGCGAGATGTCCAGATATTCGTCCAGCAGGAGGGTCACCGACTGGCCGGCCGTGGCCGATTCCAGCGAGCCGTCCAGGGTCTGGATGTCCTTGACGGTGGCGCTCTGGCCGCCCGGCAGCACCACCAGCTTGTCGCCGCGGCTCACGCGGCCGGCTTCGATGCGGCCCATGTAGCCGCGGAAGTCGTTGGCTTCGTGGCCGTTGTGGCGCGCCACCAGTTGCACCGGGAAGCGGAACGGCTCTTCGTGCGCATCTTCATAGACCGACAGCGATTCCAGCAGCTCGATCAGTGTCGGACCCTGGTACCAAGGCATGCGCTCGCTGGCGGTGACCACGTTGTCACCGGCCAGCGCCGACAGCGGGATGGGATGCACATCCTTCAGGCCCAACTGGCGGGCGAATTGCTGATAGGCGGCGACGATGCGCTGATAGACCGTCTCGTCGTAGTCCACCAGATCCATCTTGTTGACCGCCACGATCACGTGTTCGATCTGCAGCAGGTGGGCGATGGTCGAGTGGCGCTTGGTCTGGGTCAAGAGCTCCACGCTGCCACTTTCGCCTAATTTCACCTTGGACACGTCCACCAGGATGACCACGGCGTCGGCGGTCGAGGCGCCGGTCACCATGTTGCGGGTGTACTGCTCGTGGCCCGGGGTATCGGCGATGATGAACTTGCGCTTGGGCGTGGCGAAGTAGCGGTAGGCCACGTCGATCGTGATGCCTTGCTCGCGCTCGGCTTCCAGACCGTCGGTGAGCAGCGACAGATCCACGGTGTCGCCCACGGTGCGCTTGTGCTTGGCGCGCGAGATGGCGTCGAGCTGGTCGGCGAAGATGCCCTTGCTGTCGAACAGCAGGCGGCCGATCAGGGTGCTCTTGCCGTCGTCCACGGAGCCGGCGGTGATGAAGCGCAGCAGGCCGCGCTCGTGCGGCTGCGAGGAAGAGGCCTTGGCCAATTGTTCTTGTGTCACTGCGGCGTTCATCAGAAATATCCTTCCTTCTTGCGTTTTTCCATCGAGGCTTCGGACGTCTGGTCGTCCATGCGGGTCGCGCCGCGCTCGGTAATCTGGGTGACTGCGGTTTCGGCGATGATGGCGTCCACCGATGCCGCATCGGAGGCCACCGGGCAGGTGCAGGAAATGTCGCCGACGGTGCGGAAGCGCACGATCTGCCTTTCCACGGTCTCGCCTTCGCGTGCCGGGGTCAGGTCGGTCAGCGGCACCAGCAGGCCGTTGCGCGGGATCACGTCGCGTTCGTGGGCGAAGTAGATCGAGGGCAAGGCCAGGTTTTCGCGGGCGATGTATTGCCACACGTCCAGCTCGGTCCAGTTGGAGATCGGGAACACGCGCATGTTTTCGCCCGGGTGGACGCGGGTGTTATACAGATCCCACAGTTCGGGGCGCTGGGCCTTGGGATTCCATTGGCCGAATTCGTCGCGGAAGGAGAAGATGCGTTCCTTGGCGCGCGCCTTTTCCTCGTCGCGCCGCGCGCCGCCGATACAGGCGTCGAACTTGAATTCGTCGATGGTTTCCAGCAGCGTCACCGCCTGCGCGGCATTGCGCGAATCGGTCAGCGGATTGCGCAGGCGCACGGTGCCGCGCGCAATCGAGTCTTCCACCGAACGCACCACCAGGCGCTCGCCCAGTTCGGCGGCGCGGCGGTCGCGGAATGCGATCACTTCCGGGAAGTTGTGGCCGGTATCGATATGCACCAGCGGGAACGGGAACTTGCCCGGACGGAACGCCTTCTCGGCGATGCGCAGCAGCACCACCGAATCCTTGCCGCCGGAGAACAGTAGGGCGGGGTTGCTGCACTCGGCCGCGACCTCGCGCATGATGTGGATCGCTTCCGATTCCAGCCAGTCCAGGTGACGGTTGCTGGCGTTGTCCAAAAAGAGTTTGTCTACCGCTGTGTTCATGCCGGGCCTTCCGATGCTTGCTTGTTGTTGCGTGGGTCTTGCGTTCGCTTGTTGTCTGGGGAGGTGAGGGCGCCGCGGCTCAGGCCGGCGCGTGCGACTTGATGCGCACCAGCTTGCCATCCACCACGTGCAGGCCGCATTCCTTGGAGTCCGGGTTTTCCCACCACCAGCGGCCGGCGCGCACGTCTTCTCCCGGCTGGATGGCGCGGGTACAGGGCTCGCAGCCGATCGAGGGATAGCCCTGGTCGTGCAGCGGGTTATAAGGCACATCGTTGGCGCGGATGTAGTCCCACACGTCCTGTTCCGACCAGTCGGCCAGCGGGTTGAACTTCTCCATGCCGTGCGCCTCGTCGCGTTCCTGCACATGCAGTTCGGCGCGCGTCACCGATTGCGCGCGGCGCTGGCCGGTGACCCAGGAGGCCTTGCCTTGCAGCGCGCGGTTGAGCGGTTCCATCTTGCGGATGCGGCAGCATTCCTTGCGCATCTCGACGCTGTCGTAGAAGGCGTTCAGGCCGTGGTTCTGCACGTAGGCCTCGACGGCTTCCGACTGCGGACGGTAGGGCGCGACCTCATAGTCATAGGCGTCGCGGATACGGTCCAGCATGCCCACGGTTTCCTTGTGCAGGCGACCGGTTTCCAGCGTGAAGATGGAAATCCGATCCTGCAGCTTGCCGCGCAGGATGAGATCGGTCAGCACCATGTCTTCCGCCGCCAGGCTGGACGCCAGGGCGGCGGGGGCGTATTCGGCCGCGATGCGTTCCAGCGTCGCCTGGGTTTTTGCGATGAGATCCTGCAAAGCCTGATTCGACATGATGTTGCCTTCTTCCATAGGCGCCGGCGCGGCATGCGCGCCGGCGGTTCTTCGATTGCTGCTTAGTCCGCGGCCTGCAGGCTTTCGCGCTTGACGCGGCGGAACAGCGGGTTCTTCTCGTCCCACGAGGTCTGGTACTTCTCGGAGAAGTCGGTCAGGCCCTTGACGGCGTCGTGGATGTTCTTGTCGGCGCGCACCGCGAAGGCGTCGAAGCCCACGCGCTGCATGTAGAACAACTGGTCGCGCAGCACGTCGCCGACCGCGCGCAGCTCGCCGGTATAGCCTAGGCGGGCGCGCAGGTTGTAGGCGATGGAATAGCCGCGGCCGTCGGCGAACTTGGGGAAGTCCACGGCGATGACCTTGAAGTGCTCCAGCTCTCCCTTGAGTTCTTCCGGACGCTCGTCGCTGGCCAACCACACGCCCAGCTCGGCGCGCGCCTTCAGTTGCACACCTTGCGCCTTCCACACCTTCAGCGGGACGATGACCTTGCCTTCGGGGACCACGGCGGTTTCCGGCGTTTCGCCTTCAGCCAGGCGCAGCACGCTCCAGTCGTCGGTGACGACGGACTTGTTCTTGATGATTTCAGGCATTGGCGTCTTCTCCTGCTACATAGTCGGCCGACGTTGCGATCGGCGTTGCGTAAACGAATTCCTTGAACGGCGTGACGCCGATACGGCGCACGGTGTCGATGAACAGCTCGTCCTCGGTGCGCTGCTTGACGTACACCTGCAGCAGGCGATCGATCACGGTCGGCATCTGCTGGGCCGAGAACGAGGGGCCGATGATCTTGCCGATCGAGGAGGTGTTGCCCTGGGCGCCGCCCAGCGACACCTGATACCACTCGGAACCGTCCTTGTCCACGCCCAGCACGCCGATGTTGCCGACGTGGTGGTGGCCGCAGGCGTTGATGCAGCCCGAGATGTTGAGTTCGATGTCGCCGATGTCGTGTTGGTAGTCGATGTCCTCGAACTTCTCGGCGATGGCCTGGGCGATCGGGATCGACTTGGCGTTGGCCAGCGAGCAGAAGTCGCCGCCCGGGCAGCAGATGATGTCGGTCAAGAGACCGATGTTGGGCGTCGCCAGGCCGTGCGACTTGGCCAGCTTCCACAGCGTATGCAGCTCGGATTGCTTGACGTCGGCCAGCACCAGGTTCTGCTCGTGGGTCACGCGCAGTTCGCCGAAGCTGTACTGGTCGGCCAGGTCGGCCACGAAATTCATCTGGTCGGCGGTGATGTCGCCCGGCGGCACGCCCGGCTTCTTCAGCGACAGGATCACGGCGGCGTAGCCCGGCACCTTGTGCGCCTTGACGTTGCGCTTGATCCAGTTGGCGAAGCCGCGGTCCTCGGCCTTCAGGCGTTCGAATTCGGCGTCCGTGGCCGGCAGGGTTTCATAAGCGGGCGGCACGAAGTATTGCGCCACGCGCTGCAGTTCCTCTTCGGTCAGGGTGGAGGGGCCATCCTTGATCTGCTGCCATTCGGCTTCCACCTGGCGCGCGAACTCCTCGGGGCCGATGGCCTTGACCAGGATCTTGATGCGCGCCTTGTAGATGTTGTCGCGCCGGCCGTACTGGTTGTATACGCGCAGGATGGCTTCGAGGTAGGACATGGCGTCCTGCCACGGCAGGAATTCGCGGATCACGCTGCCCAGGATGGGCGTGCGGCCCATGCCGCCGCCGACCAGCACGCGGAAGCCGACTTCGCCGGCTTCGTTCTTCAGCACGTGCAGGCCGATGTCGTGCACGGCGGTGGCGGCGCGGTCTTCGGCGGCGCCGCTGATGGCGATCTTGAACTTGCGCGGCAGGTAGGCGAACTCGGGGTGGAAGGTGCTCCACTCGCGGATCAGTTCGGCGTACGGGCGCGGATCGACGATCTCGTCGGCGGCCACGCCGGCCAGTTCATCGGAGGTGGTATTGCGGATGCAGTTGCCGGACGTCTGGATGGCGTGCATCTCCACGCTGGCCAGATCGGCCAGGATGTCGGGGGATTCTTCCAGCTTGATCCAGTTGAACTGGATGTTCTGGCGGGTGGTGAAGTGGCCGTAGCCGCGGTCATGCTTGACGGCGATCTCGGCGAACTTGCGCAACTGCTTCGATGCCAGCATGCCGTAGGGAATCGCGATGCGCAGCATGTAGGCGTGGCGCTGCAGATAAAGGCCGTTCTGCAGGCGCAGGATGCGGAATTCATCCTCGTGCAGTTCGTCCGACAGGCGCCGGCGCACCTGGTCTCGATATTGTGCAACTCGCTCGTTGACGATCAGATGATCGTATTGGTCATAGCGGTACATCTTGTAGTCCCTGTTAACGTCTTAATGGGCGAGCCTTGCGGTTCCCGCCCTGTTTTAAAAATAGCCTACCAAATCAGCTTTACGGCAACGCTCGTCAGCGTAAGGGCCAGCAGGCCGCGCAAGAATTTCTCCGGCACCGCTCGCGCCGCGAGCGAACCGATGGTGATGCCGGGCACCGAACCCAGCAGCAGGGTCGCCAGCAGCACCCAGTCGATCGAACCCAGCCACCAGTGGCCGAGCGCGGCGATGGCCGTCAGCGGCACCGCGTAGGCGATGTCGGTGCCGGCGATTTCGGCCGGCGTCAGGCGCGGATAGAGCAGCACCAGCAGGGTGGCCCCCACGGCGCCGGCGCCGATCGAGGAAATCGTCACCAGCGTGCCCAGCAGCGCGCCGGCGGCAATGGTTGCGTTGCGCAGCACGGCGCCTTGCAGCTGGCGCTCCGGGTGGGCGTTCAGCCAGCCCTGCATGCGGGCCCGGAACAGCAGCGCGATCACGGTCAGGAATACGGAAATGGCGATCGAATAACGGATGATCAGGCTGATGCCGTCGCTGACCGCGCCGAAATGCTTCAGCAGCAGGGTGGTCGCCAGCGCCGCCGGCAGCGCGCCGTACGACAGGCGGCGCACCACGTCCCAGCGCACCGTACCCTTGAAGCGATGGGCCAGGGTGCCGGCGGTCTTGGTGGCCGAGGCGAACGCCAGGTCGGTTCCCACCGCCACGCTGGGATGGATGCCGAACAGCAAGGTCAGCAGAGGCGTCATGAGCGAGCCGCCGCCGACGCCGGTCAGTCCGACCAGCAGTCCCACGGCAAATCCGCTTGCTACATAAGAAACAGTCATAACACCTCGCCCATTAGTCAGCGAATCGTAATAAACTTATGCTTCAAACCAAACTACATAGTATTTATTTGCTTATATACGCCTTTGGCATATGCAAATGAGGCTGGTGATTGTCTCGCGCTATCGCGACGTCCCCTGTAGAACCCGAAGGATTTCCCATGAATCTTCATCAATTCCGTTTCGTGCGCGAGGCGGTGCGTCAGAATTTTAACCTGACCGAAGCGGCCAAGGCCCTGTACACCTCCCAGCCAGGCGTGTCCAAGGCCATCATCGAGCTTGAAGAAGAGCTGGGCGTGGACATCTTCACCCGCCACGGCAAGCGTATCCGCGGCCTGACCGAACCCGGTCGCGCCGTCTTGCGTTCGGTCGAGCTGATCATGCAGGAGGTCGATGGCTTGAAGCGCATCGGCAAGGAATTCGCCGCCCACGACAGCGGCAGTTTCACCATTGCAACGACGCACACCCAGGCGCGCTATGCCTTGCCTAAGGTAGTACAGGCGTTCACGCAGAAGTTTCCCAAGGTGCACTTGTCCTTGTTGCAAGGCAATCCCAAGCAGATCACCGAAATGGTGCGCAACGACCAGGCCGACATCGCCATCGCCACCGAGGCGCTGGCCTCGGGCGAGGGGCTGGTGTCGCTGCCATGCTATCAATGGGAGCACGTGGTGGTGGTGCCGCACGACCATCCCTTGCTGCAATCCAAGAACCTGACGCTGGAAGAGATCGCGGCCTATCCGCTGATCACCTACGACTCGGCCTTCAGCGGCCGCAGCAAGATCGACCACGCGTTCGCGCTGCGCCACCTGAAACCCGACGTGGTGCTGGAGGCGATCGACGCCGACGTCATCAAGACCTATGTCGAACTGGGCATGGGGGTGGGCATCATCGCCGGCATCGCCTTCGACGCCGAGCGCGACCGCGGCCTGCGCTCGATCCCGGCCGGCCACCTGTTCGGCACCAATGTCTCGCGCGTGGCGTTGAAACAGGGCGCTTATTTGCGCGGTTACGTCTATACCTTCATCGAATTGCTGGCGCCGACGCTCAATCGCAAGCTGATCGGCCAAGTCATGGAGGGCGAGAAGGATATGTATGAGCTGTAAGCAGTACGGCCCGGTTTCCATGATCGGAGGCGGGCGATGAGCAAGAATGTCTTGGCCGGCCTGCACGGCCACGGCCGACGCCACGCGCGCCGCTTGTGGCTGCAGTACGGGATCCTGTGGACCGGCGCCATCGTGACCGGCCTGGTGGCGGTGCTGTATGCCCGCCTGATCGAACTGGGCTTCGAGCTGTTCCAGGGCATGGAGCACGAGCACCGCTGGTTGCCGCTGATCCTGACGCCGGCGGCGAGCGCGCTGTGTGTCTGGCTCACGCGCAAATATTTCCCCGGCTCCGAGGGCAGCGGCATTCCGCAGGTCATCGCCGCTTTGGGCGAGCAGGGCCACCATACCTCGCGGCTGGCTTCGTCGCTGCTGACGCTGCGCATCGTGGCCGGCAAGATCGGCTTGTCCTTCGTGGCCATCCTGTCGGGTTTCACCATCGGTCGCGAAGGGCCGACGGTGCAGGTGGGCGCGGCGCTGATGTACAACATGCGGCGCTTCTATCCGCGCTCCAGCGTGATCCTGGAAAAACGCCTGATCCTGGCCGGCGCGGCGGCCGGCCTGGCGGCGGCGTTCAACACGCCGCTGGCCGGCATCGTGTTCGCCATCGAGGAACTGTCGCGCAGCTTCGAGCAGCGCGCCAGCGGGGTGGTGATCACCACCATCATCTTCGCCGGCGTGGTGGCGCTGGGCCTGACCGGCAACTACACCTATTTCGGCACCATCACCGCCGGCGCCGACAGCGCGCGCGAGGTGATCGTCGCGGTGATCCTGTGCGGCCTGCTGATGGGCGGCGCGGGCGGCTGCTTCTGCTGGCTGCTGCTCAACACGCCGCAATGGATCCCGGCGCCGCTGCTGGCGCTGCGCACGCAGCGGCCGGTGGTGTTCGGCGCGCTGTGCGGGCTGCTGGTGGCGGTGATCGGCGTGCTGGCCGGCGGCGCCACGTTCGGCAGCGGCTATGTCGAAGCCAAGGGGCTGCTGTCGGGGCAGCAGGAATTGTCGGGCATGTACCCGCTGGCCAAGATGGCATCGATGGTCGGCTCTTATCTGCCGGGCATCCCGGGCGGCATCTTCGCGCCCTCGCTGTCGATCGGCGCCGGCTTCGGCAACCTGTTGCACATGCTGTTCGGCGACATTTCCCTGCCGGTGCTGATCGCGCTGGCCATGGTCGGCTACCTGGCGGCGGTGACGCAGTCACCCATCACTTCCTTCGTGATCGTGATGGAGATGATCAACGGCCATGCGCTGGTGATCGCCCTGATGGCGACCGCCTTGCTGGCCAGCCGGGTATCGCGCTTCTTTGCGCCGCCGCTGTACGAGGCCTTGTCGGAGCGCTATGCGCATCGTCACCACACGCCCCAGGAACCGGCTTCTGCGCCGGATGCCGGGGCGGCAGCGCCGACGGAAGCCGCCGCTGCGCCGGCCGTCGTGCCCGACGCCGCCGTGCCGCCCGTTCCGGTCGATGCTCAGGTAAACAGGCATGCACGGACCGAGGTGCTTGAGAGGGATAGTGATGCGCAGAGCAAGCCCGACGTGCCGGCCAAGATAGCGGAGGCGGAAATGCCCATGGCGGATGAGCCGCATGACTCGCCGGCTCCGGCGACACAAGCTCAGGCCGTTGCCGAAGAGCCGTCTCCGGAGCCGCAATTCGCAGCGTCGGTGGCGCCGGTCCCGGCCGAGTCGGCGGCAACCAAACCGGACGTGAAGAAGCCGCAGAGGCGCCGGCGGGATGCGCTGATTGCATCCGCGCCCGAGGCCGATGCCGCGCCCGTGCCCGCCCCGGAAGCACGTACAGAGGCACAAGTGGAGCCGGAGGCGGCTCCAGCGCCGGCCGACCGGCAGGACGCGGCGCAGCCGGAGCGCAATGAAGAGGCGACGCGCAACAAGCGCATCTATCGCCAGGGCGATCTGTTCGACTGATCGACTAGTCGGTTGGCCGGCCGCGTGCTGCCGCCATGAATGAAAACGGCCGGGTCTTTGCAGACCCGGCCGTTTTCGTTTCCGCTTGCATCAGCGGGTGGCGTCCATGATCAGGCCACCGCCGCCCGTTCGGTATCGCGGCAACCGTCCAGCAGGAAGGACAGGCCCACCACCAGCACCAGTTCGCCTTCCGCAGAACGCGCGGTACCGGTGATGCCGTTGGTGTGGATCGCCGTCAGCGGCTTGATCACCAGGTCAGCCGTGCCTTCCACCGATTCCACGCCCAGGATGTAGGGGTGGGGGACGGCCATCACGATGCCCACGCGCTCATTGCCCGGCTCGTAGCCCAGTACGCCGGCCAGCGAATTCACCGGCAATGGGCGGCCCTGGTCGCGCAGCACCGGGGCGCCGCCGACTTCGTCGAAGGTTTCCGGCAACTCGACCACGCGCTCGACCACCGCCATCGGCAGGGCCAGCGGGGCGCCGGCGCAGCGCACCAGCATGGTCGGGATGATCGACAGTTCGATCGGCAGGCGGATCGAGAACTTGGTGCCCTTGCCGATGGTGGAATCGATGCGGATGGTGCCGCGGTGCTTTTCCACGGCGGTCTTCACCACGTCCATGCCCACGCCGCGGCCGGACACGCTGGAGGCCACTTCCTTTGTCGAGAAGCCGGGCAGGAACACCAGTTGCAGCGCTTCGTCGGTGGTCAGCGCCTGATGCTCGTTGATCAGACCCTTGGCCAGCGCCTTGCTGCGCAGCATGTCGGGGTCCATGCCCTTGCCGTCGTCGAAGACTTCGATCATCACGCTGCTGCCGGCCTGCCAGGCGTGCAGCGAGATGGTGGACTTGGTCGGCTTGCCGGCGGCCACGCGATCCACTTCGATGCCGTGGTCCAGCGAGTTGCGCAGCATGTGCACCAGCGGGTCGTAGAGGCTGTCCACCACCACGCGGTCCACTTCGGTGTCGGCACCGGTGATGACCAGATCGACATCCTTGCCGAGATCCTTGGCCAGTTCGCGCACCAGGCGCGGGAATTTCTGGAACAGGCGGCCCACCGGCTGCATGCGGGTGGACAGCGTGGCGCGCTGCAGTTCGCTGGAGTAACGCGAGGCGCGGCCCAGCGTTTCGGCCAGCGTGGACATCAGCGCGGCGGCGGTGCCTTCGAACTTGAACTGCTGCAGCTTTTCCAGCAGCACGGAGGCCTGGTTGGCAGCCTGCACCGATTCGCCGGCGACTTCCAGCAAGGCATCCAGTTTGCCGGCATCGATACGGATGCTTTCTTCCTTGGCGGTCGTGGTGTCGCCGGCACGGCGGTTGTGCTGGGCGGCCGGCGTTGCGGCGGCTTTCGGTTCGCCGGCCGCGGTGTCGGCGGCAGGGGCGGGAGCCGTAGCGGCGGCTGCCGGTGCGGCTTCGGCCGGGACGTCGCCAGCGGCAACGGCCGGTGCCGCGCCGGGCACCACGGCCTGGTACAGCGCATTCCAGTCCAGTTCGCCATCCTTCATGACGCTGGCGCCGCCGGCCGGGGCCGCGGTCGCAGCCACCGGCGCTGCCTGGGCAGCAGGCGCCGCGGCGGGAGCCGGCGCGGCCGCAGGGGTGCCGTCGCTCTTGCCTTCGATGGCTTGCGTCAGGATGTCCTTCAATTCGGCGGGCATCGAGGCCAGGCTGTCCGGCGCTGCGCCATTGGAGAGCTCATTCAACTGGTCGGCCACGAAGCCGCTGGCTTGCAGTGCGGCTTCGATCGCCAGCGGCGTTACCGGCGCCTTGCCGGTGCGCAGCGCGTCGAACAGGTTTTCCGTCAAGTGGCAGGCCGACACCATGGCGGGCAGGTTCACGAAACCGGCGCCGCCCTTGATGGTGTGGAATGCACGGAAAACCGCGTTCAGGATCTCCAGATCGTCAGGATGTCGTTCGAGCGTCAGCAGATGCTCTTCAACGTTGGTGGCAAGCTCCAACGCCTCAACGACAAAATCCTTGAGCATTTCGTCATCCATTAGAACCCCAGGCTATCGAGTAAGTCGTCCACGTCATTTTGTACCATGGCCGCGCCGGGAGCGGCGGGGCCGTTGAGCAGGGAAACCGGTTTGTCCGCTTCCATCTGCGCGCGCACCTCGGCCGGTGCGTTGTCGCGCAGCAGCTGCGCCAGTTCGCGTTCGGCGGTGGCGGTGATGGCCACGATCTTCTTGATCAACTGGCCGGTGATGTCCTGGAAATCCTGGGCCATCATGATTTCCAGCATGCGGGCCTTTTCCGCTTCGGTCGATTCGACCACCGCGGACGAGAACTTCTGCGAGTCGCCCGCCAGTTGCTTGAATTCCTCGATGGTCATCTGGCCGGCATAGAGCTTGGTCCAGCGGCCGTTGATGTCCTTGGCATGCTCCTGCAGGCGATCCTGCGCCGGCATGCCGGAATCCAGGGCGTTGAGTACTTTGTTGGCCGCCTGTTCGGTCAGGGTGGCAATGTGTTCCAGGCGGCTCTGGGCGTCGCCGATCTGTTCGGCGACATCGTTGAGCGAGCGGTCATAGCCCAGCTCGCGCATGGAGTCGTGCAGCAGGCGCACGATGCCGCCCAGGCGTTCGTACATCGGCTTGTCCGTCTGATCTTCCGCGGGCGCCTGCGCATCGGCGGGCACGGCCGTGGCCTCCTCGCCAGTGGTCATCGCCGGCAGCGTCTGCGCGGAAATTTCATCAAACAATGCTTCCAGATCAACGTCGTCGCTCATGATTACTGATTCTCCCAACAATTTTGGTGCACTTCTACGCTAAGTTGCCCGTTTCCGGCAGGTCAAACGAGTCGTCCCGGAAGGCGCGGCGGCTGCTGATCCAAGCAGTATCGGCACGCTCCGGAGGAGTCTGAAGGCTTGCGCCACGACAACGATTCAGGGATGGCGGGCGGCTGCGGATGGATAATCCACGGGCCGACGATGCCATTGGGCGAGTATATGGCGCGCCTGCGCCATCTCATCGGCCAAACAGCGAGTGAAATCCCCCATTTGTTCCGTTTTGCCCCAGGCCGCCCCCATCGGCGCCAGTTGACGATAATTACGGAATATTTTTGCGACGTCATCGAATTCTATCGGGCTTTTGCTTAAAAGCAATGCTTATGCTCTGCTTGCCTTGATTTTCATCATTGCTTGGACGCGATCTTGTGACAAGCCCTTGCCAGGCTTACAATTGCGCGGTTTTGGTGCTCGCCGGCGTCTCCTCGCCGGCAGTTAAACGGGAAACACGATCCATGGCAATTTGCATGCCCGGCATGCGGCCGGGACAACGTGTGCTGCCCCCGCAACGGTAATCAGGCGCCGGTCGTGCTGTGGTCTCGATATCGCGATACGCAGCGTTCCCTCCGGCAATCCATCCCCACGCCACTGTGCGCGCCGCGCGAGCCGCCGCATGGGAAGGCCGATGGTCGTGCCTGAAGCCCGGATACCGGCCGGAACGGGAGGAGGGCCGGGACATCGTTCGCGGCTTCCGTTGAATCCGGCCTGCGGGGAGGCAGGCCGGAGAATTTCATTTTTCCAGTCATTCCATGAAGCCAGCAGCCATTCCAGTCCGCCGCGCCGGCGGCCTTTCCTTCGCCTTGCGCGTTCCCGTCCTGTTGACCCTGTCCGCGCTCGCCGCCTGGCAAGTGCCGGCACTCGCCCAGGGCGCCGCGGCCGACAGCCCGCTGGCGCCGGTGGTAGTGTCGGCGTCGCGTTTTCCCAACGATCCTGCCTTTTCGCCGGTGGCGGCGACCGTCATCAGCGCTGAACAGATCCGCGAGGCCGGCATCGACAACGCCAACGAAGCCATCCGCAAGCTGGGCGGCGTGTATGGCCGCCAGAGTTCTGCCGGGCCCAACGATTTCCCGCTGGATTTGCGCGGCTTCGGCACCAACGGCGACCTCAACATGGTGGTGCTGGTGGACGGCGTGCGCATTTCCGAGAATGAGCTGACCACGCCGCTGCTGTCTTCCATTCCCATCGAGACCATCGAACGCATCGAGATCGTACGCGGCGGCAGCAGCGTGCTGTACGGCAGCGGCGCCACCGGCGGCACCATCCAGATCATTACAAAGCGGCCGCAGGCCAATGCCGGCCACGGCACCCTCGTCGGCGAGGTCGGGACCGGCGGCCGGCGCGCCGGCCGTGCGGCCGTCTCGCGCGGCTGGGATAACATGTCCATCGACGCCAGCTACGCCAAGGCCCACAACGACAACTGGCGCGACAACGCCAAGTCCAACCAGGAAAACTTCAGCACCACGGTGCAATGGTTCGCCAGCGACTGGCGCTTCGGCCTGCGCGCCAACATCGCGCGCGCCGACTACGGCCTGCCGGGCAGCCTGAGCCAGGCGCAGTACGACGCCAATGCGCGCCAGACCACCAAGCCCCTGGACAACGGCTCCTACGACAACGACACGCTGACGGCCTTCCTGGAACGTCGCTTCGGCGCCTTCGACGTGGCCGCCGAGCTGTCGCATCGGGAGAAGATCCTGCGCGGCAACTACGTCAGCAGCGCCAGCACCACGCAATCCAACATCCGCAGCACGCAATTCTCGCCGCGCATCCGCCATGTGCTGCAGACCGGCGCGATCAAGAATGAATGGATCGCCGGCGTCGATCTGGCCGAATGGAGCAGCGCCACCAACGCCAGCTACGGCAACAGCGATGCGGCCCAGCGCTCCAAGGCTTTCTACCTGCGCGATGAGATCGAGTTCGACAAGAACGCCCGCGTGGCCGCCGGCGTGCGCCGCGAGCTGTTCAACCAGAGCAGCGTCTCCGGCGTCTATGGCCGCGAAAGCGCCGTGAACGCCTGGGACCTGCAGGCCAGCTACGCGCCGTTGCCGCTGCTGCGCGCCTTCGCCAAGACCGGCCAGAGCTATCGCCTGGCCACGCCGGATGAAAACGGCTACACCGCCTTGCCGGGCGGCCAACTGCTCAAGCCGCAGGTGTCGCACGATGTGGAGCTGGGCGCCACGCTGGGCAGCGACGAGCGCCAGTTGACCGCGCGCTGGTTCCGCCACAAAGTGCGCGACGAGCTGTACTACGATCCGACCGCCAATTTCGGTTTCGGCGCCAACAGCAACCTCGATCCCACCCGGCATCAGGGCGTGGAGCTGGAAGGGCGGTTGCGCGTGAGCGAGAGCGTCACCCTCAGCGCCATGTATCAGCATATCGACGCCAAGTTCGTCGACGGCGTCAACAGCGGCAAGGAGCTGGCGCTGGTGCCCAAGAACACGCTGTCCACCCGGGTCAACTGGAAATCCGGCAACCAGAGCGCCGATGCCGGCGTGCGCTGGGTCGATCGCCAGCGCATGGGCAACGACTTCAGCAACACCTGCGCCAAGATGCCGTCCTTCACCGCGCTCGACGCGCGCTATGCAGTGCGCGTGAACGCCTGGGAGTTCGCGCTGACCGGCACCAACCTGGCGGATCGCAAGTATTACTCGCAGGCCTACGGTTGCACCGGCGGCGCCGTATCGGGCATCTATCCGGAAAACGGCCGGGAGGTAAAATTCACCGCCCGCTACGACTTCTGATGAAGTCTTCCTGATCTTTTCCCGATATTGCCGATGCGACGTTTCTTCTGGTTGCTGTCCGTCCTGCTGTTGCTGTCGGTGTGCGCACTGACGGCCGCCGCGCTGTGCGGCAGCACCGGTTGCCTGCGCCCGTCGGCCTCCGCCGACACCGTGTCCCTGATGCTGTCGCTGCGCGTGCCGCGCGCGCTGACCGCCTTCGCCGTGGGCGCCTTGCTGGCCCTGGCCGGGGCGCTGATGCAGGTGCTGCTGCGTAATCCGCTGGCCGATCCCTACGTGCTGGGCTTGTCCGGCGGATCGGCAGCGGGCGCCTTGCTGGCCATGCTGGCGGCGCTGCATGTCGGGTTCTCCACGCGCGCCGCTGCCGCGCCGGGCGCCTTGCTGGGCGCGGGACTGGCGGTGCTGCTGCTGTTCGGCCTGGTGCGCCAGTCGCTGCGTCATCTGGCCATTTCTCCGCTGCTGTCCAGCCAGCGCCTGTTGCTGACCGGCGTGATGCTGGCGGCGGGTTTCGGGGCCGTCATTTCCCTTGTGCTATCGGTGGCGCCGGATTCGCAATTGCGCGGCATGGTGTTTTGGCTGATCGGCGATCTCGACGATGCACGCCTGTTGCCGCTGGCCGGCACCGTGCTGCTGCTGGCCTTGCTGTGGGCGCTGCGCCATGCGCCGTCGCTCAACCTGCTGGCGCGCGGCGAGAGCTTTGCCCAGTTGCTGGGCGTGCCGGTATTGCCGTTGCGGGTGATGACCCTGTGCGCGGCCTCGGCTTGTACCGCAGCGGCGGTGGCCATGGCCGGCACCGTCGGTTTCGTCGGGCTGGTGGTGCCGCATACGCTGCGCCTGCTGATCGGCAACGATCAGCGGCTGCTCTTGCCGGCCTGCGTGTTTGCCGGCGGCGCCGCGCTGACGCTGGCCGACCTGCTGGCGCGCACGGTGGCCGCGCCGACGCAGTTGCCGGTGGGCGTGATCACCTCCCTGATCGGTGTACCGGTGTTCCTGTGGCTGCTGACCCGGAGCCGCGTATGAGCGCGGCGGATCGCATCGTCTTCGAAGTGCGCCGGCTGGACTTGCACGTATCCGGCCGCGCGCTGCTGGAAGGGCTGGACTGGCAGATACGCGCCGGAGAATTCTGGTGCGTGCTGGGGCGCAATGGCATCGGCAAGAGCAGCTTGCTGCATGCCGCTGCCGGCCTGCTGCGTCCTCACGGCGGCGCGCTGCTGCTGGACGGGGAGGCGCTGGCCAGCCTGTCGCCGGCGCAGATGGCCGTGCGTCGCGGATTATTGTTGCAACACCAGCACGACGCGTTTTCGATGCCGGTGCTGGACGCCGTCATAGCGGGTCGTTTCGTCCGCGGCGGCGGCTGGAGCGAAGAGGCGGAAGATCGCCGCGCCGCGCTGGCGGCGCTGGACCGCGTCGGCCTGGCGTCGCTGGCCGGCGCCGACATCCTGCGGCTCTCGGGCGGCGAGCGCCAGCGCGTGGCCGTGGCGACCTTGCTGGCCCAGGATCCCGGGCTCTATCTGCTGGACGAACCGACCTCGCATCAGGACATCGCCGCCCAGCTGCACCTCATGCAACTGCTGCGCGAACTGGCGGCGCAGGGCAAGGCGGTGGCGGCCAGCTGCCACGACATCAACCTGGCGCAGCGCTTCGCCACTCATATCCTGCTCTTGGGCGACGACCGCCGCTGGTCGGGGCCGACGACGGCCGTCATGCAAGCAGAGCCGCTGGGCGCGGCGTTCGGCTGTCGCTTCCATCGTGTGGGCGAGGGCACATCGGCGGTGTTTGTGTCCGAGTTGGGCTGAATTTCGCTACTCCTTGCCCGGGCAAGCCACCGCGCTTGCCTGTTCCTCTGCGTCGCCCACCATGCTGTTGTTTTTTGGGGAGTTTGTTCAACTCAAATCAACAAATCTGCTTTACCGATCTTTACGTTTTCTCGCTCCTCGATAATAATTGCCGCCGGGGAAATCACCCTGAAAAAAAACCACAAACATCCAGGGATCATAAGAATGAAGAAGCATGCAGTGGCAGTCGCCGCAATGGCAATGATGGCGGCCGGTTCGGCCTTCGCACAGACCGCGGACAGCGGCGTGTATGTGGGCGTGGAAGGCGCTTACGTGAGCGTCAATTCGATCGCCACCCCGAACGGTGCGCGCAAGACTTCCGAGACCACCGATGTCGCGGCGCTGCGCGCCATGATCGGCTATCAGTTCAACAAGAACCTGGGCCTGGAACTGGGCTATTTCGCCACCGACGACTTCAAACAATCGGGCAACGTGCTGGGCTCGACCGCGACCTATCAAACCAAGATCGATGTCAAGGGCGTCGATCTGGCCGTGGTCTACAAGTCCACCGAATTCGTGCCGGACCTGTTCCTGAAGGCTGGTGCGACCCACTCCAAGGTCTCGGGCGACATCACCGCCCGCAACGGCGCCGCCAGCGCGAGCGCCAGCGATTCCGTCTCCGGTACCGGCTACCTGGTCGGCCTGGGCTACGAGTTCACCGTGTCGCAAAACCTGGGCGCGCGCCTGGGCTATACCCGCTACGAAAAGCTGGGCGGCGAAAGCGACAACAAGGCCAACATGTGATCTTGCCCCTGATTTACGGACACCTATCTAAGCGACATTGGCCAGCTCGTACTGCTCTGGGCTGAGGTAGCCCAGGGTCGAGTGCAGCCGGATCCGATTGTAGTCAACCTCAATGTAGTCAAACACATGAGCCTTGGCCTGCTCCCGTGTGGCGAGGTGTTCACCATGGATGGCCTCGACCTTCAGACTGTGGTTCCAACTCTCCATTGCTGCGTTGTCGTAGCAGTTGCCTCTGGCACTCATGCTGGCGATCAAAGCGTATTGCTCCAACAGGGCGCGGTGCTCGCGC
>WNDX01000055.1 GCA_009914615.1 Herbaspirillum frisingense
GTGAGTCAGCGGATTCCATTAGGGCCCGCAGGGAGATATCCGCTGCAACAAGGCCGGATATAAAACTGCAGCCTAGCCTGTCCAACAGCACATACTGTTTCTTGCCAAACTGGAGGCGTCCATATAAAAAATATTAAACAAGCAACAGGTCGGTTTCGACAAGGAAAACGGTTACCTGATCGCCGAGGATATTTTCGATCCGGCCTGGCTGGATGAAACGCTGGATGCCTTCAACGTCTCCTTCGCCCAGCAGTTGGAGCGGCGCAAACTGCCGGTGGCCGAGGGGGAGCGCCTGACCGCCCTGCATGACAATATGGCGCAGTTGCTGCAGGCCGATGTCCAGCTTTACCTGGCGACCCTGCGCATGTGCTCCAAGCTGTACGGCGTCTATCAGTTGATGACGGCGCCCCGGTTGCGCGGCGCCGTCGAGGATCTCGGCGTGCAGACTCCGCTGTTCCAGACCACGCCGGTGCTGCACCTGATGGCGCGGCGTCTGGTGATCCCGGGCGGCTATCAGGGATTCGATGTGCACCAGGACTGGACCTCGGTGCAGGGCAGCCTCGATACGGTGACGACCTGGATCCCGTTCATGGATATCGATCCCAACCTGTATACGATGGAAGTGGTGCCGGGCAGCCATCTCAACGGATTGCTCAGCGGCGTGCAGGAGCCCAACATCTTCCGCGTCGATGAAAAGCACTACAAGGAAGAACAGTTCGTGCCGGTGCAGGTGCGCAAGTCCGGCGTGTGCCTGATGTCCAATTTCACCGTCCACCGCAGTTCGCGGCGCGGCGACGACCGCATGCGCATTTCCGTCAGCGGCCGTTACGAGAATGCGAGCGAGCCGACGTTCGTTGAGCGCGAATATCCCTTCACCCAAGGCAAATCGCTGCATCGCGGCTTCATTACAGAGAACTTCCCTGCCGAAGGGCAGGTGCGCAAGGTCTTCCAGGAAAACTGAGGCAGACGGCGCGCCCGGCTCCCGATGCCGGGCGCAGCCATTCTGGCTCATCCCGCCAGCTTGCCGTAGGTGGCGTTGTACAGCGCGGCCTTGGCGTTCAGATCGAATCCTGCGTGGATGGCCTGCTGTGCCGTTTCCGCCAGCGCATGGCGTTTCTCCGGCGATTCGATCAGCAGCGTCACCGCCTCCAGCCAGGCCTGGCTGGCATTGGGCATCAGCAGGCCGGTGCTGTCGTGCGTCACCACCTCGTTATAGACCGATACATCGCTGAAGACGCAGGCGATGCCCGCCGCCGAATAGTCCAGCCACTTGATATAGCTCTTGCACTGGTTGTATTCATCCGATGCCAGCGGGATCAGCGCGATATCCCAGTTCCATTGCCGCAGTTGCGCGGCGTAGTCCACGTATTGGTGGACGAAGGAATGGAAGGTGGTCAGCGGATGGCCCTCCCAGCCCTTGGGACATTCCCAGCCGACGAAATCGATATGCAGGCGCTCGCCATAGCGTTCCACCAGGGCGCGCAGGGCATCGTCCACCAGCGCGAAGTTGGAGGGCTGGATCGAGGAGCCGAGCAGGCCGATGTTGATCTTGCCGTCCACCGCGGTCGATTGCGGCACGGGGCGATAGAACAGGTCGTAGTCGATGTAGTTCGGCAGCACATACACCGCGGGATTGAGATCCCGGTATTTGGACGCCAGGAATTCGGTGGACACCACCACCGCTTTGGCGTGCTTCACGGCGTATTCGATGCCTTCTTTCCAGCTCGCGCCCTGCTGGGCTTCCGGGTGATCGTGCGGGATGTCATTGAGCAGGTCGTCCGATTCATACACGATCGGTACCCTGGAGGCAAAGATGGTCTGCAGCGTGGCGATCGACATCAGTCCCGGGGTGAAGCGGTGCAGGACGATCAGGTCGGCATTGTTCAGGTAGTCGCCTTGCAACTGTCCGTCGCGGATGCCCCAGACCAGTTCCCATTCGTCCTGCAGGTGGGCGAAGGGACGGATCAGACGGATCTGCGGGCAAGGACTCCAGGTCGATTCCACGGAATACACCACGATGCGCTTCTTGCGCTTGAACGGCGCCGGCGCCGGCGCCGATGCGGCTGGAGTGGTCTTGAGTCCCTGCAGCAGGGGCGGCTGGGGTGCTGTCGGCTGGACGTGCGCTGCCGCTGGCGGCATCGGTGCCGCAGGCGCGGCCCGCACGGGAATCGGTGAATGGGATGGACGAGGCGGTAGGCCGGCGGAAGCCGGGGCGGCCGGACGATCCAGCGGGTGCGCCAAGCGGCCCGGCACGATACGCGGGCCGGCCGGACGTGCCGACGCCGGGCTGGCCGGCGCGGCAAAGGAAGGATTGAAGCGGCGCTGGCTGGCCTCGATGAAGGCCTGCAACTGGCGCGCGAATTGTTGCCGTCCGACGGCGTAGGCGGCGTCGTCAGCCAGCGGGGTCGATAGCAGCGGCACGTCCGCCGTGGCCAGTCCGGCGCGCCAGGCCACGAGCATCTCGCCGGGCGGCGTTCCCAGCGTGGTCTGCATGCCAGCCGGGGAGAGCAGGTAGCGGACCACCTGATCCGCGCCGAGCGGATTGTCGTCGATGCTGCCCGGATAGATCACGATGGGTTTGCGGCCGGCCCGCAGATGGGCTTCGATGCGGTCCTGCGTCAGCCGGGGCGTATGCAGGGCGCCGTCGCCTTCTTCGGTGACATAGGCTTCTTCGCCGGCCAGGTTCAGGGCATGGCACAGGTGGTGCAGCGCACGCGCCTCATCCGTGTTCTCGGCATAGGCCGGGCCGTGGAGGTAGTAGGGCAAGCCGAGGCGGGCAAACAGGTTTTGTCTCATGTGCTAATCGAATGGTCGGTGACGGACTGCATAAACAACGCTGAGTAACCGCGAACAGCCGCGAACAGCCGCGGATTCCCGCATTCAGGCGGACGCCAGGCCCCACCCGGGTTGCGGGCAGTATAGCAGCGCATTTCCCGGCCGGATTGGCGGAAATGGCGGCAAAGAGAGTGACAAATCGCCGTATCGGCGCGCCGGAGCGTGGCTTGCAAAAAGACAAATTGGAACCGATAAACGGTGCAGACCGGCGGATATCCCCATGGCAAAGCCGGTAACATATCCATCTTTGCCGGAAAGCATCCGTTGGCAGCGGAGCAATGCTTTCCGGGCGGCGCCAGGCACGACGCGGCGCGACCAACCATTCAGTCTAGGGGCAGAAAATTGAAAGTCGTCATTCTCGCTGGCGGCCTGGGCACGCGGCTCGGGGAAGAAACCGATGTGCGTCCGAAACCCATGGTCGAAATCGGCGGCAAGCCGATCCTGTGGCACATCATGAAGGGCTATTCCCAGCACGGCTTCAACGAATTCGTTATCCTGCTGGGCTACAAGGGCTACATGATCAAGGAGTTCTTCGCGAATTATTTCCTGCATCAGGGCGATGTCACCATCGATCTGGCCGATAACCGCGTCGAGGTGCACCGCAACAAATCCGAGCCCTGGAAGGTCACGCTGGTGGAAACCGGCCTCAATACCCAGACCGGCGGGCGCCTGCTGGCGGCGCGCGACTATCTCAAGGACGACGATTTCATGCTGACCTATGGCGACGGCGTCTCCGACGTCGATGTCACGTCGCTGGTGCAGCATCACCACCATCACCAGGCCGTGGTGACCATGACCACGGTACAGCCCGAGGCGCGCTTCGGCATGGTGCAGACCGACGAGGCCGGCCTGATCCGCGACTTCCGCGAGAAGCCGCCGGGCGACCTGGGCTGGATCAACGGCGGTTTCATGGTGTGCCGCCAGGGCGTGTTCGACTATCTCAAGGACGGCGAGGGCACGATCTTCGAGCGCGCGCCGCTGGAGCAGATCGCGGCCGACGGCAAGCTGCTGAACTGGCCGCACCACGGTTTCTGGAAGTGCATGGATACCCTGCGCGACAAGATCCAGCTCAACCAGATGTGGGATCAGGGGCAGGCGCGATGGAAGACCTGGGCCTGAGGTCCGCCGCCGCGGAGACCGCATGAATCTGCATATCGAAGAGACCGGCATCGCCGGCGCGGTGGTGGTGTCGAGCACCCGTCGCGGCGACGCGCGCGGCGGCTTCGCGCGCTGGTTCTGCGAGCAGGAGCTGGCCGCCGTGATGGGCGGCAGCCGCATCGTGCAGATCAACAATTCGGTGACCGCCGAGCCGGGCAGCGTGCGCGGCATGCATTTCCAGCATGCGCCGCATGCCGAGAAAAAGCTGATCCGCTGCATCGCCGGCCGCGTCTTCGACGTCGTGCTGGATCTGCGCGCGGGTTCGCCCACGTTCCTGCAATGGCGTGCGGTCGAGCTGGCCGCCGGCGACGATCGCGCCATTCTCATTCCCGAGGGCTGTGCGCACGGTTTCCAGGCGCTGGAAGCCGACGCCTCCCTGCTTTATCTGCATAGCGCCATGTATGCCCCGGATGCCGAAGGCGGTGTACGCTATGACGATCCGCGCGCGGCCATCGCATGGCCGCTGCCGCCGCGCAACCTGTCGCCGCGCGACCTCCAGCATCCGCTGCTGACGCCCGATTTCGATGGAATCAAGCTATGAAATGCCGCCACTGCCAGACCGAACTGCATGACACCTTCATCGACCTCGGCTTCTCGCCGCCGTCCAATGCCTACCTCAAGGCCGAAGACCTGCGCCGGCCCGAGACCTACTATCCGCTGAAAGTGATGGTATGCCGCCAGTGCTGGCTGGTGCAGACCGAGGATTACACGCACTACGATCAGCTCTTCGATACCGATTACGCCTATTTCTCCTCGACCTCCACCACCTGGCTGGAACATGCCTCCCGCTACGTTGACATGATCGCCGGGCGCCTTGGCCTGGGCGCCCGGTCGCTGGTGGTCGAGCTGGCCGCCAATGACGGCTACCTGTTGCAATACGTGCAGCGCAAAGGCATTCCCTGCCTCGGCGTGGAACCCACCAGGAGTACCGCCGACGCCGCGCGCGCCAAGGGCATTCCCATCGTCGAGGAATTCTTCGGCGTGGCGCTGGGGCGTCGCCTGCGCGAGAGCCACGGCGCCGCCGATCTGATCGCCGCCAACAATGTGCTGGCCCATGTGCCGGACATCAACGATTTCGTCGGCGGCATGGCCGCCTTGCTGGCGCCCGAAGGCACGGTGACGGTGGAATGTCCGCACCTGTTGAACCTGGTCGCGCAGTCGCAGTTCGACACGATTTATCACGAGCATTTCTCCTACCTGTCGCTGGTGGCGGTGGAGCGCGTGATGCGCTCGCAGGGCCTGCGCGTGTACGACGTCGAAGAGCTGCCCACGCATGGCGGCAGCCTGCGTATCTATGCCTGCCGGCTGGAGGCGGGCATCGCGGCATCGCCGGCGGTGGAGGCCATGCTGGCGCGCGAGCGCGCGTTCGGCCTGGAAAGCATCGAGGGCTATGCCGGCTTCCAGCGCAAGGCCGAGGAAATCAAGGCCCAACTGCTGGCCTTCCTGCTGGAGCAGAAGCGCGCCGGCAAGAAGGTGCTGGCCTACGGCGCCGCCGCCAAGGGCAATACGCTGCTGAACTATTCCGGCGTGCATCCCGACTTGCTGGCCATGGTGGCGGACGCCGCGCCCTCCAAGCAGGACAAGTACATGCCGGGCAGCCATATCCCCATCGTCTCGCCGCAGCGCTTGCTGCAGGAGAAACCCGACGTGGTGCTGATCCTGCCCTGGAACATCAAGGACGAAGTCGCCCACCAGCTCGCGGAAATCCGCGGCTGGGGCGGACGATTTGCCATCGCAGTGCCGCAGTTGCAGGTGTGGTAAGCGCTGCGGGAGCCCAACGACCATCATGACCATTCATCTCTTCCAGATCTGCGCCGACACCGCCGACCACGGTGACACCGGCTTCACGCCGCTGGCCAATCCCGAACCCGGCGCCTGGGGCGACTTTGCCGCCATCCGCCGTTTCTTCCATGAGCAGGCGGTGGATGACGAGCATTGGTATGCCTTCGTCCCGCGCAATTTCAGCGCCCAGACCGGCCTGACGGCAGCGCGCATCGCCGAACTGGTCGAGGCCGAAGGGGCGCGCGACGCCTACACCTTTTTCCCGCGCACGATCGACTCGGCCGGCTACCTCAACCTGTTCGTGCAGGGCGAGCGGCTGCTGCCGGGCGTGGCGGGCACGGCGCGCGACTTCCTGGATGGCATCGGCCTGGCGCTCGATCCCGATCACTTCGTGCCGGCCTGGCAGAACAACGTATGCAACGGCTTCGTGCTGGCGCGCCCGGTGTTCTGGCGCACCTGGTTCGACCTGGCCGAACCCCTTTACCAGGCGGCCGACCAGGAGAGCGGAGCGCTGGCGGACAAGCTGAATCGCACCGCCCCGGTGGGCGAGCCGGTCAGCGCCAAGTTCCTGCTGGCCGAGCGTCTGGCGTCGCTGGTGCTGGCGCTGGATCAGCAATTGCAGGTCTGGCATTGCCCGGCCGTGCTGATGCCCAAGGCGCAGCAGGTGAGCGAGCAGGATCTGGCGGCGCTGGATGGCTTGCGCGCCTCGTATGTGGAAAGCGGCAGTCCGACCGTGCGTTCGCGCTTCGAAGCGATAGGCGTGCGTTTGCTGCGTGAACTGCGCAAGGCGCCGGCCCGCCCGCCATCGGCGGTGGCCGCCGAGCAGCAGCGCGCGGCGCAGCCAGTGCCGGCGCCGGTTGCGCCCGCACCCGCGCCTTTGCAGGAAGCGGCGCTGCCGTTCGGTCTCAAGCTGGCAGGCGTGACCCCGGCCGCGGCTGACGATGCCGCCGCCCAGGCCGCGCGCGGCGAACTGGTGTTCGGCTGCATGACGCACGTGCCGCTGCCGGTCAAATTCCCCGATTTCGTCCTGCCCATCTATCTGGGCGAGGCGCAACACGAGGGCGCGCTTAACCTGCGCGACCTCGCGCCGGAATGGGTGCCTTATCACCCCATCGTGGGCGGCATGCTGGGCAACTTCGCGCTGCGCAACCTGATCCTGCGCGACTATCCCAGAGTGCGGCGCGTGGGCGTGTGCATGTATCGCAAGTTCGTCTCGCGCGAGCGTATCAGCGGCGTGCCGGCGGAGGACAACTGGATGATGGACGTGATCTCCGACAAGGAATTCGCGCAACAGAGCCTGGACCAGATGCTGGAGCCGGGCAGCCAGGATTTCATCGTCGGCAAGACCTGCGGCTTCTCCCTCGGCGGCGCTTCGGCGGGTTATCTGTCCCATTACAGCCAGGCGCACCACGCCGAGGATCTGCTGCGCTACGCAGCAGCGGCCATTGAGCTGGGCGTGTTCGACAAGGCGGAGGCCGAAGCCTTCTTCAGCGAAAAGATCTTCTTCATGGGCGGCGTGGAACTGGGCGTGTTCCCGGCCGAGTTCTGGTTGCGTGCGATCGGCCAGATCGAAGCGGTCACCTGGTATTGCGTGCAGCGCTACGACACCCGCCGCGAGGGCTACCAGACGCGCGCCTGGGCCTTCTGCGCGGAACGCTTGGGCAGCTTCCTGCTCTTGCGCGAACTGCGCGGGCGTTATGGCGAGCCGGCGTATGAGCGCTTCTTCGGCCAGCTCAACCTGATCACCAAGGGCGATCAGAAGCAGTACGTGCCCAGCCACTGACGACGTCAGGGCTTCATGCGACAGCGCCGCCGGCCTCGCGAGAGGCACGGCGGCGCTGTCGTTTCGGCGTTCCGGTTTGTCGTTCAGTCGGGCAGCAGCCGGCCTTGGTCGAGCTGGTAGTGCGCGATGATCTGCTGCAGGCAGGCCACGGCTTCTTCATCCCATTGCGGCAGCGAGAGGCCGAAGGTGCGTTCCAGCTTGCCGCAGTCCAGCCGCGAATTGAGCGGGCGTTCCGGCGGCGTCGGATAGGAAGAGGTCGGCACCGGGGTGATGTCTTCAAGGCCCCGCAGCTTGACCGGCACGCCGCGCTCCATCAGCTCGCGCGCGATCAGCGAGGCATAGCCATGCCAGGATGTGGCGCCGGCCGCGGTCAGGTGATAGATGCCGCTGGTGGCGCGCACCTTGTCCTTGCCGCCATCGGCGCCGGCCAGCATGCGGCAGCACACGGCGGCGATGGTCGAGGCCCAGGTCGGCGCGCCGAACTGGTCGCCGACGATGGTGTAGGCCTCCTTCTGCTGCGCCAGGCGGATCGCCGTCTTCATGAAATTGTTGCCGTGCAGGTTGTACACCCAGCTCGTGCGCAGGATCCAGTGCGCCGCGCCGCTGGCGGCGATGGCCAGTTCGCCTTCGCGCTTGCTGGCGCCGTACACGTTGAGCGGCTTGGTCGGCATGTCTTCGGTGTAGGCGCCGTCATGGTGGCCATCGAACACGTAGTCGGTCGAAAAATGCACCAGCGCCGCACCCAGCCTGGCGGCTTCTTCAGCCAGCACCGCCGGCGCTTCGGTGTTGATGCGGCGCGCCAGTTCCGGTTCCGATTCCGCCTTGACCACCGCGGTGTAGGCGGCCGGGTGGATGATCAGATCGGGTTTGGCCGCACGCACGGCGTCGCGCAGCGCCTGGGGATCGGCGACGTCCAGTTCCGTCCGGGCGGGAGCCAGCACTTCGATCCGATTGGGCATGGCGCGCAGGCGACGCAGGAATTCGCCGCCCACCTGGCCGCTGGCGCCTGTCAGCAGGATGCGCATGGATTTCATTCGAACACCTCCGCCTGTGCCAAGGGCGTGCCTTGCCTGTCCTTTTCGGACAGAATGGGCGCGACCGGCAGCCGCCAGTCAATACCGATGGCGGGATCGTTCCAGAGGATGCAGCGCTCGTGCTCCGGCATCCAGTAATCGGTGGTCTTGTAGAGGAATTCCGTATCGTCGGCCAGTACCGAGAAACCATGGGCAAAGCCGGGCGGAATCCACAGTTGCAGCTTATTTTCCTCACTCAGTTCGATGCCGTGCCATTGGCCGAAGGTCGGCGAATGGCGGCGGATATCCACCACCACATCCAGCACCGCGCCGCGCGTGACGCGCACCAGTTTGCCCTGGGCGTGCCGGATCTGGTAGTGCAGGCCGCGCAACACGCCGCGGTTGGATTTGGAGTGGTTGTCCTGGACGAATCCGGCGTCTATGCCGGACAACTCGCGGAAGCGGCGGGCGTTGAAGCTTTCGTAGAAGAAGCCGCGGCTGTCGCCGAACACGCGGGGTTCGATCAAAAGCACGCCGGGCAGCGGTGTCGGTTTTACCTGCATGTCGGTGGTCGGTTCAATAACTCTGTTCGGTCAGCAGTTGGATCAGATATTTGCCGTAGGCGTTCTTTTTCAGCGGCGCCGCCAGCTTTTCCAGCTGGGCGGCGTTGATATAGCCGCGGCGATAGGCGATCTCTTCCGGGCAAGCGATTTTCAGGCCCTGGCGTTTCTCGATGGTGGCGATGAACTGGCCGGCGTCCAGCAGCGATTCATGGGTTCCCGTATCGAGCCAGGCGATGCCGCGTCCCATCAATTCCACCTGCAATTGGCCTTGCTGCAGGTAGGCGTTGTTGACGTCGGTGATTTCGAGTTCGCCGCGCGCCGACGGCTTGATGGCGCGCGCGATATCGATGACCTGGTTGTCGTAGAAGTAGAGACCGGTCACCGCGAAGTTGGACTTCGGCTGCGCCGGTTTTTCCTCGATGCCGATGGCGCGCCGTTGCGCGTCGAATTCCACCACGCCGTAGCGTTCCGGATCGTGCACGTGATAAGCGAAGATGGTGGCGCCGCCGGCGCGCTCGTTGGCCGCGCGCATGGGCGGTTCCAGGTCGCGTCCGTAGAAAATGTTGTCGCCCAGGATCAGCGCCGAGGGATCGTTGCCGATGAAGTCGCGGCCGATGATGAAGGCCTGCGCCAGGCCATCCGGCGACGGCTGCACGGCGTAGCGGATGTTCAGGCCCCAGCGCTGGCCGTCGCCCAGCAGCTCGACGAAGCGCGGCGTGTCCTGCGGGGTGGAGATCAGCAGGATGTCGCGGATGCCCGCCAGCATCAGGCTGGTCAGCGGGTAATACACCATCGGCTTGTCGTAGATCGGCAAGAGCTGCTTGGAGATCACCGTCGTGGCCGGATACAGCCGGGTGCCCGAGCCGCCGGCCAGGATGATGCCTTTGCGCCTGGAAGGCGCCGCGTCAGGATGGGTCATGCCGCTCTCCCGGCGCTATGGGCGCCGTATTGTTGTTCTATCCACTTCAGGTAAGCGCCGGATTTCACGTTGGCCACCCACTGTGGATGATCCAGATACCAGGCGACCGTCTTGCGGATACCGCTTTCGAAGGTCTCGGCCGGTTTCCAGCCCAGTTCGCGCTCGATCTTGCCGGCGTCGATCGCGTAGCGGCGATCATGGCCCGGGCGATCCTTGACGTAGCTGATCTGATCCCTGTAGCTGCCGGCAGCCTTGGGCTTGAGCTGATCGAGGATGTCGCACAGCGTGTGCACCACTTCCAGGTTCGGCTTTTCGTTCCAGCCGCCGACGTTATAGGTCTCGCCCGGTCGGCCTTTGGCCAGCACCTCGCGGATGGCGGTGCAATGGTCTTGCACGAACAGCCAGTCGCGCACCTGCATGCCGTCGCCGTAGATGGGCAGCGGCTTGCCTTCGATCGCGTTGGAGATCACCAGCGGGATCAGCTTTTCCGGAAAGTGATAGGGGCCGTAGTTATTGGAGCAGTTGGTGGTCAGCACCGGCAGCCCGTAGGTGTGGTGATAGGCCCGCACCAGATGATCGGAGGCGGCCTTCGATGCCGAGTAGGGGCTGTTGGGCGCGTATGGGGTGGTTTCGCTGAAGGGCGCGTCTTGCGGGCCCAGCGTGCCATACACTTCATCGGTGGAGACGTGCAGGAAGCGGAAATCTTCCCGCGCCCGGCCTTCCAGCGTATTCCAGTAGCGCCGCGCCGCCTCCAGCAGGTTGAACGTGCCGTTGACGTTGGTGCGGATGAAGGCGTCGGGATTGCTGATCGAACGGTCAACGTGGCTTTCCGCCGCGAAGTGCAGGAGGGCGCGCGGCCTGTGCTGCTCAAACAAGGCCTTGATGGCGGCTTCGTCGCAGATGTCGGTCTGCGAAAACAGATAGCGGGCATCATCGGCCACGGCGGCCAGGTTATAGGGATTGCCCGCGTAGGTCAGCTTGTCGATATTGAGCACCGCCTCGGCGGCGCTGTCGGCCAGCCACTCGAGGATGAAATTGCTGCCGATGAAGCCGGCGCCGCCGGTGACGAAAATCATATTCTTTTCAGGTTCAGGATTTGAAGCCGTTCGGGTTCATCTGCTGCCAGCGCCAGGAGTCGGCGCACATGGCATCGAGCCCCAGCCTGGCTTCCCAGCCCAGCTTGCGCCTGGCTTCGGCCGGATCGGCGTAGCAGGAGGCGATGTCGCCCGGGCGGCGGTCGGCGATGGTGTAGGGGACGGGTTTGCCGGACGCCTTTTCATAGGCCTTGACCACGTCCAGCACGCTGTAACCGATGCCGGTGCCGAGGTTGACGGCGAAGCACTGCGGTTCGTTCAGCGCTTCCAGCGCGGCCAGGTGGCCGGTGGCAAGATCCACCACGTGGATGAAGTCGCGCACGCCGGTGCCGTCCGGAGTTGGGTAATCGCCACCCCAGATGCTGAGCTTTTCGCGGCGGCCAATGGCGACCTGCGCCACGTAGGGCATGAGATTGTTGGGGATGCCGCCCGGATCCTCGCCGATCAGGCCGCTGTCGTGCGCGCCCACCGGGTTGAAGTAGCGCAGCAGGACGATCTTCCAGTCGGGGTGCGCGCGGTAGTAGTCGCGCAGCATGTCTTCGACCACGATCTTGCTGCGGCCGTAGGGATTGCTGGCCGACAGCGGGTGGTTTTCGTTGAGCGGCAGGTATTGCGGGTCGCCATACACGGTGGCGGAGGAGCTGAAGACGATGGTCTTGACGCCGGTGGCGGCCATTGCTTCCAGCAGGCGCACGGTGCCGACCACGTTATTGTCGTAGTACATCAGCGGCTGTTCGACCGATTCGCCAACTGCCTTCAGGCCGGCGAAATGGATCACCGCTTCGCATTTGAATTCGCGCAGCACGCTTTCCAGTTGCTCGCGGTTGCGGATATCGCCTTTGACCAGGGAGACCGGCTTGCCCGAGATCTTCTGCACGCGATTGACCGATTCGGCGCTGCTGTTGCTGAAGTTGTCGAAGACAATGACTTCGTGGCCGGCCTTGAGCAGTTCCACGCAGGTATGCGAGCCGATATAACCGGCGCCGCCGGTGACAAGAATGTTCATGCTGCTCTCCCGGTTCTCGAAGTTCGCGACAGAGCGATTATGTCAGACTCTGGTAGAACGCGATCTGGTTCTCGCTCAGGGCGCGCAGGTCTTCATTGTTGAGGTAGCCGGCGTACCACTGCGCGGTCAATTCCAGCGCGGTGTAGAGCTCCATCTTGGGAATCCAGTCCAGACGCTGGCGCGCCTTGGAGATGTCCAGGCGCAGGAAGGCGGCTTCGTGCGGAGCGTTGGCCTGGGGCTCCAGCCTGACTTCCACCGGCGCCACGTCATTCTTTTGCAGCGAATGATTGAAGGTGGCGCACAGCTGGCTGACGGTTTGCAGATCGGTGTCGGCCGGGCCGAAGTTCCAGCCTTCGGCGTACTTGGCGCCATGTTCGTAGAGCAGGCGGCCGATCTGCAGGTAGCCCGACAGCGGCTCCAGCACGAATTGCCACGGACGCACCGCGTGCGGATTGCGGATGCTGACGGCCTCGTCCTTTTCCATGGCGCGGATGAAATCGGGGATCAGGCGATCGGCCGCGAAATCGCCGCCGCCGATCACGTTGCCGGCGCGCACGCTGGCAATGCCCACCGGATTGTCCGGGTGATTGGCGAAGAAGGAGCGACGGTAAGCCGAGGTCACCAGTTCGGCCGCGCCCTTGCTGCTGCTGTAGGGATCATGGCCGCCCATCGGGTCGTCTTCGCGGTAGCCCCAGAGCCATTCGCGGTTTTCGTAGCATTTGTCGCTGGTGACCACCACCGCGGCGCGCACGCTGGGCGTGTTGCGCACGGCTTCCAGCACATGCGCGGTGCCCATGACGTTGGTGGCGTAGGTATCGACCGGGGTCAGGTAGGAGTCGCGCACCAGCGGCTGCGCCGCCAGGTGGAACACGATGTCGGGTTGGACCGCGGCCATGGTTTCGGCGACGTGCTTGGCATCGCGCACGTCGCCCGTGGTGGTCTGCACGCAATTCTGCAGGCGCGCCAGGTGGAACAGGCTGGGATTGGTGGGCGCCGGCAGCGAATAGCCGCTGACCTTGGCGCCCATGAGGTGCAGCCACAGGGTCAGCCAGCTGCCCTTGAAGCCGGTATGTCCGGTTACGAAAACGCGCTTGTCGCGCCAAAAGTTAGCCATCAGGCAGCCTCTTACACGTATTGCAGAGAGTCGTTCGAGTGCAGAGGCGCGAATGCTGTGTCTCACGCGGATGGCCGGCGTGATCGACGCTGCCAGCCTCCCTGTATTTTCCGTGTCGGGACCACGTTTCCCTGCGAAACCACGACTGCATGGTTATGTTTGTTCTTCCCCCGCAGCAATGCTCCAAGGCATCACTGCGACGGTCAGATTAAAACATGCGGGTTTTGGCGTTCAAGCGAGGATCAGGAGGGTATTTGTCATCTAATCCCGGCCTATATGTTTTTTATCAACAAAAATTTACTTTTTGGAGATTGTGTGGAGCGCCGGAATTCCCGGCAAAGCCGCGTTTGTAGCGGGTTTGCCGGGCATGGGGTGAAACGCTGTGTCTCGCCAGAAAGGTCTCGCCGGCGGCAAGCCGGCGAACGCTCAATCGGTCGGGAACAGGGAGATGATTTGCGAGCTGAATTCGTTCCCGGGAGCGGCGCCGGTGCTGCAGGGTTCTTCGTCGAAGGCGATGTCGCCGTTGGCGTCGGCCTCGCCGGTGGCTTGCAGGCCGGTGAAGCCGAACAGTTCGCGGTCCATCAGGTGCGAAGGCACCACGGTGGAGAGCGCCGAGAAGATGTTATCCACGCGGCCGGGGAATTTCTTTTCCCATTCGCGCATCAGGCCCTTGATCTGCTTGCGCTGGAGGTTTTCCTGGCTGCCGCACAGGTCGCAGGGGATGATGGGGAATTGCTTGACGTCGGCGTAGCGGATCAGGTCGGCTTCCTTCACATAGGCCAGCGGGCGGATCACGATGCGCTTGCCGTCGTCGGATTGCAACTTGGGCGGCATGCCCTTGAGCTTGGCGCCGAAGAACATGTTCAGGAAGAAGGTTTCCAGGATGTCGTCGCGGTGATGGCCCAGCGCCACCTTGGTCGCACCCAGTTCGCCGGCCACCCGGTACAGGATGCCGCGGCGCAGGCGCGAGCACAGCGCGCAGGTGGTCTTGCCTTCCGGAACCACGCGCTTGACGATGCTGTAGGTGTCCTGGTTTTCGATGTGATACGGCACGCCGATCTTGTCCAGGTAGGCCGGCAGCACGTCGGCGGGGAAGTTGGGCTGCTTCTGGTCGAGGTTGACCGCCACGATGTCGAAGTGGATCGGCGCGCGCTCGCGCAGCGTCAGCAGGATGTCCAGCAGGGCGTAGCTGTCCTTGCCGCCGGACAGGCAGACCATGACCTTGTCGCCGTCCTCGATCATGTTGTAGTCGCCGATGGCCTGGCCGACCTGGCGGCACAGGCGCTTGTGCAGCTTGTTGTTCTCGTAGGCGATCTTTTCCGCCTTCTTGGCGCTGATCTCGGCCTGGTCGGCCGGGTTGGCGAGGTCGGTCGCTTCGGCGGCGGGATGGAGTCGGTCGTTCATGGTGCACCCGTTCTCTGGTTCAGTTGCCGCTCTTGATGCGGAAGGTTTCCACGCCGACCGAGTCACAGTCGGGATAGACGTCCGGCTTCTCGGTCGAAACGCGCACCGCGCGCACCTTGGGATGGGCCAGCATGGCATCCATCACGTCGTCGCACAGGGTTTCCTGCAGATGGATATGGCCCTGGGCCATGCGCTTGGCGATGGTGGAGCGGATGAAATCGTAGTCCACCACTTCGTCGAGCTGGTCGGCCTTGGGCGTGGTTTCGGCCAGCGGGACGTACAGATCCACATTGACCAGGATGCGCTGCTCGCCCTTCTTTTCGAACTCGTGCACGCCGATGTTGATGAACACCTCGTAGTTGCGCAGGAACAGGCGGCGGCAATCTTGCAGGGAAGGATGGGACAGGAAGAGCATGATGAAAAAGAAAAAGGATTATTTCGCCACGAACATGACGTCGCGCGAAAGGGGAAGCAAATGCTGGCCGCCATCGACCAGTAGCGTGGTGCCCGTGACGGCCCGGGCCGAGGCCACGTAGCAGACCGCGGCGGCCACGTCATCGGGCGTGCTGCTCTTGCCCAGCGGGGTGATCTGGTGCGCGCGGCCGAATTGTTCGCTGGTCTGGTCGCCCGAGACCATGGTCAGGCCGGGCGCCACGCCGACCACCCGCACGCGCGGCGCCAGGGCCTGGGCCAGCAGCGTGGTGGCGCTGTGCAGCGCGGCCTTGGACAGCGTATACGACAGGAAATCGGGGTTGGGATTGTACAGTTTCTGATCCAGCAGGTTGATCGCCACGGCCTGTTCGCCCTCCGGCGTGATCTCGTACAGCGCCTGCGCCAGCAGTACCGGGGCGCCGACGTTGGCGCCCATGTGGCGCAGCAGGCGCTCGTTGCCGAAGCTGGCGGCGTCGTCGAAATCGAACAGCGAGGCATTGTTGACCACGCAGGACACCCGCCCCAGCGGCGCGGCCTGCGCCAGCAGGCCGCGTACTTCCATCTCGTCGCCCAGCTCGCAGCGCACGGCCAGCGCGCGGCGGCCCAGCGCCTCGATCTCGCGCACCACGGCCTCGGCTTCGTCGCGCGACCGGTTGTAATGGACGGCCACATCCCAGCCGGCGTGGGCCAGCGCCAGTGCGATATGGCGGCCGATGCGCCGCGCCGCGCCGGTCACCAGCGCCACGCGCGCGGTGGAGGAGGATGAGATTAGGGATTCCATCGTTTCAAATACAATACGGCCCATGCAACTGCAACTACCTGAACCAGGCGCCGACGCGCAGTCGGCCTCGCACTCCCTGAAGACGCTGATCGCCGGCGAGATCGCCGCCGCGGGCGGCTGGATCTCCTTCGAACGCTATATGGAGCTGGCGCTGTACGCGCCGCAATACGGCTATTACAGCGGCGGTTCGGCCAAATTGGGCAAAGACGGTGATTTTACAACCGCGCCGGAAATTTCGCCCCTGTTTGGCGCCACGTTGGCGCATTTGGCAACAGAACTGATCAATGACAGCGAGCAGATCGCCAACATCCTGCTCGAATTCGGCGCCGGAACCGGCAAGCTGGCGCTGGATATCCTTACCGAACTGAAGTCGCGCGGCCAATTGCCGGAGAAATATTTCATTGTGGAAATATCGGCTCAACTGCGCGCACGTCAGCAGGAAACGCTGAGCGGGTTCGCGGGCCTCATCGAATGGCTGGATGCCTTGCCTGCCAGCTTTTCCGGCGTGGTGGTCGGCAATGAGGTGCTGGACGCCATGCCGGTGCGGTTGGCGCTCAAGTCGGGCGACCAATGGCTGGAGCGCGGCGTGGCGCTGGCCGCCGACGGCGCCTTGCGCTTCGAGGATCGCGCCGTGGCCGACCTGCCAGTGGCGCAGATTCCCGATGCCGCGGAGCTGCCGGACGGCTACCTGAGCGAACTGGCGCCGGTCGCCATCGGCTTCATGCGCACGCTGGCGCGCATGATCGCCAGCGGCCCGGGCGCGGTGGCGATCCTGCCGGATTACGGCTTCCCGGCCGCCGAATATTATCTGCATGATCGCTCGCAAGGCACCCTGATGTGCCACTACCGCCACCACGCGCACGGCGATCCCTTCTACTGGCCAGGTTTGCAAGACATCACCGCCCACGTCGATTTCACCGCCATGGCGATCGCCGCGGTGGAAGAGGGCGCTGAAGTGCTGGCCTACACCAGCCAGGGCGCCTTCCTGCTCAACGCCGGCATCGGCGTGCTGCTGCTGCGCACCTCGCCCGAGGAAAGTCTGCAATACCTGCCCCAGGCCAATGCCATGCAAAAGCTGATTTCCCCGGCCGAGATGGGCGAGCTGTTCAAGATCCTGGTGATCGGCAAGAATGCCGAATGGCCGCAGCGCATGCTGCGCCACGACCGTACCCACAGGCTATGAGGAGGCGCGCATGATACGCTGGGTGATCGTCATCTTCTTGGCCGTGATCGTATTTTCCACGCTGCTGCCCTGGCTGGAGAAGCTGGGCATAGGCCGCCTTCCGGGCGACTTGCGTTTCCGCCTGTTCGGCCGCATCTTCTCTTTGCCCTTCGCTTCCACCATCCTGCTCTCGACGGTGGTGTTCATTCTGGCGAAGATTCTCTAGTCCACCCAAGCAAGCTGAGGCCCGACGAATATGCGCGTATTGCTGGTCGAAGACGATCCCATGGTGGGCGAAGCGGTGCGCAAGGGCTTGCGCCAGGACGGCTTCGCCATCGACTGGGTGCAGGACGGCAAGTCGGCCGACGCCGCCTTGCGCAATGAAGACTACGCCATGCTCCTGCTGGATCTGGGCTTGCCGCAGAAGGATGGCCTGGCGGTGCTCAGGACCATGCGCGAGCGCGGCAACCGCATTCCGGTGCTGATCACCACCGCGCGCGACGCCGTGGCCGACCGCGTGGCGGGGCTGGACGCCGGCGCCGACGACTATCTGATCAAGCCCTTCGACCTGGAAGAACTCTCGGCCCGCATGCGCGCGCTGTCGCGTCGCCAGTCGGGGCGCGCCGACAGTCTGGTGCAGGTGCGCGAGGTGGTGCTCAATCCGGCCACGCATGAAGTGACCGTGGGCGGCAAGCCGGTCAACCTGTCGGCGCGCGAATTCACGCTGCTGCATGCCTTCATGGATCGCCCCGGCGTGGTGCTCTCGCGCGCGCAGCTGGAAGAAAAACTCTATGGCTGGGACGACAGCATCGAAAGCAATGCGGTCGAAGTCCACATCCACGCCCTGCGCAAGAAGATCGGCAGCGACTTCATCAAGAATGTGCGCGGCGTGGGCTATCTGGTGCCGGCATGAATTCCGTACGCAACAAGCTGCTGCTGTGGTTGGGCCTGGGGCTGTTCTCCATCATCGTGCTGGCCGGCGTCGGCCTGTATTTCCAGGCGCGCGGCGAGGCCAACCAGATCTTCGACTACCAGATGCGGCAGATCGCCGCCTCGCTGCCGCGCCAGGCGTTCTCGCCGATCTCGCCGGGCCAGCAATTCCCCGAGCTGGAAGACGAGATCATGATGCAGATCTGGGACAGCCGCGGCACGGTCATCTATCACTCGCACGCGCGCGGCGCCATGCCGCGCCAGGCGGAGCTGGGCTTCGCCAACGTGCGTGGACCCAACGGCATGTGGCGCGTCTATAGCGCGCAGATCGGCAGCACCGTGGTGCAGGTGGCGCAGCCGCAGAGCGCGCGCGACGAGATCGCGGCGCAGATGGCGGTCAAGACGGTGGCGCCGCTGCTGCTGCTGTTCCCGCTGATCGGCGTGCTGGCCTGGCTGGCGGTCAGCCGCGGCCTGGCGCCGGTGCGGCGCGCCGCGGCCGAGGTGGGCGCGCGCGACATGAACTCGCTGCAGCCGCTGGCCGACGTCGGCATGCCGCAGGAGATCCAGCCGCTGACCCATGCGCTGAACGATCTGCTGGCGCGCCTGAAGCATTCCACCGAAGCGCAGCGCGCCTTCGTCGCCGACGCCGCGCATGAATTGCGCACGCCGCTGACGGCATTGCGGCTGCAGGCGCAACTGGCCGAGCGCGCCACCGGCGAAGAAGAACGCCGCGCCGCCTTCGCCGACCTGAAGAACGGCCTGGAGCGCGCCACCCATCTGGTACATCAACTGTTGACGCTGGCGCGGCAAGAGCCCGACGCGATGCGCTTGGCGCCCGTCGATCTGCGCGCGCTGCTGGGCGGCGTGGTGGGTGACCTGTCTTCGGTGGCGGAACATGGCGGCATCGATCTCGGCTTGTCCGGCGATGCCGGCGATGGCCCACCCTTGCAGGTGCAGGGCAATCCGGATGCCTTGCGCATCCTGTTCAACAATCTGGTGGACAACGCCTTGCGCTACACGCCCTCGGGTGGAGTGGTGGACGTGGCCTTCGATACCTCCGTGCCCGGCCAATGCGCCGTGGTGATCCAGGACAGCGGCCCCGGCATCGCCGAGAGCGAGATGCCGCGCGTGTTCGACCGCTTCTACCGGGCGCGCCGGCCGCAGGATCAGAGCGCTGGCCGCGCCGCGTTCGGCAGCGGACTCGGGCTGGCCATCGTGCGCCAGATCGCCGATCTGCATCGGGTGCCGGTCGAGCTGAAGAACACCGGGCACGGTTTGCAGGCCCGCGTGACTTTTCCCTTGCAGGCGTAAGCAGGCCGCGAACGGCTGATCAACTTTCGACGTCGTCGGCAGCACTTTTAAAAAAACTCCTTTGCCAGTCATCCCCGCGAAGGCCACGATCCAGCGACGTTCGTTGCGTCCATCGACTTGCTTGACGACACTGGGTTCTGACCTGCGTCAGGACGATGGAGATTTGGTTGGGCGTCAGTGGTCGGTATTCAAAGAAGTACTTCCTCCGCCTATCAGCCCGGCGACGGTCGGGAGCCCGCGACGTTCGTCGCGTCCCTCGGAATTCTTGACGACACGGATTTCCCTTCTTTTTCAACCTTAAGTTTGTCTTAATTTTCGCCCCTTAATCTTCACTCCAACGGTTGAGCCGCCGGGCCGCAGCAGCAACGCGGGACGGCGCCAGCCACCGCTATTCCAGTGTGATAAAGGAGTGCATGATGAGCCGTCGAGTCGTTTTCCTTCGTAATACGTTGGCTGTGATGATCGCCGCCGTGGTCGGCGGCAGCTATGTGTATTTTCGCGGCGCGGATCTGCCGTCCGCGCATGCGGCCGCGATCAACACCCCGCTGGTGGCTTCCAATACCGCGCCTGCGTCCCCGGCCGGACCGGTGGTCGCGGCGGCGACCGATTTCTCCGGTATCGTCGAGCGTGCCGGCCCGGCGGTGGTGAATATCAGCGTCACCGGCAAGGCCCGCAAGGTCGCAGACGAGGACGACAGCGGCGATCCTGACGATCCGCTGGCCCAGTTCTTCAAGCGCTTCGGCCCGCAACTGCAAATGCCGCGCCAGCCGCAGATCATGCATGGCCTGGGTTCGGGCTTCATCATCTCGCCCGACGGCCTGATCCTGACCAACGCCCATGTGGTGGATAGCGCGCAAGAGGTGGTGGTCAAGCTGACCGACCGCCGTGAATTCAAGGCCAAGGTGCTGGGCGTGGACAAGCAGAGCGACATCGCCGTGATCCGCATCGAAGCCAAGAACCTGCCTACCGTGCAGATCGGCGATCCGTCCAGGGTCAAGGTCGGCGAGCCGGTGCTGGCGATCGGTTCGCCCTACGGCTTCGACAACACGGCGACTGCCGGCATTGTCAGTGCCAAGTCGCGCAGCCTGCCGGACGACAACTACGTGCCTTTCCTGCAGACCGACGTGGCGGTCAACCCGGGCAACTCGGGCGGTCCGCTGTTCAATCTGCGCGGCGAGGTGATCGGCATCAATTCACAGATCTATAGCCAGACCGGCGGTTACCAGGGTCTGTCCTTCGCCATCCCCATCGACGTGGCGATGAAGGTCGAGCAGCAACTGGCGCAGCACGGCAAGGTGACGCGCGGCCGCCTGGGCGTGTCGGTGCAGGATCTGAATCAGGCCTTGTCGGAATCCTTCGGCCTGAAGAGGGCGCAGGGCGCGCTGGTGAGTTCGGTGGAGAAGGGCAGTCCCGCGGACAAGGCAGGCTTGCAGCCGGGCGACGTGATCCTGAGCTTCAACGGCCATGCCATCGACCATTCGGTGGATCTGCCGACGCTGGTGGCCGATACCGCCCCCGGCAGCTCGCAGCCGCTGGAGGTGATGCGTGCCGGCAAGGTGCGCACGATGAGCGTGACGGTGGGCGAAATGAAGCAGGCCAAGAACGATGCGCCAGCCAACAAGGCCGAGAATCCGGGACGTCTGGGTCTTGCGGTGCGCCCGTTGGACAAGGATGAACAGAAGCAACTGGGCGGCCAGAACGGCCTGCTGGTGGAAGACGTCAACGGTCCGGCCGCGGTGGCCGGCATTCAGAGCGGGGACGTGATCCTGGCGCTGAACGGCTCACCGGTCACCAGCGTGGCGCAGTTGCGCAAGCTGGCCAGCGAGGCCGGCAAGAGCGTGGCGCTGCTGGTGGAGCGCGGCGACGAGAAGATCTTCGTGCCGTTGACGCTAAATTGATCCGATAAGAAGTTTTGCAGTGGATGGTACCGGTAGCAGTGAGTAGTCACCCGTGGGTAGCAAGCTGTGTAGTGAGCAGTGTGTAGTGTGTAGTGTGTAGCAAGTAGTACGTGGTAAGCAGTGAGGGAGTGGCCGGGCATGCGCAAGCATGTCCGGCCTTTTTTATGCTGGCGGCCTTCAGCCCTGGCCAGCGGGCGGCTGGTCTTGTGCCGCGGGCTCGCCGCGCCAGTGATCGTGCGTATGTTCGCGTTCCATCGCTTCGCGGTCGCCGGCGAACATGGCTTGCAGCTCTTCGCGCGCCTGCACGGCCATCGACACCATCTGCTGCTGATCCTTGTAGTGCGGATAGAGTTCGTGCAGCGTCTTGATGTTGTGCGTGCGGAATTTCATCGCCGCCTGGCGCGCGCGGTAGGCGCCGAAGTCCAGTTGCTGCAGCACCTGCCGCCCCATCTGCAGCGCACTCTCGAAGGTCTCGCGTTCCAGCACGGTGACGCCGCGATCCAGCAGGTCGTAGTAATGCGTGACGTTGCGCGCGCGGGCTGCGATCTGCAGGTGCGGGAATTCTTCCCTGACCTTTTCCACCATGTCCAACGCGGCCTGGGCGTCGTCGAGGGCGATCACCAGCACGCGCGCCTTGGCCGCGCCCGCGGTACGCAGCAGGTCGATGCGGGTAGCGTCGCCGTAGAACACCTTGAAGCCGAACTTGCGCAGGAAATCGATCTGGTCCGGATCGTGATCCAGCACGGTGGCGCCGATGCCGTTGGCCATCAGCAGGCGGCCGACGATCTGGCCGAAGCGGCCGAAGCCGGCGATGATCACCGCATGGTCCTGCGGCTCGATCTTGTCTTCCGGACGGCGGTTGCCGCCTTCCAGCCAGCGCACCAGCAGGCGGTCATGCACCAGCAACAGGAGCGGCGTGACCAGCATCGACAGCGCCACCACCACCAGCAAGGACGAGACCTCCGGCGTGAGCACCTTGGCGCTGACGGCCGCGCCGAACACGATGAAGGCGAATTCCCCGCCCTGCGACAGCAGGAAGGCGAAGAACAGTTGTTGTCCGCGCGGGATGCCGAAGCAGCGGCCCAGCAGCCACATCACGCAGGCCTTGATCGCGAGGAAGGCCACCACCAGGCCGATGATGCGCCAGGGCTGCGCGAGGAACACGCCGAAATCCACCGACATGCCGACAGCGATGAAGAACAGACCCAGCAGCAAGCCCTTGAACGGTTCCAGATCGCTTTCCAGCGCGTGCCGGTATTCGGAATCGGCCAGCAGCACGCCGGCCAGGAAGGTGCCCAGGGCCATCGACATGCCCACCGATTGCATCAGCAGACAGGTGGCGATCACCAGCAGCAGCGCGAAGGCGGTGAAGATCTCGCGCATGTCGGTCTTGGCGATGATGCGCAGGATGGGACGGATCAGCACGCGGCCGCCAAAGATCAGCAGCGCGATCACCAGCGCCACCTGGCCGGCATGCAGCCAGCCCTGGCCGCTGCCCTGGCTGGCGGCCACGCCCAGCAGCGGCACCGCGGCCATCATCGGGATCGCGGCGATATCCTGGAACAGCAGGATGGAAAAGCCCGCCGAGCCGGCTGGCGTGGCGGTCAGCTTGCGCTCGCCCAGCGTGGCCAACGCGATTGCAGTAGAGGACAGCGACATGCCCAGCGCCGCGATCAAGCCCACGCGCCATGGTACGCCGGCCGCCAGCGCCGCCGCCAGCAGGGCGATCGATACCGCCGCCACTTGCGCGCTGCCCCAGCCGAAGATGGAGCGACGCAACGCCCACAGGCGCTTGGGATCGAGTTCCAGGCCGATCAGGAACAGCAGCAGCACCACGCCGAATTCCGAGAATTCGAGGATGTGCTTGACCTCGGTGATCAGCCCCAGGCCCCACGGGCCGATGACGATGCCGGCCAGCAGGTAGCCGAGCACGGCGCCCAGTCCCAAGCGTTTGGCGATGGGTACGGCGGCAACCGCGGCGAGCAGGTATACGAGGGCGATGAGCAGGTGTTCATCCATGATGGCGTCTTTGTCGGGTGGGCGTCGTCGGGTGAAATGGGGCGAAGGCGGTGGGGGCGACGGTCACGGCCAGTCCGGATAGCGTTCCAGGCGATCGAGATAGTGCTCGACGTGGCGCTGGAAATCGACCGGCGGCACATGATGGGCGCCCTGCAGGATCAGTGGCTCCAGCCAACGCATGCCGCACAGCCGCGCGGTCTGCTGGTAGGGCGGCAGGAAGTCGGCGAAGGGATGGCCGTGCCGCCCGCCCGGGCTGTACGCCTCGGGTTCGCCGCCGGTCGAGGCCACCAGCCAGAAGCCCTTGTCGCGCAGGGCATGACCATCGTGGCCGAAGGCCCAGCCGCGCGCCAGCACCAGGTCCACCCATTCCTTTTGCAGCGCGGGCATGCTGTACCAGTGGATGGGATGCTGCATCACCACCAGGTCGGCCTCCGACAGCAGGCGCTGTTCGTGTTCGACGTCGATGCTGAAATCCGGATAGCGCTCGTAGAGATCGTTGACCACCACGTTGGGCAGTTTGGCCGCGGCCTCGATCATCAGGCGATTGGTGCGCGAGAGCTCGGCGGTGGGATGGGCGTAAAGGATGAGTACCTTGGGCATCGGCGTGGAGGCTGGCATTGGGTGGATCGTGCGGCGGCCGGGGCATTGCCTGCACGCATGGCGAAATTCATCGGAACATGCGGGGCGTATCTCGGTCTGCCTTATTAGAGGGAAGGGAGTTTGCCACGAAAGCGGCCCGCGCCGCTTGCATGAAACAGCATGACCGCCATCGGGACGCCTCTCTTGCCGGATTTTCCTGCGGGTATCAAAAGCCGGGCAATGCGCTTATACTCAGCCCACCCCCACGGCCGCCCTTGCGCCCCTGGCGCGAAGAAGGCCGCAGCAGATGACGCTCGCCGCAGTTTATTCATATTCACTTCTTATTGCAGCCATGTCCGACATCCAAGATTCCGAAGCCAGCCAGCCACGGGAACCCGGTCCGGCCAAGCCCGCCGGTACTCCCGCTCCAGTTGCACCGGCCGCTGACGCCACCGGCGCCCATCCAGCTCCCCAGCATACTCCTGCGGCTGTCGCCGGCCAGGAGCTGCATAGCGGCCAGCCCGGCCCCGGCGCCCAGCCCGCGGCGCAAGCCGCGCAGCAGCAGAGCGCGCCGCATGCGCCGCTGCCCCCGCCACCGCACCATGCCGGCGACGCGCCGTGGGCGCAGACCTGGCGCTTCCTGGCAGCGCGCCTGCGCCAGATGTCGGACAAGGCTGGCCGCCGCGTCATGCAGCGCACCCTGAAGATCGGCGTGTCGGCCCGCATCTTCCATCCCGAATCCGGCGCCAAGGGGTTGCGCAGCAAGACCCTGCAATACCTGGAGGAATCGATCGCACAGTGGGTGATGTCGCGTGACGTGCTGGTGTTCATGATCCCGACCGTCAATACCAATGGCCTGGTCCACCCCAGCAACATCCGCCTGCGCGACTATGCCAAGAATCTGGACGGCCTGGTGCTGCAGGGCGGCGCCGACGTTTCGCCGCAAAGCTATGCGCAGATGGCCACCCGCCCCGAATGGAGCGGCGACCGCGTGCGCGACATGTACGAGCTGGAACTGCTGCATGAATTCATCGAAGCCGGCAAGCCGGTGCTGGGCATCTGTCGCGGCTGCCAACTGATCAACGTGGCCTTCGGCGGTACGCTGTATCAGGACATCGCCTCCGACGTGCCGACCGCGATTCCGCACGTCAACGACCAGTACGACAGCAATTACCACGCCTTGCATTTCCCGCAGGGATCATCGCTGGCCACGCTGGTGAAGACCGAGAATGCCGTGGTCAACTCGATTCACCACCAGGCGGTGCGCGACCTCGGGCGCGACCTGTCGGTGGAGGCGGTATCCGGCCCCGACCAGATCGTCGAGGCCATCCGCTACCGCAAGGCGCCATTCGTGATGGGCCTGCAATGGCACCCGGAGTTCCACCGCGCCGGCGGCGCCGAGCTGCTCGATTGCACGCCGATCCTGGACAGCTTCCTGCGGGCGGCGCGCGAGACGCGCTTCTGAGGTCGCCGCACCGGGATTTGCCGGCTAGGAAACTAATGCCGGTGTGCGCCATCGAACCTGCTTTGCGCTGGCGCAATATTGCCCCGCAAGCAGCCACACGCCGCGCGGCGGCCTCTGTAGAATCGCTTGTAGCCGCGCTGCGGCATCCCTGTGATGCGGGTGGCGCCGGGCTGAAGCGTTTCTTGTCTTTTCGTTAACCGGGATAAAAAAGGAGAATCCGAATGACCCAATCCGCCGCTCTCAAGACCGTCAGGAACGATATGAAGACCCTCGTCAAGGACGCCCAGGCATTGTTCGCCGAGGCCGCCGCGGCAACCGGCGAGAAGGCCGATGAGCTGCGCGCCAAGGGCCTGACCCTGCTGGAAACCGCCGCCGAAGCCGCGCAAAGCGCCCAGGCCGCCGCCATCGAAAAAGGCAAGGAAGTCGCCGCCAAAACTGACGACTACGTGCATGAAAACCCGTGGCGCGCCGTGGCCATCTCGGCCGGCGTGGGCCTGCTGGTGGGCCTGGTCATCGGTCGCAGCAAGTAAGCGCGACGCCGATGGCGACACCGCACAAGGAAGGCCAGCCGGCGCAGCCCGCCAATCCCGGGCTGACCGCCGGTCTGCTGGGCTTGGCCAAGAACCTGCTGGGCATCATCATCAGCCGCATCGAACTGGCGTCGCTGGAGATGTCGGAGATCGGCGTCAACCTGGTCCGTTTCGCCGTCATCTTCGTGCTGGCCGCGGTCGCGCTGTGGTTCGCCATCGCCTTCTGGTCGGTGCTGATCGTGATGCTGGCCTGGGATGCCTGGGGCTGGAAGATTCTGGCCCTGCTGGGCTTCATCTTCAGCGTGGCCACGGTCGGGCTGGTGTTTTACGCCCGTTCGGTGCTGATGCAGGGCAAGCTCTCGCTGCCCGCCACCATGGCCGAGCTGCGCAAGGACCGCGACGCTCTGCTGTGAGCGAACCCATCCGAGGAAACGCATGCAAACAGACCCACATGACGGCATGACGCACGAGGAGCGCAAGCGCAAGGTGCTCGCGCAGGGCGCCTTGTATCGCCTGGGCGTGATGGAAGCGCGCGAAGTGGTGCGTGAAAACCTCAGCCCGGAATCGCTGGCCAAGGGGGCGCTCAGCCGCGTCGGACATTTTGCCGCCTCCTTCGTCGGCGGGGGCAAGACCGTGCAATCGATCAAATCCCTCACCGCTGGCGGACTGGGCGGCCTCAACCTGCAGTCGGTCACGCCGTTGCTGATGACGGGCGCTTCACTGCTCTCGCGCCGTTGGCTGCGCAAGCCGCTCATGTATGGCGGGATCATCGCCGCGGTCGGTGGACTGGCGTATTACCTCAGCCAGCGCGGCGGCACCGCGGAAGCAGTCGATGGCGCCGTACCGCTCGAAGGCACGGCAGAGGAAGATTGAGGCGAAAGTCAGCGGGTTGAATCCCGTCAACAAAATGGCTGCGATCGACGCAAAGGCATCTGGGGTACCGGATGCCTTTGTCGTATCCGGCCCCGGAACATCAGCCGGAACATAATGACCTCCCCCACGCTCTGATTCTGACCGGCCCGCAAGGCCTGGACAACAACACTGAGAAGGCAAGAAAGGAAGTGACATGAAGACATTATCGATAGCGGCAATCGCTGGCGTACTGGCCATCTCCGGCTGCGCCGACATGAGCCCGACGCAGCGCGGCACCGCCACCGGCGCGGGCATTGGCGCCGGCATCGGCGGCATCCTGGGGGCCGCGACCGGCGGTGGCGGCGGCGGGCGCGCATTGGGCGGTGCGGCCATCGGCGGCGCGATCGGCGCGGTGGCCGGCAACATCTGGTCCAACCGCATGGAAAACCAGAAGCGCGCGATGGAGCAGGCTACCCAAGGCACCGGCGTGCAGGTCACCCAAACGCCCGACAATCGCCTGAAGCTGGAAATCCCCAGCGACATTTCTTTCGATACCGGCCGTGCCGACATCAAGCCCGAATTGCGTCCGGTGCTGGATCGTTTCGCCACCACGCTGGCGGAAAACCCGGCGACCACCATCAACATCGTCGGCCACACCGACAACACCGGCAGCGATGCCATCAACGATCCGCTGTCCAGCCAGCGCGCCGCGCGCACCCGCGATTACCTGACCACCCGCGGCGTGGCGGCGAACCGCTTCACGATCCAGGGTCGTGGTTCGCACGAGCCGCTGGTACCCAATACCTCGGAGGCCAACCGCGCCAAGAACCGCCGCGTGGAAATCTTCGTGGCCGAACCGCAGGCAGCGGCCCAGCCGCAACCGCCGGCAGGTTATGCACCGGGAGGCTATCCCCCGCCGCCTCCGCCGCAACGCTACTGATCGTCGTTTGAAGCAGTGTCGCGCAATCGGGATAGGGGCGGCCAGAACCTGGCCGATCCCCTCCCACACCACCCGGCGTGCGGGTCCGCACCGGGCGGTTCGAGTCGTTGAGGTCAACAGAGCCGAGGTACCCCAAGCCGGTCGAAGTAGGC
>WNDX01000056.1 GCA_009914615.1 Herbaspirillum frisingense
TTCTCGTAGTGTCATGATGTCAACAGCTTTCCAGGGCATGATGGTCCATCCTTTGGGCTTCGTTTCGAACCCCAAAAGTGTTACCTATGTCCCGGAACATCTGTTACCTATGTCACCGGTCTATACAGTTATTGAAAGGCAATTCTATGCTGCCTTTGGCCGCCTTCCGGCTTATTGGTTTCCCTGCGCCAGCCATTGCCGCACGCGCTCCACGCCTTCGCGTACCAATCCGGTCAAGCGTTGGTCGCCGGCCAGTCCGCCCCACAGGATCTTGTCCTCGCAAAACGCCTGCACCGGATCGGCGGCCGCCAGCATGGCCCGTGCCGCGGCCGGGTCGAAGATGCCGTCCTGGTATTCGTAGGGCAGCTTGCCTTCGTTCCAGCGTTGCAGGAACACCAGGAACAGCGCCGGCAACAGGGCGGTGGCGAGGGGCGTGCGGCCGGCCGCCAGGCTTTCCTGCAGCGTCGGGCGGATGAAGCCGGGGATCTTGGAATAGCCGTCGGCCGCCACGCGCTGGTTGGTGTCCTGGATCGCCGGATTGCCGAAGCGCGCCAGCGTGGTGTCGCGATAGGCGGCCAGGTCGATGGGGCTGGGGGTGAGGCAGGCAATCACATCCTCGGTGACGTAGTCGTAGGCCATCTGGCGGATGTCGTCGCGCAGCGTGCCTTCGTGGATGTATTGCAGGCCCGCCAGCGTGCCGGCCCAGGCGATGCAGCTGTGGCTGGCGTTGAGGATGCGGATCTTGGCTTCTTCATACGGCAGCACCGATTTCACCATCTCCACGCCGGCCGCTTCCAGGCGCGGACGGCCGGCCTTGAAATCGTCCTCGATCACCCACTGGATGAAGAACTCGCCCATCAGCGCGCAAGGATCGTCCACGCCGGTTGCCTGCTTCACGCGCTCGGCCACGGCCGGCGTCGGGCGCGGCGTGATGCGATCCACCATGTCGTTGGGGCTGGTGGTATAGGTCTCGACCCACGCCGCCAATTGGCTTTCTCCGCGCAGCGTCAGGAACTGGCGCAGGCCGTCGCGGAAACGCTCGCCGTTGTGGCGCAGGTTGTCGCAGTTGAGCAGCGTCAGCGCCGCCTGCGGATGGGCCTGGCTGCGCGCCTGCAGGATCGCGGCGATGGCGCCGTAGATGGTGCGCGGCTTGCCGCTGCCGTCGAGCTTGCAGCGCAGGTCGTCGGCCAGGTCGGCATTGCCGGTGTCGAGCCGGTGCTGGTGGTCGAGATAGTAGCCGCCTTCGGTCACCGTGAAGGAAATCACGCGCGTGCGCTCCTCGGCGCCGGCGGCGATCAACTGGCTCAGTTGCGCATCCCAACCGATGATGCGGCCGATGGAAGTGATGCTCTGGTAGCTGCGCTCGCCCTGCGGCGTCACGGTTTCCAGCGTATAACGGCCCTGCTGGCGCGCCAGCGCTTCCAGCAACGGGCTCATGTCGGCGCGGATATTGGCCAGCGCCAGTTGCCAGCGGCGGTCGGCGCCGCTCTCGCGCAGGGCGTGGAGATAGACCGCCTGGTGGGCGCGGTGGAAGGAACCGGCGCCGATATGCAGCCAGGTCAGGCTGTCGTCGGCGCCCTGGTCTTGGGTGGTGGCAAAGCTAGTCATGCCGTGTCCTCGTTCGTTGCGTTTTGCGTGGTGATTCCGGGTATCTCAATGCTGCACGGCGGGCGCCGCGGCCAGCCGCGGCAGCGCCTGGCCATCCTCGCGGAACAGGTGGCAGCGCGCCGGATCGGCGGCCAGGCCGAGCACACTGCCGTGCTGCGGATTCAGGCTGTCCGGCACGCGCAGGATCAACGGTTCGTCGGCGCCGTCATAAGCGGCGTACAGATAGGAGAAATCGCCCAGCAGCTCCAGCGCGCTGAAGCGCGCCTGCAGCGCGGCCTGGCCTTCGGCGATGTTCAGGTGCTCGGGGCGCACGCCCAGCGTCACCTTCTCGCCCTGCTGCAGAACGGCGCCATCGACCGCCGCCAGTTGCGTGCCGCCGTTGGGCAGTTGCACCAGCACGCCATCGGCTTGCAGCGCGGCCACGGTGCCGTCGATGAAGTTCATCTTGGGCGAACCGATGAAGCCGGCCACGAAACGGTTGGCCGGATGGTGATAAAGCTGCTGCGGCGAGCCGACCTGTTCGATGCGGCCTTCGGACAGCACCACGATCTTGTCGGCCAGGGTCATGGCCTCGATCTGGTCGTGCGTCACGTAGATCATGGTGGTCTTCAGGTCGTCGTGCAGCTTGGCGAATTCCAGGCGCATCTTCACGCGCAGCGCGGCGTCCAGGTTGGACAGCGGCTCGTCGAACAGGAACACGCTGGGCTGGCGCGTGATGGCGCGGCCGATCGCCACGCGCTGGCGCTGGCCGCCCGACAGGGCGCGCGGCTTGCGGTCCAGCAGATGGTCGATGTGCAGGATCCTGGCCGCATGCTGCACGGCGCTGTCGATCTCGGCCTTGGACTTGCCGGCGATCTTCAGGCCGAAGGCCATGTTGTCGTACAGGGTCATGTGCGGATACAGCGCATACGACTGGAACACCATCGCCACGCCGCGCTTGGCGGCCGGCACCTCGTTCATGCGACGCTCGCCGATGTCGAGATCGCCGTCGCTGATCTCCTCCAGGCCTGCGATCATGCGCAGCAAGGTGGACTTGCCGCAGCCCGACGGCCCGACGAAGACCACGAACTCGCCGTCCTCGATTTCCAGGTTGATATCGCGCATGACTTCATTGTCTTCGTAGCGCTTGGCCAGATTCCTGATGCTTACGGCTGCCATGTCTTTCTCCTCGCTTCTTGTCATCGTTGATGCCGCGCCGGGTTCTCAGCGCAGCCAGATCAGTTCGCAGATCAGTTGCGGAAACTGTTTCATGTCGTCGAACACCTTGTGCGCGCCGGCGTCCTTCAACTGGCGCGCCATCGCCCTGCGGTCGTGCGCCACGCCGGTGAAACCCAGCACATGCATGCCGGCCGCGGCCGCGGCGCGCACGCCGGTCACGCTGTCATCCACCGCCACGCAGCGCGCCGGATCGACGCCGAAACCGGCAGCCGCCGCCAGGTACACGTCGGGCGCCGGCTTGGGCTTGCCGACCGCATGCGCGCTGTAGATGCGGCCTTCGAATTGCGGCAACAGGCCGCAGCGGCGCAGCCCGGCTTCAATGCGCGGGGCGTCGCTGTTGCTGGCCACCGCGCGCGGCAGGCGGATCGCCTGCAAGGCCTCGACGATGCCCGGCACCGGCTGCGCCTCTTCGCCGCAGGCGCGGCCCACGGTCTGGTGGATGCGCTGGATCTGCGACGCGCTCAAGGCCAGTTCGAATTCGAGATCGAGCTCGTCCAGCAAGAGATCGGTGTACATGCCGAGACGGTTGGCGATGGCACTGTGCAAGGCGGCGCTGCGCGCTTCGTCCTCATCCTGGCCGCCGTTGCCGGACAGCGCCGGCAGCAGCGGCAACAGTTCGCGATGCAGCACGCGCAGCGCGATGCTTTCGCTATCGAGCAGCACGCCGTCGCAGTCACACACCAGATGCGTGATCGATTGCTGCGTCATCACTTCACCGCCCCGAAGGTCAGGCCGCGCACCAGTTGCTTCTGCGCCAGCCAGCCGAGCGCCATGATGGGCGCGATAGCCAGCAGCGAGGCAGCCGACAGCTTGGCCCAGAACAGGCCCTCGGGATTGGAATAGGAGGCGATGAACACCGTCAGCGGCGCGGCGTTGACGCTGGTCAGGTTGAGGCTCCAGAAGGCTTCGTTCCACGACAGGATGATCAGCAGCAGCGCGGTGGAGGCCAGGCCCGGCATCGCGGTGGGCAGCAGCAGGTAGATCATCTCCTGCCAGGCGTTGGCGCCGTCGATGCGCGCCGCCTCCAGGATTTCCTTGGGCACGTCGTTGAAGTAGGTGAAGGCCATCCATACCGCGATCGGCAGATTGATCAGCGTGTAGATGAGGGTCAGGCCGGTGACCGTGTCGAGCATGCCGGTGTTCTTGGCCAGCAGGTAGATCGGGATCAGCACGCCGACGGCCGGCATCATCTTGGTGGACAGCATCCACAGCAGCAGCTTCTGCGTACGGCCGGTCGGGAAGAAGGCCATCGAGTACGCGGCCGGCACCGCCAGGATCAGGCACAGCAGCGTCGAGCCCAGCGAGACGATCAGCGAGTTCTGCACATAGGCCAGGTAGTTGCTGCGCCCGAACACTTCGCGGAAGGTGTCCAGCGTGGGCAGGAAGATCAGCGACGGCGTATAGGCCTGGTGCTCGGTCTTGAAGGCCGTGACGGCGACCCAGAAGATCGGGAAGAACAGGATGATGGCGCAGGCCCAGCCCAGCACGGCGACCCACAGGGGGCTTCTCTTTTGATCGCTCATTTTTCGTTCACTCCTTTCAGGTTCTTGGCCAGCATGCGCACCAGGAAGAAGGACACGATGTTGGCCAGCACCACGGCGAAGATGCCGCCGGCCGAGGCGATGCCGATGTCGAACTGCTGCAGGCCGATGGCGTAGACCAGGAAGGTCAGGTTGGTGGTCTCGGTACCGGGGCCGCCGGCGGTGGTGGTGAAGATCTCGGCGAATACCGAGAGCAGGAAGATGGTCTCGATCATGATCACCACCGTGATGGCGCGCTTCAGGTGCGGCAGCACGATGTAGAAGAAAATGCGCACCGGGCCGGCGCCGTCCAGCTGGGCGGCTTCCTTCTGATCGGTGTCGAGCGATTGCAGCGCGGTCAGCAGGATCAGGAAGGCAAACGGGATCCATTGCCAGGCGACGATCACGATCACCGAGAACATTGGGTATTGCGCCAGCCAGTCGATCGGCTCCAGGCCGAGGTGGCGCATCACGAAGGCCAGCATGCCGTACACCGGGTGCATGATCATGTTCTTCCAGATCAGCGCGGCCACGGTGGGCATCACGAAGAAGGGGCCGATCACCAACAGGCGCGCGATGCCGCGGCCACGGAACGGCTGGTCGAACAGCACCGCCAGCAGGGTGCCGCCGATCACGCTGATGGCCAGCACCGAGCCGATCAGCAACGCGGTATTGCCGATCGAGGGCCAGAAGGCCGGATCCTGCAACAGGAATTCATAGTTTTCCAGGCCGACGAAGCCGGTCTGGTCGGGCGCCATCAGGTTGTAGCGGTTGACCGAGAAGTAGATGGTCATCGCCAGCGGCACGATCATCCAGGCCAGCAGGATCAGCACCGAAGGCGTCTGCATCAGGCGGATGGGATTGAAGCGTTGCGGCGCGCGTTTCGCCTGGTTGGGCGCGGCCTTGGCGGCGCCGGGCTGCTGCCGGGACGCGGGCGTCGGTTCGCTATGCATGGTAGGCGGATGGATGGGGTGGATCGATGACATGGGCGGCCTCTGCGATTCGGGCCGGCCAGGACCGGGCGCGTGTGCGCCGGGCCTGCCGGGAGGACGGCGCGGACGCACCCGGCCTGGCCGGGCACGCCGCGATGGCGGTTGGTGCCGGTTTGCTGCTACGTCTTGCGCGCCGGCGGCGACTGCCCGCCGGCGCGCAGGAACATCACTTGATGTAACGGCCCTGGCGCATCATGCGCACGGCCTGGGCTTGCGCGGCATCCAGCGCGGCATCCGAGGTGGTCTTGCCCGCCAGCGCGCCGGCGATGGCCTGACCGGTCACGGTGCCGATGGACTGGAACTCCGGAATGGTCGCGAACTGCACGCCGGTATAAGGCACCGGCTTGACGGTCGGCTTGTTGGCGTCGGCGGTCTGGATGGCGTCCAGCACGAAGTCGGAGAACGGCGACACCTTCTTGTACTCTGCCGATGCATAGGTCGAGGTGCGGGTACCCGGCGGCACCAGCGCCCAGCCGGAATCCTTGGCGACCAGGTTGATGTATTCCTTGGAGGTGGCCCAGGCGGCGAACTTCTTGGCCGCTTCCTGCGACTTGGAGGACTTCGGCACCGCCAGCGACCAGATCCACAACCAGTGCGAACCCTTGTCGGTCTCGGCCTTGGGCGCCGGCGCGAACGCGGTCTTGTCGGAGACCTTGGAATCCTTGCCGTGGTAGAGCATGCCGGCCGCCACGGTGGCGTCCACCCACATGCCGCACTTGCCGCTGGAGAACAGCACCAGGTTTTCATTGAAACCGTTGGAGCTGGCGCCCGGCGGACCGTACTTGCGCATCAGGTCGACGTAGAAAGCGACCGACTTCTTCCATTCCGGCGAAGACAGCTGCGGCTGCCACTTCTCGTCGAACCAGCGGCCGCCCCAGGCGTTGGCCATGGTGGTGAGGATGGCCATGTTCTCGCCCCAGCCGGCGCGTCCGCGCAGGCAGATGCCGTACACGCCCTTGGCCGGATCGTGCAGTTGCGACGCCAGCTTGGCGATCTCTTCCCAGGTCGGACGCTCCGGCATGGTCAGCTTCTTCTGCTCGAACAGATCCTTGCGGTAGTAGGTCATCGAGCTTTCGGCGTAGAACGGCAGCGCGTACAGCTTGCCGTCCACCGACAGGCCTTCGCGCACCGGCTTGATCAGGTCGGCTTCGTCGTAGTCGGCCGGCAGGCCGGACATCGGCGCCAGCCAGCCCTTCTTGGCCCAGATCGGCGCTTCATAGGCACCGATGGTCATCAGGTCGAACTGGCCGCTGTTGGTGGCGATGTCGGTGGTCAGGCGCTGGCGCAGCACGCTTTCTTCCATCGTGACCCAGCGCAGCTTGATGTCGGGGTTGGCTTTCTCGAACTGCGGCGCCAGCTTCTGCAGCTCGATCATGTCGGGATTGTTGATCGAGGCGATATTGATGGTCACCGGCTCGGCGCTTGCCACATTGGCGCCGGACAGGAACAGGGCTGAAACGGCCGCGGCGGCCAGGGTGAAACGAACGCTGGTTAGGGCGATGGTACGCATGCTTGTCTCCGATAGTTATGTGCCGCCGTGCACGTTCCCCCCTGATCGGCGCGACTTTCGTCATGCCGTTGCACGTGCCGGTTGGGCCAGTTTTTTGAGCAATTAGTATTTTTGTGAGCAAATAATCAGACATTCCGGAATGGATGTCAAGCATTTGCAATTCGATTGAGCAAATGCCCATTTTTATGAATAATGGAAGCGTGGACTCGCCGTAAAATGGCATCCGACAAGACCAACGATACGAATGACAGGAGGCCGCGCGGCGCAGCTTGCGCCAGCGGCACGCGAGGAGAACATGTCTACAGGCGCATCCAAACTCGACCTGGCGGCGCGCGCCGCCTGGATGTACTACGTCGCCGGCAACACGCAGAATGAAATCGCCGAGCGGCTCGGCATCTCGCGCCAGATGGCGCAGCGCATGGTGGCCTATGCGGCCGACGCCAACCTGGTGAAGGTGCAGATCAAGCATCCCGTGTCCTCCTGCCTGGAACGGGCCCAGGGCCTGCAGGAGCGCTACGGGCTGGACGTCTGCCGCGTGGTGCCCGGGGTCGGCGGCGCCGACAACCCCAACGAATCGCAAGAGATGCAGCAGATGCTGGCAGTGGCCGGCGCCGAGCTGATGGAGCAGTATCTGAGCTCGGAGCAGCCGCTGGTGGTCAACGTTGGTTCGGGCCGCACGCTCAAGGCGGCGATCGAAAAGATCACCGAGATGGAACGGCCGCAGCACCAGATCGTGTCGATGATCGGCGCCTTCGCCTCCGACGGCTCGGCCAACCGCTACGACGTCGCCCTGCAGGCGGCCGAAAAGCTGCGCGCCCGCTTCTACCTGCTGCCCGCGCCCCGCGTGGCCGAGAGCGACAGCGACCGCCAGCAGTGGTGCAACCATCGCGCCTACAAGATCGTGGCCGGCCTGGCCGAACGCGCCGACGTCACCTTCCTCGGCATCGGCACCATCGCCTTGCAGGGCGCGATGCACGAAGACGGTTTCATCGACGACGGCGAAGTGGCCGAACTGCAGCGCCAGGGCGCGGTGGGCGAAATGATTTGCCACGCCTTCGACCGCGATGGCGCCATGCTGCGCTCCACGCTGTCGTCACGCGTCACCACGCCGCCGCTGACAGCCAAGCCGCAGCGCCCGGTGATCGCCTTCTCCGGCGGCAGCAAGAAAGCCGATGCGGTACGCGCGGCCTTGCGCGGCGGCTGGCTGACCGGCCTGGTGACCGACGAGATCTGCGCACGCCACGCCTTGCAGGACAACTGAACCATCCAACCAGGCCGGCGCCACGGCAGCCGACCGCCAACGGAGACAGCGCATGACCCAGCCCGCAGCATTCGTCGTGTTCGGCGAAGCCCTGACCGATTTCATCCGCCAGCCCAACGGCCAGTGGCGCGCCATCCCCGGCGGCGCCTGCTGGAACGTGGCGCGCGCGGCATCGCGCCTGGGCGTGGCCACCAGCTATGCCGGCAGCGTCAGCACCGACGTGTTCGGCGAAGAACTCTATGCGCTCACGCGCGAAGCCGGCCTCGATCTGCGCTTCACCCAGCGCCTGGCCAAGGCGCCGCTGCTGGCCATGGTCACTTCCACCACGCCGCCCGATTATTTCTTCATCGGCGACGATAGCGCCGACCTGCACTTCGATCCGGAACGCCTGCCGTATGGCTGGATGGACGAAGCGCGCGTGCTGCATTTCGGCTGCATCAGCCTGGCGCGCGAACCGCTGGCCTCGCGCCTGCTGCAGGTCGCACAGGCGGCGGCCATGCGCGGCAAGAAGATCGCCTTCGACCCCAACTGGCGCAAGCTGATGGATAGCCCGTCTTACCGCATCCTGCTGCGTGAGCTGCTGGGGCTGTCGCACTTCGTGAAGGTCTCGGACGAGGATCTGGAGCGCCTCTTCCCCGGCGACGCCAATGCGCTGGCCACGCTGCAGGCCATGGCGCCGCGCGCCGAGATCCTGCTCACGCTGGGCGCGCAGGGCATGCGGTGGATCAAGGATGAACAGGTCGTCGAGCAGCCTGCCTACAAGGTCGAGGTGGTCGATACCGTGGGTTGCGGCGACGCCTCCATGGGTGGCTGGATCGCCAGCCAGTTGCGCCAGCCGGATGCGCCGGCGCAAGTCCACTTGCAATGCGCGGCGGCCGGCGCGGCGCTCGCGGCCTCGAAAGCCGGCGCCTATGCCGCGACCTGGGACGAGGTGCAGACGCTGATCGCGCGCGGCTGACGCGCTTGCGCGGCGCGTGCGCCGCCGGTATCCTCGCGCCCATGCTGAACATACGACTCTCCCGTCCCGACGACGGCGCGCGCGCCGTCGAGATCTGGCGCCTGGCGGTGGACGCCACCCACGATTTCCTCACTGTGACAGACCGCGCGGCCATCGCCGAAGAAGTGCAAGGATTCCTCCCCGCCGCGCCGCTATGGCTGGCCACCGACGAGCGCGATCATCCGCTGGGTTTCATGCTGCTCGATGACGGGCGGATGGAAGCGCTGTTCGTCGATCCCGCCCATCACGGCCGCGGCGTCGGACGCGCGCTGGTGGAACACGCGCTCTCGCTGCATCCGGTGCTCATCACCGACGTCAACGAACAGAATGCACTGGCGGCGCGCTTCTACCAGCGCATGGGCTTCGTGGCGACCGGGCGCTCGCCGCTGGATGGACAGGGCAGGCCCTATCCGTTGATCCATCTGCGCTACGATCCGGCGGCAGCCTGATCCGACGTCCTGACAGGAAAAAAGCCCGCTGTGAAGCGGGCTTTTCCATTGCAGACGAACCGCGGACGGTTGACGAACTCAGATCTTCTCCAGCTTCGCCACCGACAGATCCAGCAGCTTCATGCCGAACTTGCCAAAATTGATGTGCGCGCGGGTGGCCCCGCCGCCGCCTTCGATGTTGACGATCACACCCTCGCCGAACTTGGCGTGCTCGACGTTCTGGCCGATGCGCCAGCCCGAGTCCGAGCGCGAGAAGCTTTGCGCGATCTTGTTGTTGCCCGCCTCCGGCACTTCATCCCAGGCCGCTTTCGGATTGGCGAACCAATGGTGCTGCTGCACCTTGGGCGAGAGCCATTTGATCGACTCTTCCGGCAGCTCGTCGAAGAAGCGCGACCGCATGTTGTAGCGCGTCTGGCCGTGCAGCATGCGGGTCTGCGAGAAGGTCATGAACAGGCGCTTGCGCGCGCGCGTGATGGCGACGTACATCAGACGGCGTTCTTCCTCCACGCCGCCGTCTTCCTTGGCGCTGTTCTCGTGCGGGAACAGGCCCTCTTCCAGGCCGGTGATGAACACCGCGTCGAACTCCAGGCCCTTGGCCGAGTGCACCGTCATCAGCTGCAGCGCATCCTGGCCCGCCTGCGCCTGGTTGTCGCCGGCTTCCAGCGAGGCATGCGAGAGGAAGGCCGACAGCGGCGACATGATGGTCACCAGCGGCGCATCGGCGTCCAGCACCTCGATGCCGTCGGCGGTGGTGATCGCCGTGCCCGCGCTGGCCTGTGCCTGCGGGCCGAGCAAGGCCGGCGCATCCAGGCCATAGCCTTCTTCGGATACGAACAGCGTGGCCGCGCTGACCACCTGCTCCAGGTTTTCGATGCGGTCGGCGCCTTCCTTCTCGTTGCGGTAATGCTCCATCAGGCCCGACAGATCCAGCACCACCTTGACCATCTCCGGCAGCGGCAGGTGCTGGGTCTCGAAGCGCGCGCCTTCGATCAGCTTGATGAAGGCATTCAGCGAAGAACCGGCCTTGCCGGCCACGTAGGGCACGGCGGCGTAGAGCGAGCAGTTGTACTGGCGGGCGGCGTCCTGCAGCGATTCCATGGCCTTGGCGCCGATGCCGCGCGTGGGGAAATTGACCACGCGCAGGAAGGCCGAATCGTTGTGCAGGTTGTCCATCAGCTGCAGATAAGCGATGGCGTGCTTGATTTCGGCGCGCTCGAAGAAGCGCTGGCCGCCATACACGCGATACGGGATCGCCGAGCTGAACAGCGCGTGCTCCAGCACCCGCGACTGCGCGTTGGAACGGTACAGGATGGCGATCTCGCTGCGGCCCCAGCCTTCGGCGATCAGGTCCTTGACCTGCTCGATGATCCACTGCGCTTCCTGCAAATCGCTGGTGGCTTCATAGACCCGCACCTGCTCGCCGTGGCCGGCGTCGGTGCGCAGGTTCTTGCCCAGGCGCTTGCTGTTGTTGGAGATCAGCTCGTTGGCGGTATCCAGGATGTGGCCGTGCGAGCGGTAGTTCTGCTCCAGCTTGATCAGGTTCTGCACGCGGAACTCGCGCTCGAAGGCCGACATGTTGCCGACGTTGGCGCCGCGGAAGGCATAGATGCTCTGATCGTCGTCGCCCACCGCGAACACCGCGTTATGGGGGCCGGCCATCAGCTTGAGCCATTTGTATTGCAGGTCGTTGGTGTCCTGGAACTCATCCACCAGGATGTGGCGGAAACGGCCCTGGTAATGCTCCCGCAGCGGCTGGTTGCGGCTCAGCAATTCATAGGTGCGCAACAGCAGCTCGGCGAAATCGACCACGCCTTCGCGCTGGCATTGCTGGTCATAGAGATCGTAGAGCTCCACGAACTTGCGGTTGTAGTCGTCGTGCGCTTCCACATCGTTGGCGCGCAGGCCCTGATCCTTGGCGCTGTTGATGAAGTACATCAGGTTGCGCGGCGGATACTTCTCGTCGTCCACATTCATCTGCTTGAGCAGGCGCTTGATGGCCGAGAGCTGATCCTGCGAATCCAGGATCTGGAAGGTCTGCGGCAGGCCGGCGTCCTTGTGGTGCGCGCGCAGCAAGCGGTTGCACAGGCCGTGGAAGGTGCCGATCCACATGCCGCGCGTATTGATGGGCAGCATGGCCGACAGGCGCGCGGTCATTTCCTTGGCGGCCTTGTTGGTGAAGGTCACCGCCAGGATACCGGCCGGCGACACCTGACCGGTCTGGACCAGCCACGCGATGCGGGTGGTCAGCACGCGGGTCTTGCCGGAACCGGCGCCGGCCAGGATCAGGGCCGACTGCGCGGGCAGCGTCACGGCGGCGAGCTGCTCTTCGTTGAGATTGTGGAGAAGGTTTTGCATCCCGAGATTATAAAGGGCTAACGGCGTGGAAGCGGCGACGCGCTATACTGCCCGCCGCATTCCTGCACCTGTTGCACCCGTCGCGCCCATTGCGCTCATTGCAGCCATCGCGTCCGCCGATTGCGGATACCGTTCAACCGCCACCGCCACCGCCTCGCATCATGTCCCGCCTGCCTACGCTTCTCGCCCTGTCCGCTGCCTTGCTGCTGGCGGCCTGCGCCACCCGTCCGCTGTCGCCGGCGCGCGCCGACGTCAATCAATTGCTGTCCTTGCAAAAGACCCGCCTGGACGTCGCCGCGCCGGTGGCCCGCAGCAAATGGAATTCGCACGCGCCCATCGACGATCCGGCGCGCGAGCAGGCCATCCTCGACGATGTCGCCGCGCGCGCCCAGAAGATGGGGCTGGATGCACAATGGGCGCGCCGCTTCTTCCAGGACCAGTTCGACGCCGGCAAGATCGTGCAGCGCGACCTGCATCGCCAATGGCAACTGGAACGCCGTCCGCCCTTCGCCACGCCGCCCGACCTGGCGCGCGAGGTGCGGCCGGTGCTGGATCGCCTGACGCCCGAGCTGCTGGCGGCGCTGTCCAGGCTGGATGGCCACTGGTGCGATCCGGCGGTGCGCGATGCGCTGGGCGAGCTGGAGCCGGAAATCCTGGGCGCCGACTATGCGCCTGCCGTGCGCGCCAAGGCCACCGAGGCGCTGCGCTGCGAGAAATAAGCACGGCCGCCGCAAGCCTTATCAAATCGTCATCGTCGCGCAAAAGCGACTAAAAACCGCAAAAGTTTTTGCTGTCCTGCAGCATTTTCGCTGCGGGAGTAAAATCCGGAATGCTGTTCACGCGCACATCCGCGCGTGCGGCGTCCTCATTCCGAATTCCCCCAGCCATGTCCGACGATTCTTGTAGTCCCAGCGCCAACCCTGTGCAGGTGCGTCCGCTGACGCCCGCCAAGCCGGTCAAAGTCACCCGGCAGATTCTCGCCACCGCCTTCTTCACCTTCCTGGTGTACCTGGCCATCGGCATCCCGATGGCCGTGCTGCCGGGCTACATCCACCTGGACCTCGGCTATAGCGCGGTGATCGCAGGTCTCGGCATCAGCATCCAGTATTTCGCCACCTTCGTCAGCCGCGCCAACGCCGGCCGCATGATCGACACCGTCGGCCCCAAGCAGACCGTGATGCGCGGCATGCTGCTGTGCACCGGCAGCGGCGCGCTCTTGCTGCTGTCCGCGCTGGCCCAGCCGCTGCCTTTCCTGAGCCTGGTGCTGCTGTTCTGCAGCCGTGCGCTGCTGGGCCTGGGCGAGAGCCTGGTGGGCACCGGCGCCATCATGTGGGGCGTGGGCCGCGTCGGTTCCGAAAACACCGCCAAGATGATTTCCTGGAACGGCATCGCCACCTATGCCGCGCTGGCCATCGGTGCGCCGCTGGGCGTGGTGCTCGACCGCTCGCTGGGCTTCGCCGTGATCGGCCTGTCGGGCATGCTGCTCACCATCCTCGGTTATGTACTGGCACGCGGCGGTCCGGTGACGCCGGTCGTGCCGGGCGAGAAACTGCCCTTCAAGCTGGTGCTGCGCCGCGTGTTCGCCTACGGCATGGGCCTGGCCTTCGGCACCATCGGCTTCGGCTCGATCGCCACCTTCATCACGCTGTACTACGCCGACCAGCACTGGAGCGGCGCGGCCTTCGCGCTGACCGCCTTCTCCAGCGCCTTCGTCGGCTCGCGCCTGCTGTTCGCCAATGCCATCAATCGCTTCGGCGGCTATCGCGTGGCCATCGTCTGCTTCATCACCGAAGCCGTCGGCTTGCTGCTGCTGTGGATCGCCAATGCGCCGGAAATGGCCCTGCTGGGCGCGGCACTGGCCGGCTTCGGCTTCGCGCTGGTGTTCCCCTCGCTGGGGGTGGAAGCGGTCAACCTGGTGCCGGCCTCCAACCGCGGCGCGGCGCTGGCGGCCTACTCGGTGTTCCTCGACCTGGCGCTCGGCGTCACCGGCCCGCTGGCCGGCGCCATCGCGGGCCAGCTCGGTTATCCGCAGGTGTTCCTGTTCGCGGCGATCGCCGCCATCGGTGCGGTGGCCTTGTCGTTGTCGCTGTATCGCAGCGCCCAGCAAGGCGCGCAGCAATAGCGGCCATCTGATGCCGACGCCGCCGATGGCGATTTGATGGAAATCAGATTGAAATCCGGAACACTTTCCCCATCTCTTTCATCAATACAGTGGCATCCATGCATTCACTGCGGGTGATTTGCAATAGAATCGCTGTGTTCACCCGCTTACGAAAAACCAAACAGCTGAAGGAGCGAAAAATGGCAAAGAAGAATGTTGCAGCCCCCTCGATCAACATCGGCATCAACGACAAGGATCGCAAGAAGATCGCCGACGGCCTGTCCAAGCTGCTGGCCGACAGCTACACCCTCTACCTGAAGACCCACAACTTCCACTGGAACGTGACCGGTCCGATGTTCAATACCCTGCACCTGATGTTCGAAGGCCAGTACACCGAACTGGCCACCGCCGTGGACCTGATCGCCGAGCGCATCCGCGCCCTGGGCTATCCGGCGCCGGGTTCGTACAAGGACTTCGCCAAGCTGTCCTCCATCCCGGAAGCCGAAGGCGTGCCGAACGCGCAAGAGATGATCGCCCAGCTGGTGGCCGGCCAGGAAGCCGTCACCCGCACCGCGCGCTCGATCTTCCCGGCCGTGGATGCCGCCGCCGACGAACCGACCGCCGACCTGCTGACCCAGCGCATGCAACTGCATGAAAAGAATGCATGGATGCTGCGCAGCCTGCTGGAAGGCTGATCCGCGCGATCCCTTGCAACATGAAAAAAGCCATCCTTCGGGATGGCTTTTTTTTCGTCCGGTTTCTTTGATTGCGGCGGGTTGTCGTTGCCGCCAAGGCGGGCTCGGCTGGCGCCTGTCATGTCTCGGCATCAGTTGAACGACCCGGGTCGCGGGCTTCGTCAGGAAGACGCGCAGAAGAACGGCCATAACCATAGCGTGCGGCCAGCCCTTTCCCATCTCCGTCGTCCCGGCACAGGCCGGGACTAGTGCCGTTCATCATGCCTGGACGGCAATCGAAGAGCGCTCGCTCCACGCCTTTAAAACAAGAAAACTCAGCGATAGAGATCGGCAAGCTGGCGCGTCTTGCGTTCAGCCTCCGGCACCAGATAGACGCTGCTGATCACCGCCACCATATCGGCGCCCTGGGCCACCAGCGGCGGCGCATTCTCCAGCGTGATGCCGCCGATCACCACCACCGGCAGCGGAATCTCGCGGCGCGATTGCGCGATGATTTCCGGCGCGGTGCGGAAGTCGTATTTCTTCACGCGCGAGGGATAGAAGCCGCCGAAGGCCACGTAGCTGGCGCCGTCGCGGTAAGCCGCGTGCGCCAGTTCCAGCGTGCCGTAGCACGAGGCGCCGACGATGCGGTCCGGGCCAACCGCCTTGCGCACCTCGGCGATGGAGGCGTCGGTACCGCCGACGTGGATGCCGTCGGCATCGATCTCCAGGCACAGATCGACGTGGTCGTTGATGATCAGCGGCACGCCATGGCGGCGGCACAGTGCCAGCAGCGCGTCGGCCTGTTCGCGCCGCAGCGCCGGGCTGGCGGTCTTGTGACGGTACTGCACCAGCGCCGTGCCGTTCTGCAAAGCCAGCTCGGTGGCCACCAGCAGCTGCGCGGTGTCGTCCCAGTCGGGCGTGACGATGTAGAGGCCGCGCAGGTGGTTGGAATAATCGGGTTTCATTTCATGCTCCTGCCGCCGGTGCGGCGGCGTCGAAAACAATCACACGGTGAGGAATACGCTGCCCTTGCGCGATCGCGTAAGCGGTGGACAAGGCGTGCTGCGTGTAGTGCTGGGCCAGCGCGATGGCGTCGCGCATCGGCAAGCCACGCGCCAGGCAAGCCGCCAGGGCGGAGGCCAAGGTGCAGCCGCTGCCGTGGAATTCGCCGGGCAGGCGCGGCCAGCTCCAGCGGGCGCTTTCGGTCGGCGCTTCCGGTGCATGCGCTGCGTCGCGGGCGTACCAGCGATTCACCACCTCTTCCTGCTGCGGCCCATGGCCGCCCTTGAGCAGCACATGCGCGCAGCCGCGCCTCATCAGCTCGGCCACCTGGCGCGCCTGCGGCAGGTCGCCGCACAGGCGGCGCACTTCGATCAGGTTGGGCGCGATCACGGTGGCCAGCGGATACAGCGGTTCGATGGCGCGCACGGCATCGTCGCGCGAGAGGCTGTCGCCCTTGCCGCTGGCCAGCACCGGATCGACCACCACCGGCAAGGCCGGCTTGCGCGCACGCAGCTGGTCGATCAGCGCGGCAATGGCCTCGGCATTGGCGCGGCTGCCGGTGATGCCGAGCTTGACCGCGGCGATGTCGAAGCGATCGATCAGCACTTGCGCCTGCTGGCGCACCAGCTCGGGATCCAGCGCATGCACCGCGAACACGCGGACGTTGTCCTGCACCGTCAGCGCGGTCGGCACCGACAGCGGGTGGCAGCCGAGCGCGGAGATGGTCGGGATATCCGCCTGCATGCCGGCGCCGCCGCTGGGGTCGGAGCCGGAGAACACCAGCACGCAGGGCGGCGCGGCGGTCGAAGCCGGATGCATGCTCAAGCCACGCGGCCCGCCATCGGCGAGGACGGCGATGCGCTGAATTTGCGCGGGATGCGACCGGAGAGGAAGGCTTCGCGGCCCGCTTCCACCGCCAGCTTCATCGCGCCCGCCATGCGGATGGGATCGCGCGCACCGGCGATGGCGCTGTTCATCAGCACGCCGTCGCAGCCCAGCTCCATGGCGATGGCCGCATCGGACGCCGTGCCCACGCCGGCATCGACCAGCACCGGCACCCTGGCCTGTTCGATGATCAGCGACAGGTTCCACGGATTGAGGATGCCCATGCCGGAACCGATCAGCGAGGCCAGCGGCATCACCGCCGCCACGCCCAAGTCTTCCAGCATGCGCGCCTGGATCGGATCGTCGCTGCAATACACCATCACGTCGAAGCCGTCCTTGACCAGCGTTTCCGCGGCCTTCAGCGTCTCGGGCATGTTGGGGAACAGGGTCTTCTCGTCGCCCAGCACTTCCAGCTTGACCAGCGTGTGGCCGCCCAGCAGTTCGCGCGCCAGTTGCAGCGTATAGACCGCGTCCGCGGCGTTGTAGCAACCTGCGGTGTTGGGCAGGATGGTGAATTGCGAAGGCGGCACCGCGTCCAGCAGGCTGGGCGCGTTGGGATCCTGGCCGATGTTCACGCGACGGATCGCCACGGTGATGATGTCGGCGCCGCTGGCGATGGTCGCCTCGCGCGTCTCGTTCAGGTCCTTGTATTTGCCGCTGCCCACCAACAGGCGTGAGCGATAGGTCTTGCCGGCGATGGTCAGGCCGGGATCGTCGGCCTTGGCCCGGTTTTGCGCGGGCACGTCGTTCATGTTCATTTGCATTCCTTTCAGTCGGTGGCGAGGGCGATCGGCATGGCGGCTCAACCGCCGCCGATGGCCCGCACCACATCCACCTTGTCGGTCTCGACCAGCGCGCGCGCCGCCCATTGCTGGGCCGGCACCACTTGCCGGTTGACGGCCACCGCCACCGCGCGGCCGGTCAGTTCCAGCGCGGCGATCAGTTGCTCCAGCGTGGCGCCGTCCGGCAGCGGGTGCGGCTTTCCGTTCAGTTCGATCTGCATCGCGGCTCAAGCCTTGGAGTAGATCTCGGCGCCCATCTTCACGAACTCGACCGATTTCACTTCCATGCCCTGCTTGAGCGCGTCGATTTCGGAAATGCCTTCCTTGGCCGCGTAATCGCGCACTTCCTGGGTGATCTTCATGGAGCAGAAGTGCGGGCCGCACATGGAGCAGAAGTGCGCCACCTTGGCCGAATCCTTGGGCAGGGTCTCGTCGTGGAATTCGCGTGCCTTGTCCGGATCCAGGCCGAGGTTGAACTGGTCTTCCCAGCGGAACTCGAAGCGCGCCTTGGACAGCGCGTTGTCGCGGATCTGCACGCCGGGATGGCCCTTGGCCAGGTCGGCCGCATGGGCGGCGATCTTGTAGGTGATGATGCCGTCCTTGACGTCGGTCTTGTTGGGCAGGCCCAGGTGCTCCTTGGGCGTGACATAGCACAGCATGGCGGTGCCGTACCAGCCGATCTGCGCGGCGCCGATGCCGGAGGTGATGTGGTCGTAGCCGGGCGCGATGTCGGTGGTCAAGGGGCCGAGGGTGTAGAACGGCGCTTCGTGGCAGTACTCCAGCTGCAGGTCCATGTTTTCCTTGATCAGGTGCATGGGCACGTGGCCGGGGCCTTCGATCATCACCTGCACGTCGTGCTTCCAGGCGATCTGGGTCAGCTCGCCCAGGGTCTTGAGCTCGCCCAGCTGGGCTTCGTCGTTGGCGTCGTAGATCGAGCCTGGACGCAGGCCGTCGCCCAGGCTGAAGCTGACATCGTAGGCCTTCATGATCTCGCAGATGTCTTCGAAGTGCTCGTAGATGAAGGATTCGCGGTGATGCGCCAGGCACCACTTGGCCATGATGGAGCCGCCGCGCGAGACGATGCCGGTCATGCGCTTGGCGGTCAGCGGCACGTATTGCAGGCGCACGCCGGCGTGGATGGTGAAGTAGTCCACGCCCTGCTCGGCCTGCTCGATGAGGGTGTCGCGGAAGATTTCCCAGGTCAGGTCTTCGGCTTTGCCGTTGACCTTTTCCAGCGCCTGGTAGATCGGCACGGTGCCGATGGGCACCGGCGAATTGCGGATGATCCATTCGCGCGTTTCATGGATGTTCTTGCCGGTGGACAGGTCCATCACGTTATCGCCGCCCCAGCGGATGGCCCAGGTCATCTTTTCGACTTCCTCGCCGATGGAGGAGGTCACGGCCGAGTTGCCGATGTTGGCGTTGATCTTCACCAGGAAATTGCGGCCGATGATCATCGGCTCGACTTCCGGGTGGTTGATGTTGGCGGGAATGATGGCGCGGCCGCGCGCCACTTCGTCGCGCACGAACTCGGGCGTGATCTCGGCCGGGATCGAGGCGCCGAAGGACTGGCCGGCGTGCTGGCGGCCCATCAGGTCGGACAGCTTGGCGCCCATGGGGCCGGAGGATTTCAGTTGCGCCAGGTATTCCTTGCGGCGCATGTTTTCGCGGATGGCGATGAATTCCATCTCGGGCGTGACGATGCCGCGGCGCGCATAGTGCATCTGCGAGACGTTGACGCCGGCCTTGGCGCGGCGCGGCTTGCGGTGCAGGTTGAAGCGCAGTTCGGCCAGCGCCGGGTCGTTCAGGCGCTGCTGGCCGTATGCCGAGGTCGGGCCGGGCAGCTCTTCGGTATCGTCGCGCTCCAGGATCCACGGCTGGCGCGGTGTGGCCAGGCCGGCGCGGATGTCGATCTTGACCTCGGGGTCGGTGTAGGGACCGGAGGTGTCGTAGACGTAAATCGGCGGGTTCTTTTCCGAACCGAACATGGCCGGCGTGTCGGACTGACTGATCTCGCGCATGGGCACGCGGATGTCGGGACGCGAACCGGTCACATAGATCTTGCGGGAATTGGGCAGCGGCTGGATGGCTGCCTCATCGACCGTGGCGGTCGCGGACAGGAATTTCGGGTTGGCATTCATTTTGGCTCCTTTGCGGTTGGCTCGGAGCCAGCAAAGGAGGTTACGGAAGAAGACGCCAAGCCGCGAGGGCCGTGGGTGCGTCATGCTGCCGGTTGCTTCCCTTCGCTGGCATTATCCAGATCAGGTTCAAGGGTATTTCTCACCCGGCTGCCGATGAACTGGCGGCCAGGACCCCTAGCGTTACGACGTGTGCTGCAAATGTCGTGGGGCGGATTCTACACCGATCCCCCGGGCCCGCAACACTTGCACTGCACCAATACCGGTTATCGCGGAAAACCGATGAAAGCCGTGCAATGGCGGCCGCGGCCCTGCGCAAAGCGGGCAAACCCGCATCCGGCCGCCACTGCGGGCCCGGCCTCCCTTATAATGGACGGTTTCGCAAAAACACACGTCAAATCATGGAATTAGCCAAATCGTTCGAGCCTGCCGAGATTGAAAAATTCTGGCGCGAGGAATGGGAAAAGCGCGGTTATTTCGCCGCCACCACCGACGTCGAGAAGCCGTCGTTTTCCATCCAGCTGCCGCCGCCGAACGTGACCGGCACGTTGCACATGGGCCACGCGTTCAACCAGACCATCATGGACGGCCTGACGCGCTACCATCGCATGCGCGGCTACAACACGGCCTGGATCCCCGGCACCGACCACGCCGGCATCGCCACCCAGATCGTGGTGGAACGCCAGCTGGACGCGCAAAAGGTGTCGCGCCATGACCTCGGCCGCGAGAAATTCGTCGAGAAGGTGTGGGAGTGGAAGGAAAAGTCCGGCTCCACCATCACCGGCCAGATGCGCCGCATGGGCGCCTCGACCGACTGGGCCCGGGAATACTTCACGATGGACCCGAAGATGTCCAAGGCCGTCACCGAAGTGTTCGTGCGCCTGTACGAGCAAGGCCTGATCTATCGCGGCAAGCGCCTGGTGAACTGGGACCCGGTGCTGGGCACCGCGGTCTCCGACCTGGAAGTGGTGTCGGAGGAAGAAGACGGCTCCATGTGGCACATCCGATACCCGCTGGCCGACGGCAGCGGCACCATCACGGTCGCCACCACCCGTCCGGAAACCATGCTGGGCGACGTCGCCGTGGCCGTGGATCCGACCGACGAGCGCTATGCCGCGCTGGTGGGCAAGATGCTCAAGCTGCCGCTGGTGGGCCGCGAGATCCCCATCATCAAGGATGAGTACGTTGACAAGGAATTCGGCACCGGCTGCGTGAAGATCACCCCGGCGCACGACTTCAACGACTACCAGGTCGGCGCGCGCCACAACCTGGACAAGATCAGCGTGTTCACGCTGGACGCCAAGATCAACGAAAACGCCCCCGAGAAGTATCGCGGCCTGGACCGCTTCGAGGCGCGCAAGCAGATCGTGGCCGACCTCGACGCGCTGGGCCTGCTGGAACTGGTCAAGCCGCACAAGCTGATGGTGCCGCGCGGCGACCGCACCGGCGTGGTCATCGAGCCGATGCTGACCGACCAGTGGTTCGTGGCGATGAGCAAGCCGGCTCCGGAAGGCACCTTCTTCCCCGGCAAGTCGATCGCCGAAACCGCGCTGGAAAAGGTCTCTTCGGGCGAAATCAAGTTCGTGCCGGAAAACTGGACCAACACCTACAACCAGTGGCTCAACAACATCCAGGACTGGTGCATCTCGCGCCAGCTGTGGTGGGGCCATCAGATCCCGGCCTGGTACGACGAGGACGGCGGCATCTACGTCGCGCGCACCGAAGAAGAAGCCCGAGCGCAAGCCGGCGGCCGTGCCGTCAAGCGCGACGAAGACGTGCTGGACACCTGGTTCTCCTCGGCCCTGGTGCCCTTCTCCACGCTGGGCTGGCCTGAAGAAACGCCGGACTACAAGCTGTTCCTGCCGTCGTCGGTGCTGGTGACCGGCTTCGACATCATCTTCTTCTGGGTGGCGCGCATGGTCATGATGACCACGCACTTCACCGGCAAGGTGCCGTTCGACACCGTGTACGTGCACGGGCTGGTGCGCGACGCCTCCGGCCAGAAGATGTCCAAGTCCAAGGGCAACACGCTGGATCCGATCGACCTGATCGACGGCATCGGCGTGGATGAACTGGTGGCCAAGCGCACCATGGGCCTGATGAATCCCAAGCAGGCGGCCAGCATCGAGAAGGCCACCCGCAAGGAATTCGCCGATGGCATCCCGGCCTTCGGCACCGATGCGCTGCGCTTCACCTTCGCCTCGCTGGCGACGCTGGGCCGCAACATCAACTTCGACCTGAACCGCTGCGAAGGCTACCGCAACTTCTGCAACAAGCTGTGGAATGCCACCCGCTTCGTGCTGATGAACACCGAAGGCCAGGACTGCGGTTTCGACGGCCACGAAAAGGGGGTGTGCGACAAGAGCTACCTGCAGTTCTCGCAGGCCGATCGCTGGATCGTGTCGCTGCTGCAGCGTACCGAGGCTGAAGTCGAGAAGGGCTTCGCCGACTACCGCTTCGACAACATCGCCACCGCGATCTACAAGTTCGTCTGGGACGAGTATTGCGACTGGTATCTGGAAATGGCCAAGGCCCAGATCCAGAGCGGCAACGAGGCGCAACAGCGCGCCACCCGCCGCACTCTGCTGCGCGTACTGGAAGTGATCCTGCGCCTGGCGCATCCGGTGCTGCCCTTCATCACCGAACAACTGTGGCAGACCGTGGCGCCGATGACCGACAAGAAGCTCGATCCGGCTGGCGACTCCATCATGCGCCAGCCGTATCCGCAGCCCGACCTGGAGAAGATCGACGCCGAGGCCGAGGCCTGGGTTGCCCAGTTCAAGGCCTACACCGATGCCTGCCGCAACCTGCGCGGCGAGATGCAACTGGCGCCGTCGCTGCGCGTGCCGCTGATCGTGGAAGCCGGCGACGGCGCCGCGATCGAATCCTTCCTGCCGTATCTGCAAGGCCTGGTGCGCCTGTCGGAAGCGCAAGTGGTCGCCAAGCTGCCGGAATCGCCGGCGCCGGTGGCCATCGTCGGTCAAGTCAAGCTGATGCTGGAAGTGGAAATCGACGTGGCCGCCGAACGCGAACGCCTGGGCAAGGAAGTCACCCGCCTGACCGGCGAGATCGCCAAGGCCAACGGCAAACTGTCCAATGAAAGCTTCGTGGCGCGCGCCCCTGAGGCGGTGGTGGCGCAAGAAAAGGAACGCGTCGCCAATTTCAGCGCGACGCTGGAGAAGGTCAAGGAGCAACTGGCCAAGCTGAAGTAAACCGATTCACGCCAGGCAGCAACATCGAAGCCGTCGTCCCTCCGGGGACGGCGGCTTTTTTCTCGCGGTCACGGCAAGCGGCTGTGTGTTCCAGCCTATCTTCAGTTGGCTCCCGTTGGCTCTTGCTCCGTTGCACCGCCCTTGCTTCGCTGTTCCATTGCGCCATCCCTGCTCGGTCGTCCTGACGAAGGTCGGGACCCGGCGTCGTTCAACACCTCCGAGGCACCGCAAACGCCACTGGGTTCCGGCCTGCGCCGGAGCGACGGAGAGGGGGGGCGGAGGTGATCTCTTCCACCACCGAGATGAAAACTTCCGCTGCCCCTTCTTCCATCTCCGTCGTCCTGACGAAGGTCAGGACCCGGCGTCGTTCAGCGCCTCCGAAGCATCGCAAACGCCACTGGGTTCCGGCCTGCGCCGGAGCGATGGAGAGTTGGACGTCGGCAGCCGGGCGGCCTGACATTGCCATACGCGCGTGCATGCATGACATCAGGATCAGCCGTCCCTGGCTCCCGACACTTCCACGCGCCGGAACCCGCCGCCCCGCTTCCTCCTCTCTCCGCCTTTGCTTTTTAACGCTTGCCCTGCGCGCCCGCCTTGACTACACTGGATCACAAAAATTAGAACAATCGTGCTTTTATCAATCACGCCTATTGACCGGAGACAACAATGACAAACCAGACTTCCCCCTCGTTTTCCCGCATCGCCGCCGTCGGCGCGCTGATGGCAGGCCTGCTGGCGTCGGCCTGCGCCTGGGCCGACGGTTCGCCCGTGGGCCTGTGGAAAAATATCGATGACGCCACCGGCAAGCCCAAGGCACTGATCCGCATCACCGAGAACAACGGCGAGCTCAGCGGCAAGATCGAGAAGCTGTTCCGCGCGCCCGAGGAAGATCAGAATCCGGTCTGCGAAAAATGCGAGGGCGAGCTGAAGGGCCAGCCCATCGTCGGCATGACCATCCTGAGCGGACTGAAGAAGGATGGCGACGAATACAGCGGCGGCCAGATCCTCGATCCGGCCAACGGCAAGCTCTACAAGAGCAAGCTGACCGTGATCGAAGACGGCAAGAAGCTCAACGTGCGCGGTTATATCGGCATGCCGATGCTGGGCCGCACGCAGACCTGGATCAGGGAAGAATAAGACCGGATCGACGGGATAAAAAAACGGCAGCGGAACAATCCGCTGCCGTTTTTCATTTTCTCATTTCACCGCCTCCGGCGGCGATGCTGCGGCGGCCCTACGGATTGCTCCGCTGAGCCTTCTGCACGATGCGATCCAGTTCACGCGCAAAGGCCCGGCCATCGCTCTGGCTGAAGGCCGGCGGGCCGCCGGTGTCCATGCCGCTGCTGCGCAGTTCTTCCATGAAGTTGCGCATGCCCAGGTGCTGCTTGATGTTGTCGGCGGTGTAGAGCTCGCCGCGCGGATTGAGCGCGACGCCACCCTTGGCGACCACCTCGGCAGCCAGCGGGATATCGGCGGTGATCACCAGGTCGCCGGGCTCGGCCAGCCTGACGATTTCCTTGTCGGCGACGTCGAAGCCGGCCGGCACCACCAGCGACTTGATGGAACGCGACGGCGGCGTGCGCAGCGGCCGGTTGGCGACCAGGGTCACCATGATGCCGGTGCGGTCCGCCACACGGAACAGCATGTCCTTGACGACGCCCGGGCAGGCGTCCGCGTCAACACAGATCTGCATGGAAAGAAAGTAAGACGGGGAGCGGCAGCGCCGCTCCCGGAGAACATCAAACGAAAGAGACGGTCAGGCCAGGCAGCGTGACGCCGGAGAAGGCCGTGACCCAGGTCTGGCCCGGCTCGATCGGGCAAGCATCGGTCCAGGTGCCGGTAGTGATGATTTCACCGGCCTGCAACTGACGGAACTGCGACTGCTTCTGCAGCAATTGGTGCAGGTGCCACAGGGCGTGCAGCGGGCTATCCATCTCATCGTTGCAAAAACCGGCAGCGCGCAGCACGCTGGCGCTCTCGGTATTGCAGGACAGCGAGACGCTGGCGCCGGCCAGGATCTGCGGCAGGTGATGCTTGGTGGCCGAGGACAGTACGTGCGGCTCGCCGATGATCAACGTGCCGTGCAGGCCGAAGGCGGCGATCGAATCGGCTACCGTGAATTCCCAGTTGGCGAACGGGCAGACCACGATCTCGAAGCCGTGCGCCATCCATTCCAGGCAATCGGCCAGCTCGTCCAGCGTGGCGCCGGGCGCGGGGGTCTTGCCCAGCTTGAAGACGATCTCGGGTTCGATGCGCGGCTGCACCGCGCCGACCAGCGATTGCGTGCCGTGGTTGTCGTCGGCGAAGCGTACCGTGGTGTCGAACATCGGCGCCCAGGTCGGGATGCGCGCATCGTCGGTGACGCCGTAACGCGACCATTCCTTGTGCACCCCAAAACCGATCTTGCGGCCGATCGGCTGTTCGCCTTGGGCGACGCGGATATTGCGGATGCTGTAGGCGATGTCGTAGGCGTCATCGACCGACAGCGTCTCGGATTTGGAAATCAGGGGAATCAGTCTGGAGTTGGCCCGTGCATCGAGCAGTTGATGCGCGTAACGGCTGGCTTGGCTCGACATTAGCATGACAGGCTCACATCGAAAAGATAGTGAATAGCTATGCATTGTCGATGACGATTAGTTTTTGCACAAGTAAAAACTCGCCTTTATACGAGTTCAGGCAAAAATTTCACACGATTGAAATGTTTCGCGTAAAGAGCTTTTTCTTGCAACGCAATAATCGCTCGCATCGAGCGGGAATAGGGCTGTTTCGCGTGCCGTGTTTCCCGCGCCGTCTATTGTTTCCCGGCCGCGGGAATCAGCCGCCCCATAGATCGCCGTTGGGGCTGGTGCGCGGCGCGGTGACGCCGAAGTGCTGGTAAGCCGCCGGCGTGGCGATGCGTCCGCGCGGGGTGCGCTGCAGATAGCCTTGCTGGATCAGGTAGGGTTCCAGCACGTCTTCGATGGTGTCGCGCTCTTCGCCGATGGCCGCGGCCAGATTGTCCAGCCCGACCGGGCCACCGCTGAACTTGAACAGCACTGCCTCCAGCAGCTTGCGGTCCATCAGGTCGAAGCCGACCGGATCGACGTCCAGCATCACCAGCGCCGCATCGGCCATCTCGCGCGTGATCCGGCCCTGGCCCTTGACCTCCGCGTAGTCGCGCACGCGGCGCAGCAGGCGGTTGGCGATGCGCGGCGTGCCGCGACTGCGGCGGGCGATTTCCAGCGCGCCCTCTTCCACGATGGGGGCATTGAGCAGGCCGGCGCTGCGCGTGACGATGCGCGCCAGCTCGGGTGGCGTGTAGAACTCCAGCCGGGCGACGATGCCGAAGCGGTCGCGCAGCGGATTGGTCAGCATGCCGGCGCGGGTGGTGGCGCCGACCAGCGTGAAGGGCTGCAGATCGAGCCGCACCGAGCGCGCGGCAGGGCCTTCGCCGATCATGATGTCGATCTGATAATCCTCCAGCGCCGGGTAGAGGATTTCCTCCACCACCGGCGACATGCGGTGGATCTCATCGATGAACAAGACGTCGTTGGCTTCCAGGTTGGTCAGCAGCGCCGCCAGGTCGCCCGCGCGCTCCAGCACCGGGCCGGACGTCTGGCGCAGGTTCACGCCCATCTCGCGCGCGATGATGTGCGCCATGGTGGTCTTGCCCAGGCCGGGGGGGCCGAACAGCAGCGTGTGGTCGAGCGGCTCGCCGCGGCCGCGCGCGGCGGCGATGAAGATTTCCAGCTGGCTGCGCACCTTCTCCTGGCCGACGTATTCGTCGAGCTGCTTGGGCCGCAGGGCGCGTTCGATCGCCTCCTCGTTGGCCGAAGCCGGGGTGGCGGAGATGATGCGCTGTTCGGAAAAATCGTCGGTCTGGATACTCATGCCTTACCCTTGAATCCTCAGCCCTTGGACAGGGCTTTGAGCGCGTGCTTGATGCCGTCGGACACGCTGGCGTCCTTGGGCACCTGCTTCATGGCCAGCGTGGCTTCCTTGTCGGAGTAACCCAGCGCCACCAATGCATTGAGCACATCGGCCGCGGCATCGGTATGCACCACGCCGCCGGTCGCGCCCAGGTCGGCGCCAAGCTTGCCCTTCAGTTCCAGCAGCAGGCGCTCGGCGGTTTTCTTGCCGATGCCCGGCACGCGCGTCAGGCGCCCGGCTTCCTGCAGCGTCACCGCCTGCGCCAGGTCGGCCACCGACATGCCCGACAGGATGGCCAGCGCGGTGCGCGCGCCGACGCCGGAAATCTTGATCAGCTCCTTGAACGTATTGCGCTCTTCGGCAGTCCCAAACCCGAACAGGATATGCGCATCCTCGCGGATCGCCAGGTGGGTCAGCAGCACCACCTTCTCACCCAGCGCGGGCAGATTGTAGAAGGTGCTCATCGGCACCGAGACCTCGTAGCCGACGCCGTTGCAATCGACCAGCAGGTTCGGGGGATTTTTTTCGAACAGGGTTCCGGAGAGGCGACCGATCATGACGTGGCTTGGTGTGCGTGGGATGCAGCTTCTGTGATAATCACGGGATGATACAGCACTGTTCGGATAAATGGGGTATCCACTTAGCTCCACTAGCGCCATAATGGCGTAATGGATACGCCACCGAATTGATCTTGCCCCTGATTTACGGACACCTATCTAAGCGACATTGGCCAGCTCGTACTGCTCTGGGCTGAGGTAGCCCAGGGTCGAGTGCAGCCGGATCCGATTGTAGTCAACCTCAATGTAGTCAAACACATGAGCCTTGGCCTGCTCCCGTGTGGCGAGGTGTTCACCATGGATGGCCTCGACCTTCAGACTGTGGTTCCAACTCTCCATTGCTGCGTTGTCGTAGCAGTTGCCTCTGGCACTCATGCTGGCGATCAAAGCGTATTGCTCCAACAGGGCGCGGTGCTCGCGC
>WNDX01000057.1 GCA_009914615.1 Herbaspirillum frisingense
TGAGAACCTCTATATTCTCACTTTGGGCACTCGATGCCGCCGGAACGTGAGGATCCACCTCTTACCGCAACTCCCTCACTTCAACTTTAGCATCTCGCCCTTACGGGGGAGGCGTCCATTCCATTTCCTAATGTTTTGTCGCGGACAGTTGCCATCCGCGGATACAAAAAAAGCGCCGAACGAAGTGAGCCGTTCAGCGCCTATCCGGCTCTGTGGCGTGGCGGGCAAGCGTAGCGAACAGTCCGAGGTCGCTGCGAGAAGCGCAGCCGTACGGTGGTACGGCGAGCATCACAGCAGCGAGATCGGGCTGCGCAGTAGCTTGCCCGGTACGCATTACAAATCGAGCAGCAGGCGGGCCGGATCTTCCAGCGCTTCCTTGATCGCGACCAGCGACAGGACGGCTTCGCGGCCGTCGATGATGCGGTGGTCATAGGACAGCGCGAAGTAGTTGATCGGACGCACCACGACCTGGCCGTTTTCGACGACGGCGCGTTCCTTGGTGGCGTGGATGCCCAGGATCGCCGACTGCGGCGGGTTGATGATCGGGGTCGAGAGCATGGAACCGAAGGTGCCGCCGTTGGAGACGGTGAAGGTACCACCCGACAGTTCTTCGATCGACAGCTTGCCGTCCTTGGCCTTCTGGCCGAATTCACCGATCTTCTTCTCGATGTCGGCGATGGACATCTGATCCGCATCGCGCAGGATGGGGACCACCAGGCCGCGCGGCGAACCGACGGCGACGCCGATGTCGAAGTAGCCGTGGTAGACGATGTCGTTGCCGTCAACCGATGCGTTGACGATCGGATACTTCTTCAGGGCGTGCACGACGGCCTTGACGAAGAAGGACATGAAGCCCAGCTTGACGCCGTGTTCCTTCTCGAACTTGTCCTTGTACTTGTTGCGCAGGTCGATGACCGGCTGCATGTTGACTTCGTTGAAGGTGGTCAGGATAGCGTTGGTCGATTGCGACTGCACCAGGCGCTCCGCCACGCGGGCACGCAGGCGGCTCATCGGAACGCGTTGTTCCGGACGGCTTTCCAGGCCTGCCTTGGCGGGAGCGGCGACTTGCGCCAGCGCCGGCTTGGCGGCAGCGGCAGGCGCGGCGGCCGGAGCCGACAGCGCGCCCAGCACGTCGCCCTTGGTCACGCGGCCATCCTTGCCGGTGCCGGTGACTTGCGAGGTGGACAGGTTGTTGTCGGCCAGCAGCTTGGCGGCGGCCGGCATGGCGACGTCGCCCTTGTTGGCCAGTTCCGGAGCGGCGACCGGAGTCGGTTCATTGCCGGCTTGCGGCGCCGGGGCAGCCTTGACTTCGCCCGGTTCGACCTGGGCGGTGGCATCGGTATCGAGGATCGCGATCACTTGACCGGCGACCACGGTGGCGCCGTCAGCCGCGATCACCTGGGTGATCACGCCATCGGCCGGAGCCGGCAGTTCCAGCACGACCTTGTCGGTTTCGATGTCGATCAGGTTTTCGTCGCGCGACACCTTTTCGCCCACTTTCTTGTGCCATTGCAGCAGAGTCGCTTCGGCGACGGATTCCGACAACTGCGGGACTACTACTTCGATTTGAGCCATTTATATTTCTCCGATTCGGGTAATTCGTTCAATCAAACGCAGACGCGCCGCCCTCGCGACGCGTCCGGTTCTCAACAGTGATTATTTGGTCAGGACAAAGCCCTTGAGCTTGGCGAAGGCGGTTTCGATCAGCGCCTTTTGCTGGGCATAGTGCTTGTCGTAGTAGCCGACCGCCGGGGAGGCGCTGGCCGGACGACCTGCATAGGCCAGCTTTTGACCTTCGGACAGATTCTCGAAGATGTTGTGCTGGATCTGCAGCCATGCGCCCTGGTTCTGCGGCTCGTCCTGCGCCCACACCAGTTCGTTGAAGTTCGGGAACTGCTTGAGCGCAGCCGCGAACGTCTTGTGCGGGAACGGATACAGCTGTTCGACGCGGATGATGGCGGTGTCGGTCTGGCCGCGTTCCTTGCGGGCGTTGACCAGGTCGTAGTACACCTTGCCCGAGCAAGCGACGACGCGCTTGACCTTCTTGGCGTCGATGGACTCGTCCACTTCCGGAATCACGGTCTGGAACGATCCCTTGGCCAGGTCCGACAGCGGCGAACCGGCGTCCTTGTTACGCAGCAGCGACTTCGGCGTCATTATGATCAGCGGCTTGCGGAACAGGCGGATCATCTGGCGGCGCAGCACGTGGAAGATCTGTGCGGCGGTGGTCGGCTGGACCACTTGCATGTTGTTGTCGGCGCACAGTTGCAGGTAGCGTTCCAGGCGGGCCGACGAGTGTTCCGGACCCTGGCCTTCATAGCCGTGCGGCAGCATCTGCACCAGGCCCGACGCGCGGCCCCACTTCACTTCGCCGGAGCTGATGAACTGGTCCATCACGACCTGGGCGCCGTTGGCGAAGTCGCCGAACTGGGCTTCCCAGATGGTCAGGGTGTTCGGCTCGGCGGTCGAGTAACCGTATTCGAAGCCCAGCACCGCTTCTTCCGACAGCACGGAGTCGATCACGGTGAAGGTGGACTGGTTCTCGCTCACGTTTTGCAGCGGCACGTAGGTGCCGGCGTCCCAACGCTCACGATTCTGGTCGTGCAGCACGGCATGGCGGTGCACGAAGGTACCGCGACCGGCATCCTGGCCGGTCAGGCGCACTGCGTAGCCCGACGACACCAGTGAAGCGTAGGCCAGGTGTTCGCCCATGCCCCAGTCCAGGTTCATTTCGCCGCGCGCCATGGCGGCGCGATCGTTGATGACCTTCTCCACCAGCGCGTGAGCCTTGAAGCCTTCGGGGATGGTGGTGATCTTGGCGCCCAGGCGCTTCAGTTCGGCCAGCGGCACTGCGGTTTCGGCAGCGTCGGTCCACTTGCGGTTCAGGAACGGCAGCCAATCGACGGCGTACTTGCTCTTGAAGTTGGTCAGCACCGGATCGATAGTGTGCTTGCCGGCGTCCATCGCGGTGCGGAAGGCCTTGACCAGCTCTTCGCCGCCGTCGGCGGCGATGGTCTTCTGCGCCACCAGCTTGTCCGCGTACAGCTTGCGGGTGCCGGGGTGCTGGGCGATCTTCTTGTACATCAGCGGCTGCGTCAGCGCCGGGGTGTCCTGCTCGTTGTGGCCCAGCTTGCGGAAGCAGATGATGTCCACCACGATGTCCTTCTTGAACTTCATGCGGTAGTCAACAGCGATCTGGGTCGCGAACACGACAGCTTCCGGATCATCGCCGTTGACGTGCAGCACCGGAGCTTCGATCATCTTGACCACGTCCGAGCAGTACAGCGTCGAACGGGAGTCGCGCGGGTCGGAGGTGGTGAAGCCGATCTGGTTGTTGATCACGATGTGAACCGTGCCGCCCGTGCCGTAGCCGCGGGTCTGCGCCAGGTTCAGGGTTTCCATCACGACGCCCTGGCCGGCGAAGGCGGCGTCGCCGTGGACCAGAATCGGCAGCACTTGCGAGCCATCCTTGTCGCCGCGGCGATCCATACGCGCCTTGACCGAGCCTTCCACCACCGGGTTGACGATTTCCAGGTGCGACGGGTTGAACGCCAGCGACAGGTGGACCGGGCCGCCAGGGGTGGAGACGTCGGACGAGAAGCCCTGGTGGTACTTGACGTCGCCGGCCGGCAGGTCGTCGGCGTGACGGCCTTCGAATTCGGAGAACAGTTCCTGCGGAGTCTTGCCCAGGATGTTGACCAGCACGTTCAGGCGGCCGCGGTGGGCCATGCCGATTACGATTTCCTGCACGCCCTTTTCGCCGGCGCGCTGGATGGTCTCATCCAGGGAAGCGATGAAGGATTCGCCGCCTTCCAGCGAGAAACGCTTCTGGCCGACGTACTTGGTATGAAGGTAGCGTTCCAGGCCTTCGGCCGCGGTCAGGCGCTCCAGGATGTGCTTTTTCTTCTCGGCGGAGAAGCTTGGGGCGGCGCGGGTCGGTTCCAGGCGCTCTTCCAGCCAGCGCACTTCGGCCATGTCCGAGATGTAGGTGAATTCGGCGCCGATGGTGCGCGTGTACGTGTCGCGCAGCATCTGCAGCAGGTCGCGCAGGGATGCAGTTTCCGGGCCGAAGTAGGTGTTGTTGATGTTGAACACGATGTCCAGGTCGGCATCGGTGAAACCGTAGAAGGCCGGATCGAGTTCAGGGATATTCGGGCGTTCCTGGCGTTGCAGCGGGTCCAGGTTGGCGAAACGGGAGCCGAGATCACGGTAGCCGGCGATCAGCTGGGTAACAGCGACGCGCTTGCGGCCCATGTCGGAGTCGGCGGAGGCGATGACGGTGCGGATCGGGCCTTGCTTGGCGCGTTCGGCGAAGGAAGCAACCACCGGAGCGTGGGCGACGTCGGGACGGTTCGAGCCATCGGTGGCGGGAACGTGCTGCACGGCGTCGAAATATGCGCGCCAGTTTTCGGGGACGGAGCCGGGATTGTTCAGATAGGCTTCGTACAGTTCTTCGATGTACGGAGCATTCCCACCGAAGAGGTAGGAGTTGATGTTGTATTGCTCGTAGAGCTTTGTCATTTGCTCACCTTTCTTCGCGTTTCGCGAGATTAGCGGGTTTCTACACCTTCCGCGACACGGCCTGACCGGTTAGCGGATTGCATCAAGTTGTGGGGAAGGACTTTGTCTACCTGAACTTCTGTATTCTGTACGTCATCCAGTCAGCGCTCCGGAATTATATATCCTTATTTCCAATAAAAAAGCGAATCCTGAGGGATTCGCTTTTTTATTTGGAGCCGCCTGGGGCGGGCGTTTCAAACCGCCAACATCCGCCCGCAAAGCCTTGCCGCACACGCCCCCGCCCTGTCCTTCCGGTGCTCAGGGGATAGGAACGGACAAGCGCACGAACGTGCTTTGTTGCCCGCCGGTCAACACCGGCGAACAACGGTCAGGCAAGACTTAACGCTTGTCCATGGTCGGCACGTCGCGGCGTGCGGAACCGACGAACAGCTGACGGGGACGACCGATTTTCTGTTCCGGATCGGAGATCATTTCGTTCCACTGAGCGATCCAGCCGACAGTACGCGCCATGGCAAAGATGCAGGTGAACATCGAGGTCGGGATACCCAGCGCGCGCTGGACGATGCCCGAGTAGAAGTCAACGTTCGGATACAGCTTGCGGGACACGAAGTAATCGTCTTCCAGCGCAACCTTCTCCAGCTCCATGGCCAGCTTGAACAGCGGATCGTCGTGCAGGCCCAGTTCGTTCAGCACTTCGTAGCAGGTTTCGCGCATCAGCTTGGCGCGCGGGTCGTGGTTCTTGTACACGCGGTGACCGAAGCCCATCAGCTTGACGCCGGAGTTCTTGTCCTTCACTTGCTTGATGAACTCAGGAATCTTGTCGGCGGTGCCGATTTCTTCCAGCATGTTCAGGGCGGCTTCGTTGGCGCCGCCGTGTGCGGGGCCCCACAGGCAGGCGATACCGGCGGCGATACATGCGAACGGGTTGGCGCCCGAGGAACCGGCCAGACGGACGGTCGAGGTCGAAGCGTTCTGCTCGTGGTCGGCGTGCAGGATCAGGATGCGGTCCAGCGCGCGCACCAGCACTTCATTGACCTTGTACTCTTCGCACGGGTTGGCGAACATCATGCGCATGAAGTTGGCGGTGTACGACAGGTCGTTGCGCGGGTACACGAACGGCTGGCCGATGCTGTACTTGTAAGCCATGGCGACCAGGGTCGGCAGCTTGGCGATCATGCGGATGGCCGACACTTCACGGTGGTTGGCGTTGGAAATGTCCAGCGAGTCGTGGTAGAACGCCGACAGCGCGCCCACGGAACCGGTCAGCACTGCCATCGGGTGCGCGTCACGGCGGAAACCGCGGAAGAAGAAGTTCATCTGCTCGTGGACCATGGTGTGCTTGGTCACGGTGTCGGTGAACTCGGCCTTCTGGGCCGCGTTCGGCAGTTCGCCGTGCAGCAGCAGGTAGCACGATTCCAGGAAGTCGCAGTTCACGGCCAGTTGCTCGATCGGGTAGCCGCGGTACAGCAGCTCGCCCTTGTCGCCGTCGATGTAGGTGATCGAGGAGTTACATGCAGCGGTGGACATGAAACCCGGGTCATAGGTGAACTTGCCGGTGCCGGCGTACAGCTTGCGGATGTCGATCACGTCAGGGCCGATGGTGCCCTTGTAGACAGGAAAATCTACGGATGGAGACCCGTCGGAGAATGACAGGGTAGCTTTGATATCGGTATTGGACATAGCTTTTCCTTTTGCTTGGATGGTGAAACCGTTAATCAAAACCGCGACCGCACTGCCTGGCGACATCCGTGTTCCGATGCGCTGGGTGGCATGAAAAAACAGGCCGCGTTCGAGCAAAATCCGTCTGGCTTTTGGCCAGGCGCAAAAATCAGGCCGTACGCAGTTTCTTGAGCAACGCGTGCACCTGCGGCAGATCGACCGCCGCTTCCGGCTCCTTGCGGGCCAGCAGCAAGTCCATCAGGTCGATGTCGGTCAGGTCCATCAGCCGCGAGAACGCATCGACCTCGTCGTCGCTCATCGTCGCCTCATTGGCATCGAGATAGCGCGTCAGGATCAGGTCGTTCTCCAGCAGGCCGCGGCGCGCTCGCCAACGCAGACGCGCACGTTTGGCCGGATCATCCTGGTGACGTTCAGTCATGAACTCGCTCGCTTCTTTACTGATTAATCGTTGATACTACCGGATCCCGGCCTTGCGTTCCGGAACCGGCGGCGGGAAACCCTGTTGCCCTGCTTCCCGCAATGCGAGCCGCCCAGGCCTTGCGGCCTGCGGACGGGCGGCCCGCCGTTGCTACCGGATTGCCTCGCGCTTACACCGCGCGACGAACCATCAACTCCTTGATCTTGCCGATCGCCGCGTTGGGGTTCAGGCCCTTCGGGCAGACGTCCACGCAGTTCATGATCGAACGGCAGCGGAACAGGCGATACGGGTCTTCCAGGTTGTCCAGACGCGCGCCGGTGGCTTCGTCGCGGCTGTCGGCGATGAAGCGGTAGGCTTGCAGCAGGCCGGCCGGGCCGACGAACTTGTCCGGATTCCACCAGAACGACGGGCAGGAAGTCGAGCAGCAAGCGCACAGGATGCACTCGTACACGCCATCCAGCTCTTCACGCTGCTCGGGCGACTGCAGGCGCTCCTTCTCGGGCGGGATGCTGTCGTTGATCAGGTAAGGCTTGATCGAATCGTACTGCTTGAAGAAGTTGGTCATGTCCACGATCAGGTCGCGGATGACTGGCAAGCCCGGCAGCGGCTTCAGAACGATGGGTTCGGTCAGCTCGTTCAGGTTGGTGATGCAAGCCAGGCCGTTCTTGCCATTGATGTTCATGGCGTCGGAACCGCACACGCCTTCGCGGCAGGAGCGGCGCAGCGACAGCGAGTCGTCCACGTCGGACTTGATGCGCTGCAGAGCGTCGAGCAACATTTTGTCGGTCGGCTTCAGCTCGACCGTCAGATCCTGCATGTACGGCTTCTCGTCCTTGTCCGGATCGTAACGGTAGATTTTGAATTTCAAAGTGCGAGTCATGTTGCGACCTCTTAGAAAGTACGTGCTTTAGGTTTAAATGTCTCGACGGTCAGCGGCTGCATGTTGACCGGCTTGTAGTCGAGACGATTCCCCTCGGAGAACCACAGCGTGTGCTTGAGCCAGTTGACGTCGTCGCGCTGCTCGTAGTCGCTGTGCGCGTGGGCGCCGCGCGATTCCTTGCGGGCGGCGGCCGACGTGATGGTGGCCTTGGCGGTTTCGATCAGGTTGTCCAGCTCCAGGGCTTCCTGGCGCGCGGTGTTGAACACCTTGGACTTGTCCTTGAACGACACGTGCTTGCGACGCTCATCCAGCTCCATGATCTGCTTGTAGCCTTCTTGCAGCAGCGCATCGGTGCGGAACACGCCGCAGTACTTCTGCATGGTCGCGCGGATGGTGTTGGCCACGTCCTGCACGCGCTCCGAACCGGTGCTGCTTTCCAGGCGGGCGATACGCTCCAGCGACTGGTCTAGCGCGCCGGCCGGGATCGGGCGATGGCTCTGGTCTTGCAGCTTGCTGCCGACGATGTGGTTGCCGGCCGCGCGGCCAAACACCACTAGGTCCAGCAGCGAGTTGGTGCCCAGACGGTTGGCGCCGTGCACCGAGACGCAGGCGCATTCGCCGATGGCGTACATGCCCTGCACCACTTCCTTCATCGAACCGCCCTTGGGCGCGACCACCTGGCCGTGCACGTTGGTCGGGATACCGCCCATCTGATAGTGGATGGTCGGCACGACGGGGATCGGCTCCTTGGTCGCATCGACGTTGGCGAACTTGTGCGCGATTTCCAGAATCGACGGCAGACGCTTCTTGATGGTCTCCGCGCCAATGTGGCGCAGATCCAGCAGCACGTGGTCCTGGTGCTGGCCGACGCCGCGGCCTTCCTTGATTTCCTGGTCCATCGAACGCGAGACGAAGTCGCGCGGCGCCAGATCCTTCAGGGTCGGCGCATAGCGCTCCATGAAGCGTTCGCCGTTACTGTTGATCAGGATGCCGCCTTCGCCGCGCACACCTTCGGTGATCAGCACGCCCGCGCCGGCCACGCCGGTCGGGTGGAACTGCCAGAACTCCATGTCCTGCAGCGGCAGGCCGGCGCGTGCCGCCATGCCCATGCCGTCGCCGGTATTGATGAAGGCGTTGGTCGAGGCGGCCCAGATACGGCCCGCGCCGCCGGTGGCGAACAGGGTGGTCTTGGCGTGCAGCATCATGATTTCGCCGGTTTCCATTTCCAGCGCGGTCACGCCGAGGACGTCGCCCTCTTCGTTACGGATGATGTCCAGCGCCATCCACTCGACGAAGAAGTGGGTCTTGGCGCGCACGTTGCGCTGGTACAGGGTGTGCAGCAGCGCGTGACCGGTACGGTCGGCAGCGGCACAGGCGCGCTGCACCGGCTTTTCGCCCAGGTTGGCCGTGTGGCCGCCGAACGGGCGCTGGTAGATGGTGCCGTCGGGGTTGCGGTCGAACGGCATGCCGAAGTGTTCCAGTTCGTACACGGCGTTCGGTGCTTCGCGGCACATGAATTCGATGGCGTCCTGGTCGCCCAGGTAGTCGGAACCCTTGACGGTGTCGAACATGTGCCAGTACCAGTTGTCTTCCGACATGTTGCCCAGCGAAGCGCCGATGCCGCCCTGGGCGGCAACGGTGTGCGAGCGGGTCGGGAAGACCTTCGACAGGACGGCGACATTCAGGCCGGCTTCAGCCAGTTGCAGCGAAGCACGCATGCCGGAACCGCCGGCGCCGACGATCACCGCGTCAAAGCGGCGGGTAGTGATTGCGGATTTGATGGCAGCCACGATTTAATTTCTCCACAGAATCTGCGCGGCATAGCCGGCGCAACCAACCAGCCACAGAATCGTGGCAACTTGCAGGACCAGACGCACGGCGACCGGCTTGACGTAATCCATCCAGATGTCGCGCACGCCGATCCAGGCGTGGAAGAACAGCGCCATGAAGACCGCGAAGGTCGCGACCTTGAACCATTGATGCGAGAACAACGCGGCCCAGCCCTGATAGCTGAAGCCGGTCGAGGTGAAGAAGCACACCAGCAGGATGATGGTGTAGACCGCCATCACGACGGCGGTGGCGCGTTGCGCGAGCCAGTCGCGCAGACCGTAGTGCGCGCCGACGACCAGGCGCTTGGATCCGATATTGTTATCAGCCATTTTTAGAATGCTCCGAACAGTTTCAATGCCACCAGGACCATCAGCGCGATGCTGATCACAAGGACCGTAGCCGACGACTTGCGTGCGCTGTCCTTGTCCAGACCGATATGGTTGTCCATGACCAGGTGGCGGATGCCGGCGCAGAAGTGGTGGAGGTAAGCCCAGGACAGGGCGAGAATGACCAGCTTGACGAACCAGTTGGAGGCGAAGCCCTTGAGGTAGTCGAAGGTGCCTTCGGAGAGCAGGCTGCTGTCCAGCAGGAACAGGACGAACGGCAGCATCAGGAACAGGAACAGCCCGCTGATGCGGTGCATGATCGACACGATCGCTGCCAGGGGCATGCGGTAACCAGCAATTTGGGTAAGGTGTATGTTACGAAATTGCGGCCGTGGTGGTTTAGCGGCTTCAGACATACAAGGTTCTCCTCAGATTAAAACAATCCTGCAATTTTCGCCGATTTTACAAATCGCCATCAACATTTATTGCGCTTCGCAACATGCCGAAAAGGCTTGACACCGCCCTTCTCCGCCCCACCGGCCTTTGCCTGCCCGGCGCCGCGGTTCCCCTGAAGGTCGTCAGCTCAGTTCGCTCTGATAATGGTGACTCGTCGTCAAGTACAGACCGCGGCGCATTTCCACCGGCTTGTCGCCGTAGGTAAATGACGCGCGCTCCACGCTCAGCAACGGCGTTTGGGGCAATACGCCCAGAAACTCTGCGGACTCCGGATCCGCTCCCACGGCGCGGATACGCTCCTCGGCACGGATCATGCGCGTGCCGAATTCCGACTCGAACAGGCCGTACAGCGGCCCGCGGTATTCCACCAGACGCTCGGCCGTCAGCCCCTTGAAGATGGCGCCAGGCAGCCAGATGTCTTCGAGGATGATGGGAACGCCATTGAAAGATTTGACCCGACGAATGAAGATGACGGAATCGCCGGACTTCATGTCCAGCTGCCGCGCCACTTCAGCGGAGGCGCGCACGCGCTTGACTTCGACGATCTTGTTCTCGGGACGCTGCGGCTCGTCGCTGTCGGCCATCAGCCGCAGGAAACGGAATTGCGCCTGGGTTTCATGATGGGTGGCGACGAAGGTGCCCTTGCCCTGGCGGCGCACCACCAGGTTTTCGGCCGCCAGCTCGTCGATGGCCTTGCGCACCGTACCCTGGCTAACCTTGAAGCGACTACCCAGCTCGACTTCGCTGGGGATGAGCTCACCGGGCTTCCACTCACCGGCTTCCAGGCGCTGCATGATGAGCGCCTTGATCTGCTGATACAACGGACTGAAGGTGGGCGCCGGACTGGCAACACCCGCCCCCGCGGCTTGCGCGTCGACGTTGTTCGGATTAGGCAGGATCGAGCTCATAACCCCGAATTTCACCACAAAACCCCTCCGGGCGTCCAGCAAAACCTATGCAATAATATGTCTTATATAAGACATAAGATATTGATTGACAGGTGCCTTTCGCGGGCCTACACTCGCGAGCAACCTGAAAAGCCGCAACGCAGGCGTGACGCGAACTTCCGGCCGACAAACGATAACGAGAATCGATCTCATCCAGGCATCGAAAAATCCGCGTTTTCATGTTGGCTGAACATGAGTGTGACAGGTTTTGGGCTGGTCGGCAGAATCGAGGGCGAAAGCAACTGACTCGCCGCGTTTTCGACGGTATCATGGCTGCCTAACAAGAATTCGAGGAAGTCGCGCAAGGATCTTGCGCAAACCAGAAGCAACCGCAGACGGCCCTGCCGCGCCTACCGCGACGCGACCGCAACGTGCGCTTCGATGCAGTCTGGAATGCTTTTTTTCATCACCTCTATTGGAGATTCAACATGGCTAAAGCCCCCAAGCGTGTTGCCGTCACCGGCGCCGCCGGTCAAATCGGTTACTCCCTGCTGTTCCGCATCGCCAACGGCGACCTGCTCGGCAAAGACCAGCCGGTCATCCTGCAACTGCTGGAAATCCCCGATGAGAAGGCTCAGAAGGCGCTCAAGGGCGTCATCATGGAAATCGACGACTGTGCATTCCCGCTGCTGGCCGGCGTGACCGCACACAGCGACCCGATGACCGCGTTCAAGGACGCCGACATCGCCCTGCTGGTCGGCGCCCGCCCGCGCGGCCCCGGCATGGAGCGCAAGGACCTGCTGGAAGCCAACGCCCAGATCTTCACCGTGCAAGGCAAGGCGCTGGACGCCGTGGCCTCGCGCGACGTCAAGGTGCTGGTGGTCGGCAACCCGGCCAACACCAACGCCTACATCGCCATGAAGTCGGCCCCGAACCTGCCGGCCAAGAACTTCACCGCCATGCTGCGTCTGGATCACAACCGCGCCCTGTCGCAAGTGGCTGCCAAGATCGGCAAGCCGGTCTCCGCCATCGAGAAGCTGTGCGTGTGGGGCAACCACTCCCCGACCATGTACGCCGACTACCGTTTCGCTACCGCCGATGGCGCCTCGGTCAAGGACACCATCAACGACCAGGAATGGAACGCCAACGTGTTCCTGCCCACCGTGGGCAAGCGCGGCGCGGCCATCATCGAAGCGCGCGGCCTGTCCTCGGCTGCTTCGGCCGCCAACGCAGCGATCGACCACGTGCGTGACTGGGTGCTGGGCACCAACGGCAAGTGGACCACCATGGGCATCCCGTCCGATGGCTCCTACGGCATCCCCGAAGGCACCATGTTCGGCTTCCCGGTGACCACCGAAAACGGCGAATACAAGATCGTCCAGGGTCTGGAAATCGATGCATTCTCGCAAGAGCGCATCAACGTCACGCTCAAAGAGCTGATGGAAGAACGCGAAGGCGTCAAGCATCTGGTCGGCTGATCGACCCGTGCGCGGCGGCAGACGATTGCCGCCGCGCGGTTTCAACTGAATCGACAACCCTTTCATTCAGCAGCAATGCATCCCTCCCAGGTCTTGTTCCCAGGTGCGCAGCAGCCGGTTTCGCTTCCGGTATGCGATCACTACGCCGGCTCCGAGAAGCTGATGCGCAAGTCGATCGCCCTGCAGCAGGAACTCGGCCCCGTATTCGACATCACGTTCGACTGCGAGGACGGCGCCGCCGCCGGCAATGAAGCCGCGCACGCCGAACTGGTCGCCTCGCTGATCGCCGGCCCCGACAATCGCCACCGCCGCATCGGCGCACGCGTGCATGACGTCGGCAGCCCGCACTTCGACCAGGACGTTTCCATCATCTGCTCCGGCGCCGCGCGCGAGCTGGCCTTCGTCATGCTCCCCAAGCCGGAAGGCGCCAACGATGTGCTGCGCGCGCTGGAATCGGTCAACCGCGTTTGTCTTGCGGCCGGGCGCCATGCGCTGCCGCTGCACGTGCTGATCGAGACCCACGGCGCGCTGGCCGATGTCTGGAAGATCGCCGCGATGCCGCAGGTCGAATCGCTGTCGTTCGGGGTGATGGACTTCGTTTCCGCGCACTACGGCGCGATCCCGGGTTCGGCCATGCGCTCCCCGGGCCAGTTCGATCACCCGCTGATGCGCCGCGCCAAGCTCGAGATTTCCGCCGCCTGCCATGCGCACGGCAAGGTGCCGTCGCACAACGTGACCACCGACATCAAGAATCCCGCCGCCGTCGCCGACGATGCGCGACGCGCGGCCCAAGAGTTCGGCTATACCCGGATGTGGAGCATTCATCCGGATCAGATCAAGCCGATCGTGCAGTCCATGTCGCCCTCGGTGGAAGAGGCTGATCAGGCGGCACACATTTTGCTCAAGGCTCAGGCAGTGCAATGGGGTCCGATCCAGCACCAGGGGAATCTGCACGACCGGGCCAGCTATCGCTATTTCTGGAGCATCCTGCAGCGCGCCCACGCCACCGGCGTGGACTTGCCGCAAGAGGCTGCGGACTGGTTCGCCGGCGGCGATTCCCACTAACCACACCGTAACGTACACGTACAGATCCACGCACCGTTCATGAAAAAGCAACTGACCGCAATTGCCCTGCTGGGCGCCCTGTTCGCCGCAGCCGGCATCTCGTCGGCCGTGGCCGAGACCACCACCCCGGCCAAGCCGGCCGCAAAGAAGAAGGCCCCCGCCAAGAAGGCGCCGGCCAAGAAGGCTGCGGCCGCGGCAGCCGCCCCGGCCGCCAAGATGCCGTTCTCCTCGGACGCCGACGATGACGACAGCGAACCCGAACTGGGCGGCACCCTGTCGGCAGACTTCAACTGCGAACTGGGCCAGAAACTGACCATCTGGAAGAACGAAGCCGACGACAAGCACATCGCCATCCGCTGGAACAAGAGGATCAACCGCCTGACCCGCGTGGAAACCACCACCGGCGCCAACCGCTTCGAGAACCGCAAGGTCGGCCTGGTGTGGATCGGCATCCCGGCCAAGGGCCTGCTGCTGGATTCGAAGAAGGGCCAGCAGTTGGCCAACGAATGCAAGAACGCCGAGCAGCAGCAGGCGGCGGCCGCTGCGGCAGTGCCGACGGTGGCGGCGGCGCCGAAAAACTGATCGGCTTCCTCAAGGAATCCCGCCTCAGGACGTAACACAGACGTACCACAGAATCAGGCAGCACCCAGCAGTTTGAACATTGCAGCGCAAACCGGATTCGACTAGCTAACATCACTAAATTGCCATCTAAGGAGAAGAGGCCATGTCTCGCAACACATTGAACACCCTAAAGGAATTCAAGATTTCCGGTTCCAAGAAAGGCAAGTTCTACTCCCTGCCCGCGCTGCAGAAAGCGCTGGGCGTGAACGTCTCGCGCCTGCCGGTTTCCATCCGCATCGTGCTGGAATCCGTGCTGCGCAACTGCGACGGCCAGAAGGTTACCGAAGAGCACGTCAAGCAGCTCGCCAACTGGGGCGCCAAGGCTGCCCGCGTTGACGAGATCCCGTTCGTGGTCGCCCGCGTGGTGCTGCAGGACTTCACCGGCGTTCCGCTGCTGGCCGACCTGGCCGCGATGCGCAACGTCGCCAGCAAGCTGGGCAAGAACCCCAAGAACATCGAGCCGCTGGTTCCCGTGGATCTGGTGGTTGACCACTCGGTGCAGATCGACCACTTCCGCGAGAAGAAGGCGCTGGATCTGAACATGAAGCTGGAATTCACCCGCAACAACGAACGCTACCAGTTCATGAAGTGGGGCATGCAGGCTTTCGACACCTTCGGCGTGGTGCCCCCGGGCTTCGGCATCGTCCACCAGGTCAACCTGGAATACCTGGCGCGCGGCGTGCACAACAAAACCGGCGTGTACTACCCTGACACCCTGGTCGGCACCGACTCGCACACCACCATGATCAACGGCATCGGCGTGGTCGGCTGGGGCGTGGGCGGCATCGAGGCGGAAGCCGGCATGCTGGGCCAGCCGGTCTACTTCCTGACCCCGGACGTGGTCGGCGTGAACCTGACCGGCGCGCTGCGCGAAGGCATCACCGCCACCGACCTGGTGCTGACCATCACCGAGCTGCTGCGCAAGACCAAGGTCGTGGGCAAGTTCGTCGAGTTCTTCGGCGAAGGCACCGAGTCGCTGTCGCTGACCGACCGCGCCACCATCGCCAACATGGCGCCGGAATACGGCGCCACCATGGGCTTCTTCCCGGTTGACGACGCCACCATCGACTACTTCAAGGGCACCGGCCGCACCAAGGCGGAAATCGACGCCTTCGAAGCCTACTTCAAGGCCCAGGAACTGTACGGCGTGCCTAAGGCAGGCCAGATCGACTACACCCAGGAAGTCTCGCTGGACCTGGGTTCCGTCGCGCCGTCGCTGGCCGGTCCGAAGCGTCCGCAAGACCGCATCGAAATCGGCAACGTCAAGTCCACCTTCGCCGACCTGTTCACCAAGCCGGTGGCTGAAAACGGCTTCAACAAGAAGGCTGAAGACCTGTCCGCCACCTACAAGAACACCGACGGCGTGGACCTGCACAACGGCGACGTGCTGATCGCCGCCATCACTTCGTGCACCAACACCTCCAACCCGAGCGTGCTGCTGGCCGCCGGCCTGCTGGCCAAGAAGGCTGTCGAAGCCGGCCTGAAGGTCGCTCCGCACATCAAGACCTCGCTGGCGCCGGGATCGCGCGTGGTGACCAAGTACCTGGAAGCCGCCGGCCTGCTGCCCTACCTGGAAAAGCTGGGCTTCGGCGTGACTGCCTATGGTTGCACCACTTGCATCGGCAACGCCGGTGACCTGACCCCGGCCATGAACGAAGCCATCGTCAAGAACGACGTGGTGGCGGCAGCCGTGCTGTCGGGCAACCGTAACTTCGAAGCGCGTATCCACCCGAACATCCGCGCCAACTTCCTGGCATCGCCCCCGCTGGTGGTGGCCTACGCCATCGCCGGCAACGTCACCCGCGACCTGATGACCGAACCGGTCGGCAAGGGCAAGGGCGGCAAGGACATCTTCCTGGGCGACATCTGGCCGACCTCGCAAGAGATCGAAAAGCTGCTGAAGTTCGCGATGAACGCCAAGACCTTCAAGGAGAACTACGCCGACGTCAAGGGCGCTCCGGGCAAGCTGTGGGAAGCCATCAAGGGCGTCGCCAAGGGCGAAGTCTACAACTGGCCGGGTTCCACCTACATCGCCGAGCCGCCGTTCTTCGAGAACTTCACCGAAGAACCGAAGGTCACCTCGGCCGGCATCACAGGCGCGCGCGCGCTGGGCGTGTTCGGCGACTCGATCACCACCGACCACATCTCGCCGGCCGGTTCGATCAAGGAATCCAGCCCGGCAGGCAAGTGGCTGCAAGCCAACGGCGTGCTGAAGGCCGACTTCAACTCCTACGGCTCGCGCCGCGGCAACCACGAGATCATGATGCGTGGCACCTTCGCCAACGTGCGCATCAAGAACCTGATGATCCCGGCCAAGCCTGACGGCTCGCGCGTGGAAGGCGGCATCACCCTGCACCAGCCGACCGGTGAAGAAATGTCGATCTACGACGCAGCGATGAAGTACGTCGCGTCGGAAACCCCGACCATGGTGTTCGGCGGCGAAGAGTACGGCACCGGCTCCTCGCGCGACTGGGCAGCCAAGGGCACCCAGCTGCTGGGCGTGAAGGCCGTGATCGCGCGTTCCTTCGAGCGTATCCACCGTTCCAACCTGGTTGGCATGGGCGTGCTGCCGCTGCAGTTCAAGGGCAACGACAGCGTGCAATCGCTGGGCATCACCGGCGATGAAACCTTCGACCTGAAGGGCCTGGACGGCGAAATCAAGCCGCAACAGGACGCCACCCTGGTGATCCATCGCAAGAACGGCGAAACCAAGGAAGTCAAGGTCCTGCTGCGTATCGATACCCCGATCGAAGTGGACTACTACAAGCATGGCGGCATCCTGCCGTTCGTGCTGCGCCAGCTGCTGGCTGCCTGATCGGGCGCTCGGCACGGACGTCGCCGCGGCGCCCGCACGGGCCGCGGACAATAAAAAACGCCGGATTCGTCCGGCGTTTTTTATTGCGTTCCCTTGCCAGCCCCGGTCTGAGACGCGCGCGACGGCGCCAGGGCCTGAATTCGCGGCCAAATCATCTACAATACAAAATTTCGTCCCTACAGAATCCATTCATGCGTCGTCCCGCTAAACGCTCCTCTTCCAAGCTCTCGTCCGACAGCCAGCATCTGGTGACCTTCGCGCAAGCCATTGCGCAGGCCTCCAGCCGGCTCGAAGAACGAGCCTGGCTCAAGCCGCTGGACGCCCTGCTCAACAAACTGCTGCGTACCGGCCACCAGCCCCTGATCGATGCCGCCCTGGACCACCTGTTCAAGGCCGACCTGGATGCCTACGATGTGCTGATCGAAGCAGTGGAAGCCGGCAGCGAATCGACCACGCTGGAATTCGAAGGCAACGAGTATGAAGTGCAGCTGCTTGTGCTACCAGTGCTGGCCTGGACCCGCTTCGCGATCGCTTCCGGCAACATCGCCGGCGACCTGCAGAACGCGATCGCGGCCCATCTGCACGCTCACGTGCTGGCCAAGGATGCGAGGCTGGCGCTGGCGCCCACGCTGTTCGCCATCGAGCAGCTGCCGCGCTATCACACCGAAGTGTTCGCCCTGACGCGCCAGATGGGCCAGTCGGCGCTGAAGAATGCACCGGTGCAATTGCGCGGCGAACAGCAGCCGACCGCGGCCTTCCTGGCCGACACCCGCTACGTGATCGCCGCCGTCGTGGTGCCGGCCGGCACCGCGCTGTTCCACTGGCAGGAAAGCGAGCAGCAAAGCCATTTCTCGGCCAACAAGACGGCCGCCTTCGACGCCTGGAAGCAGCAGGTCACGCCGCTGTTCACGCGCCTGCTGCCCGGCTGCAATGTCGAGCTGCTGCTGCCGCAAGCCTATTATTTCGGCTGCCGCGAAGCCGACAAGCGCATCCGCCCGGCCTCGATACGCGCCGCCGATTACTTCCTGACGCAGACGCTGGATATCTCCTCGACCGAGCTGCATGCCAGCATCGGCGGTTTTTCGGAGGACATCAACGGCCAGATCGATGAATACCGCATCGGCTTCTCCATCAGCGGCGATCCGACCGTGGTGTATGGCACCGTCTGGCCGCTCTACGAGCAAGAGAGCGGTGAAGACATGCCGCTGATGCCGACCGGCCTCCTCCCCGACCTGCCGGAACACCTGGGCGCCAACCCGCTGCAAGAGATCCTGACCGTGCTGCGCGAATGCGGCATCGTGCATATCAAGCACCATGCCGAACGCTTCACGATGGAATTCTGCGACGATTGCGGCGCCCCGCTGTTCCCGGATCGCGAAGGCGAACTGGTGCATGCGGAAATGCCGGAGGACACGCCGCCGGCGGCCGAGCATTTCCATTGAGATGGGATGACCCCGTCGTCACGGGGTCGCGCATTGCAATTTTTGCAATAAAAAAGGCACCTGCCGTGCGGGCAGATGCCTTTTTCTTTTCTGTATCGGGCGATGTCGCCCTCTTTTCCCGAATGACGGCTATCGCCTCATCCGGCCTTCGTCTCCTCCGAGTCCGGAAGCGCAGGCCGGGCTCTCCTGAGCCTTTAGGCCGCTGGAACCTTGTTCTATCAGGCGGCCAGCTTTTCGATCAGACCCATCTCGGCGCTGGACATCAGCTTGTCGATGTCCACCAGGATCAGCATGCGCTGCTCCAGGGTGCCCAGGCCGATCAGGTAGTCGGAGTCAAACGTGGTGCCCATTTCCGGCGCGGGCTTGATCTGCTCCTGGGTCAGGGTGATCACGTCGGACACGCTGTCCACCACCATGCCGACCACGCGGCCGCCGATGTTGAGGATGATCACGACGGTGAACTGATCATAGGTCGGCTCGCCCAGCTGGAACTTGATGCGCATATCGACGATGGGGACGATGATGCCGCGCAGGTTCACCACGCCCTTGATGAAGTCGGGCGAGTTGGCGATGCGGGTCACGGCTTCGTAGCCGCGGATTTCCTGAACCTTCAGAATATCGATGCCGTATTCTTCCTTACCCAGGGTGAAGGCAAGAAATTCATTTCCATTGCTGTCGGTCTTTTCGCCGAAGCCGGAAAGATTCTTGGATGCAGTGTCAGACATGTTGAGGCCCTTTAAAAATCAGGAAAATACAGATTCGTCATTCAGTTGGCGGCTGGATCGCAGCAAGGCTGCCACATCGACAATCAGGGCAACGCCGCCGTCACCCAGAATGGTAGCACCTGAAATCCCTGCTACCTTGCGATAATTCGACTCGAGATTCTTGACGACGATCTGTTGCTGGCCGATCAGGTCGTCCACGAACAGCGCCGCCTTCTTGCCATCGGACTCCAGAATCACCACCAGCCCTTGCGAGGGATTGGTGAACGAAGGCTCGATGTTGAAAATCTGATAAAGCGGTATCAACGGCAGGTATTCCCCGCGAACACGCAGCACCTTGCCCTGCCCGCTGATCTCTTTGATATCTTGCTCCAACGGCTGCAAAGATTCAACCACATATCCCAGCGGCAATATGTAAACTTCTTCACCAATACGGATCGACATACCGTCCAGAATCGCCAGCGTCAGCGGCAGCGAGATCGAAATCGTGGTGCCGAAGCCCTTGCTGGAGCGGATATCCACCGCCCCGCCCATGGCCAGGATGTTGCGTTTTACCACATCCATGCCCACGCCGCGGCCGGACACGTCGGTCACCTGCTCGGCCGTGGAGAAGCCTGGCTCGAAGATCAGCTGCCAGACGTCGGCGTCGTTCAGGTTATCCGATACCGGCATGCCCTGCTGCTTGGCCTTGGCCAGGATCTTGTCGCGATTGAGGCCACCGCCGTCGTCGGTGACCTCGATGATGATGTTGCCGCCCTGGTGTTCCGCGGACAGCGACAGCGTGCCGGCGTCGCTCTTGCCGGCCGCGCGGCGCGCGTCGGGCAGCTCGATGCCGTGGTCGATGCTGTTGCGCACCAGGTGGGTCAGCGGATCGACGATGCGCTCGATCAAGCCCTTGTCCAGCTCCGTCGCCGCGCCGTGGGTGACGAATTCGACCTGCTTGCCCAGCTTGTGCGCCAGGTCGCGCACCATGCGCGGGAAGCGCGAGAACACGTAATCCATCGGCATCATGCGGATCGACATCACCGATTCCTGCAGGTCGCGCGTGTTGCGGCTGAGCTGGCTGACGCTGTTGAGCAGGTGCTCATGCAGCATCGGATCGAGCTTGCCGACGCGCTGCTCGATCATGGCCTGGGTGATCACCAGTTCGCCCACCAGGTTGATGAGCTGATCGACTTTTTCGACGCTGACGCGGATGGAGGAGGATTCATGGCCGGCGGCCGCAGCCGCGCCGGCCTTGGCAGCCTTTTTCTCGGCCGCGACATGTTCGGTGACGGGCAGCGGCGCCTCGTCGGGATGCTGGTGCGCATCCACCTCGGGTTCAGGCTTCTTGGCGCTGATATCCAGCGGCACGAACGGCGCGAAGAAGCCATAGCCCTGCTCGCGCTCCTTGTCCTCGATGGTGGTGGCGCTGTCGAAGAAACCGTAACCCTGGGCGCGCTCGCGCTCTTCCTGGGTCGTGAAATTGTCGAAGAAACCGTAGCCCTGCTCCTCTTCCTTGGAGCGCACCGGGTCCACGGCTTGCGAAATCTTGAGATCCGAGACGTTGACGATGAAGGCGCAGATGGCGACCACGTCATCGATGGGCTCGGCGGTGTCGAGGATGAATACCCAGCGGCCTTCGGGCGACTTGGATTTTTCGATCTTGCCCAGCATGGACAGCTCGTCGGCCAGCGCCTCGGCGTCCTTGTCGGCGATCACCGGCATCTCGATGCGGTAGCGGCGCACGCCGCCCGGGCCGACCACGACGCCGGCCGGCTGCGCCGATGCGGCGGCGGGCTTGGCGGGGGTCGAGCTCTTGCCCTGCGACAGCGCTTCGAGCAGCATGCGCACGTCGCCGACCGCGTCCAGATCGACTTCAGCGCCATGCTTGTGGCCGTCCAGCATGGACTTCAGCACGTCCTTGGCCGCCAGGAAGGCGTCCACGTGCTCCGACGTCAGGGCCATCTGGCCCTGGCGGATACGGTCGAGCAGTGACTCCAGCACGTGCGTGACTTCGGCGATATCGGTCAGGCCGAAAGTCGAGGAACCGCCCTTGATCGAATGGGCGGCGCGGAACACCGCATTCAGGTCTTCGGGATCCGGCGACGCCACATTGACGGCCAACAATAGCTTTTCCATTTCGGCGAGCCCTTCTTCGGCTTCGTCGAAAAACACTTGGAAAAACTGGCTCATATCAATGCTCATGCCTGGGCTCCGTCATGAGAATGCGTACGTGTCGCTGTTGTTGTTATGGCAGATCAGCCGATCACTTTCTTGACGACCTCGGTCAGGCGCTGCGGGTCAAAAGGCTTGACCAGCCAGCCGTTGGCGCCGGCGGCCTTGCCCTTGGCCTTCATTTCATCGCTGAATTCGGTGGTGAGCATCAGGATGGGCACGCGCTGGTAGCTCGACAGCTCGCGCAGCGAACGGATCAGCGTCAGGCCGTCCATGCGCGGCATGTTCTGATCGGTCAGCACCAGGTCGAAGGTATGCGACTTGGCCTTTTCCAGCGCGTCCACGCCGTCCACCGCTTCGGTGACGTTGTAACCCGCAGCCTTCAGACTGAATACCACCATCTGACGCAGTGATCCGGAATCATCTACTGCGAGAATCGTTTTGGACATCGTTACTCCCTGTTTCTTCAATAAGGCATCAATCGCAACACCGGATTATGCCGCACCCTGGGCCTCTACCGTACAGCCTGGCGGAGGTCGGAATGACCTAGTTCAACCTTGTTCCACTCTACCCCATCCCCATGGGGCGCCGCACCGTCAGAACAGCTCGATATCGCCGCTTTCCATGCGGGTCTGGCGCACCGCTTTCCACAGTCCGGTGTCGAGCACGGTCAGACGTTCTTCGATGGATTGCACGGTGCTGGCCAGCAGGCTTTCCAGATCGGCATCGGTCTGCCCCTGTTCGGGCACGATTTCGAAACTGTTGGCACTGAGCACGCCCAGCGCTTCGCGCAGGCCGATCACGCGGCGCACGATGCGTTCCAGCAGTTGGCTGGTCATATCCTGGAATTGCAGGCCGGTGACGGCCGCATTGACGTGCTGGCTGACCTGGTTCTGCGTTTCCTTGAGCTTTTCGATGCTATCGGCAGTGAGCTCCTCATTGCCGCTCATCAGCGCTTCCAGGATATCCTGCTGCGCCTGCACCGAACGGTGCAATTCCATGAAGCTGCTACCCAGCTTGCCGATCGCTTCGCCCAGGAGGATGTTGGTCTGGACCAGGTCCGACTCCACTTCCGTCAATTGGCGGCTGCCACCGCTTGCCGTGTCGAGCAACAAGCGCTTGAGCTCGTGCAGCATTGTCTTGGTCGGCATATCAGGCTCTCTTCCCCTGGTCAGTTAAAACACATCTGCATCAATTCTTGGCAGGTGCGCGGAGGCCCTGTTGCACATCGTCATCGCTGGCGTCGGTGGGGACGTTGAGCGAGCCGCTGTCCTTCTCCACCAGTTCTTCGGCCTTCTTGTTCATCACGATGATGCTGATACGGCGATTGATGGGATTGAAGGGGTCTTCCTTATCCAACAGCACCGCGGACGACAGGCCCACGACGCGCAGCACCTTGGATTCGTCCATGCCGCCCTGGATCAGCTCGCGGCGCGACGCATTGGCGCGGTCCGCCGACAGTTCCCAGTTGCTGTAGCCCTTCTCGCCGCTGGAATACGGCGTGGCGTCGGTATGGCCCGACAGGCTGATCTTGTTGGGCACATCGTTCAGGGTACGGCCGATCTCGTGCAGGATTTCCTTGGTGTAAGGCTGCAGCTGGGCGCTCGCCAGCGAGAACATCGGTCGATTCTTCTCATCCACGATCTGGATGCGCAAGCCTTCCGAAGTGATATCGATGAGCAGCTGGTTCTTGAACTGCTTGAGCGTGGGATTGGAATCGATCGCCTTTTCGATGCGCGATTTGAGGTCTTCCAGACGGGCGCGTTCGGCGCGCTCCAGCTCCTGCTGCGCCTGCTTCAAGGTCTGTTTGCGGGTAACGGTATCGTTTTCGCCCTTGCGCAGCTGGCCATCCTGGCGCGTCAGATCCTTGCCGCCGCCGGGGATCACCGTGTTGGCGTCGCCACTGCCGGAGCCGCCGGCCATGGCCACCTTCAGCGGGGTCTTGAAGTATTCCGCGATGCCGTTCAGGTCACCCTTGGCGGTCGAGCCGAGCAGCCACATCAGCAGGAAGAACGCCATCATCGCAGTCACGAAGTCGGCGTACGCGATCTTCCAGGCGCCGCCGTGGTGACCGCCGCCGCCCTTCTTGATCCGTTTAACGATAATGGGACGTAGCCCTTCGTCGGCCATGTCTCTGCTCCTGCTTCAATGCTGGTGGTTACTGCCGGAACCGCCATCGGCGGTCCGGATCGCTTTACTTGCTCTTGGCCTGCTTCACGTGCTCTTCCAGCTCGATGAAGGTCGGACGTTCGGTCGAGAACAGGACCTTGCGGCCGAATTCGATCGACAGCGCCGGGGCATAGCCATTCAGACTGGCCAGTAGGGTAACCTTGACGCATTGGTAAATCTTGGTGGATTCGTGCAGTTTCTGTTCCAGCAGGCTGGACAGCGGGCCCACGAAACCGTATGCCAGCAGAATACCGAGGAAGGTACCGACCAGCGCGTGCGCGATCAGCATGCCCAGCTCGGAGGGCGGAATACCCACCGATTCCATGGTGTGCACCACGCCCATCACCGCCGCCACGATACCGAACGCCGGCATGCCGTCGCCCAGCTTGGCGATGCAATGCACCGGGATTTCGCCTTCGTGGTGGTGCGTTTCGATTTCGTTGTCCATCAGGTTTTCGATCTGGAAGGCGTCCATGTTGCCCGACACCATCAGACGCAGGTAGTCGGTCATGAACTCGATCAGGTGATGGTCGGCCAGCACGCCAGGGTACTTGCTGAAGATCGGGCTGTTTTCGGGCTCTTCGATGTCGCCTTCGATGGACATCAGGCCTTCCTTACGCGACTTGGTCAGGATCTCGAACAACAGCGCCATCAGCTCCATGTACAGAGCCTTGGTGTACTGCGAGCCCTTGAGCACCGTCGGCAGCGCCTTGAGCGTGGCCTTGATGGCCTTGCCATTGTTGCCGACCAGGAAAGCGCCCCCCGCGGCGCCGCCGATCATGAGCAGTTCAAGCGGCTGAAACAGCGCCCCCAGGTGGCCACCCGACATTGCAAATCCGCCGAAGACGGAAAAGCAGACCACAACATATCCAATTATGACTAACAAGTGCCTACTCCCGTCCCAGTGGCGTTGAGTGTATTTTCACGTTCGTCAGATTACATGTATTCCAATCAAGCAAATGAGGGAATACATATCCGAAAAACGTCCTTCCTTTTCGATTTACGGCTGAATTTGCGCAAACTTAAGACGTTACGTCTCGCCGCGCAGGCCTTATCGACATCTACAAGCGCCAACCATGCAAGACGGGCCCGCCACCCTCGGGCTGCACCACGACATCCGGCGGCGCGCCGGGGATATGGAATTCATAACTGAGCAACAAGGCTCCCGGCCGCATTTCCGCCCGGGCCTTCTGCCATAGCGCCACCATGGCGGCCGGCGAGAGATAGGCAAACACGACGTCATAATCGGCGAAATCCAGCAACAGGTAGTCGCCCCGCACGAAACGGCAACGATTGCCCGCCAGCGCCGCGCGCAACCGGCTGACCAGCCAGGGCAAGGGCGCAATCTCGATGCCGGTGAATTCGCTCTCGGGACGGCGGCGCGACAGGTGCAGCACCGCCCCGCCAAGGCCGCTGCCGATGTCCATGAAACGGATGGGACGCCCTTGCGGCAACAGCGCGGCCACCGCATCCCAGGCCGGCTGGCCGGACGGATAGAACGGCACCTGGCTGCGGAAGGTGGACCAGAACAGCGCCAGCAGGAACAGGAAGACGGCCAGAAACAGCCAGGACGGGAGATGCAACCGCCCCACGCCCCATGCGGCCGCGGGGAATACCAGCAGGATGAACCACCACCATGCCGCCATGCGGCGCAAACGCGCCAGCAGCGCGGCGATCACACCGTGCAGCAGCGAAGTCTGAAGCGGGGAAAAAGGCGCAAGACCGGCGCGCTGGGCCAGCACGTCCAGCACATTGGCGCCGACCAGGCCGATGAAGAACAGAAACAGCGCCTGGATCGCCGGAGCCTGCAACAAGGGCCTGCGGCGGGCTCCGGTGTCATCCTGGTGTTCGGACATCTATGCAACCGGCCTCATGCTGACGCTGAACACTGCCTGGACCGGTCGTACGACTGCAAGAACCAATCCTCAGGCCACCGCAGCCAGCGGCGCCGAAGCGGCGATCGGCACCATCACGGGCTCGGCCATGGCGACCACGACGGCATCCTTGGCCTTCTTGGTCTTGCCCGCGCGCGAAGGCATGTGGCACAGACCGCAGAGGTAATCCTGATGCAGATCCAGGCGATGCACGACGAAATGGCCGTTGCACTTGCTGCAGGGCGTGGTCATCAGCATCTTGCTTTCGAAGAAGCGCACCAGGGTCCAGGCCCGGGTCAGCGACAGCACAGGCTCGCCCGAGTCGCCGTAACCGACCTGTTCCAGATAGAGCTTGTAGGCCTTCATCACGGCTTCGATGCCCGAGATGCGCGCATGCTCCACCAGGTAGCGGTGAATATTGATGAACAGCGAAGAATGGATGTTGGGCTGCCAGGTGATGAACCAGTCCGTCGAAAACGGCAGCATGCCCTTGGGCGGCGATACGCCCTTCAATTCCTTGTACAGCTTCAGCAGGCGCTCGCGCGACAGCGAAGTTTCGGATTCCAGCAACTGGAGGCGTGCCCCCAGGTTGATCAGCTCTATGGCCAACTGAATTTCCTGCGCCTCTGTGACAACGCTTTTCTTAGCCATGCTACTACCCCCGATGATTTCGTAATGAAACTGCCCGACCCCTATCCGCCACCCACCTCGTACTGCGGACTATCAGGCTTCAACTTCCAAGACCAACTTATATGCTGCTTAACGTCTTCCTCTCCGGCGCGATGACATGCATCGATGCGCCGGCCCTGCTCGTCTTGTTGTTTTACGAAATTTGTTCGCTTGGCTGACAAGCCATCAAGATGGCCGCATGCGATTGGGCCAGGCTTTTGTCTTTGTTGTAGTTCGTCAGCATGCCGAGGATGGCGCCATCGTCGAAACGAAAGCGCGTCAGCATCATGTTGGTGGCGGCCAGCTTCATGATTTGCGCATTGCTCAGACCTTCGATCAGGTCGGCGATTTCTGCACTGATGCCGAGACGGAAAATTGCGGTCGGCTTGTCGGAACGGATCATCTGTTGCGCCAGCATGAGATAGCTCAAGTTGGCATCGCGGATTTCCGCCATCATGTCGTTGGTATTCATTTGCACCCCCACCTCGATAAGAAACTGCTTACAGTCAGTTACATTTACTTGACTGCAAGCCAATTCTGAGGGGGGCGGGAGAGGCGGGAAATTAGACTTGGTCGGTATTTTTCGTCAGTACCGACGCCCTACTATTTGTAGGATTTCGTCTTACAAATTCGAGATAAAATTATAAAAAAATCAACTCGAAATCAGGCTGAGGCAGATAGCAAAAGACTTTCAAGGGCGATTCCAAATTTTTAACATAAAAATTTCCGCCATGAAACCTCGCCTAAAACTTAGCCAGCAGACAATAAAAGAAAATGTAAATTATCGTCATAGCCTGGTGCTATGTTGCTTCGCGACGACTAGCTCATCCGCAGAGCGCACATTGCCTTGATGCCTGCAATGTAGTTTCGTTCCGCAGTGCAGCGGCCGAAACTTGCATTTTTTTACAAACGCTTACACGGTTTGCGCTACGAATTGGTGACAAAACCAGGATAAATGCGATTTTAGATCCATTTGTCGTGCTGCAAAACGACAAAAAGAGGCAACATTTGCCTCAATTCAATTGCCAATAAGCAAACTGCACCGGCGCTGCCCCTTTTGCCACCCAATCCGGAAAAACTTACATCCGTCCCAGCGCCTGCGCGATGTCGCTGATCAGATCCTCGGGCGACTCCAGGCCGATGTTGAAACGCACCAGTTGCCCCTCGCACATCCATGCCTTGCGCATGCCGCGCATCCGGTAAGGCACGCACAGGCTGTGCGCACCGCCCCAGCTATAGCCGATCTTGAACAGCTGCAGGCTATCGACGAAGCGGTCGGTCTGCACTTCATCAAAGCGCGGATCGAAGATGACCGAGAACAGCCCCCCGGCGCCGGTGAAATCGCGCTTCCAGAACGCATGGCCGGGGCAATCCTCGAATGACCTGCCCCCGGAATATCCGTACAGGTCAAAACTAGAGGTAAGGTTGCTTCTCAGCGCCCCGAAGCGGGCAAGGAGTAGCCATGAAACGATCGAGATTTAGCGAAGAGCAAATCGCCTATGCGTTGCGATTGGCCGAGGG